>JAYFPQ010000125.1:0-8888 GCA_034927595.1 Christensenella sp.
TACAGCGGAAACTTATGCCCCCGCGTCTAGGGGGAAGTAAGGTGGTTTTTCGGCACACGGCTGTTTGCGCGTGCCGTCCTTACACGGGGCGGTATGCGTTTTTATTTTACTTCGAATTTTGGGGAGGAAACCAACATGGACGGACGCAAGACTTTTTACATCACCACGCCAATCTACTATCCGAGCGCGAGCCTGCACATTGGCCACGCCTACAGCACGGTTGCGACGGACGCGATTGCGCGCTACAAGCGCCAGCGCGGCTACGAAACGTTCTTTCTGACCGGGTCGGACGAACACGGCCAGAAGATTGAGCGCAAGGCCAAGGCCGCGGGCATAACCCCGCAGCAGTATGTGGACACCATCGTCGCCGGGTTTAAGGACCTCTGGAAGCTACTGGACATCTCCTACGACGGGTTCATTCGCACCACGGACGACTACCACGTCAAGGCCGTTCAAAAGATGTTCCGCAAGCTCTACGAGCAGGGCGACATCTATAAATCGAAATACACCGGCCACTACTGCACCCCCTGCGAGAGCTTCTGGCTCGACCGTCAGGTGCAGGAAGCGGGCGGCGTCTGTCCGGACTGCGGCGGCCCCGTGGAACTCGTTGAGGAGGAGAGCTACTTCTTCCGCCTCTCGAAATACGCCGACCGGCTGATTCAGTACATCAAGGACAACCCGACGTTCATTCAGCCGAACAGCCGGACGAACGAGATGCTCCAGAACTTCCTGCTGCCCGGCCTCGAAGACCTCTGCGTGAGCCGGACGAGCTTTACGTGGGGAATTCCGGTCGATTTCGACGAAAAACATGTCGTTTATGTATGGCTCGACGCGCTTTCGAACAACATTACCGCGCTCGGGTGGGGAAGCGAGGACGATTCGCTCTATCGCAAGTTCTGGCCGGCGGACGTCCACATCGTCGGCAAGGAGATCGTTCGCTTCCATACCATCATCTGGCCGATCATGCTCATGGCGCTCGGCGAACCGCTGCCCAAGCAGGTGTTCGGCCACGGCTGGCTCGTGCTCGACGGAGGCAAAATGAGTAAGTCGAAGGGCAACGTGGTCGACCCCGTGAAACTCTGCGAACGCTACGGCGTGGACGCGATTCGTTACTTCCTGCTGCGTGAGGTTCCGTTCGGTTCGGACGGCACCTTCTCCAACGAAGCGCTGATTGCGCGCATCAACACCGACCTTGCCAACGATCTTGGCAACCTGCTCAGCCGCACGGTCGCGATGATCGACAAATACTTTGGCGGCGTGCTGCCTGCCCCCGCCGCGGTTGCGGACGAGGACGCGGCGCTGATCGAGCTGGCCAGCGAGCTGCCCGCCAAGGTGGACGCGCAGATGGACGAGCTACACATTCCGGATGCACTCGCGGAGATCTGGAAACTTGTTGGCGCCTGCAACAAATACATCGACGTCACCGCGCCGTGGACGCTCGCCAAAAGCGAAGCGGGGCAGGAACGCCTCAAAACGGTGCTCTACAACCTCGCGGAGAGCCTCCGTATCATCGGGATTCTGCTCAAGCCGTTCTTAACGAGCACACCGCAAAAGCTCTTTGCCCAGCTGGGGCTCGGCGACGCGCAGACCGCCTACGAATCGCTCGCATGGGGCGGCAGCGTGCCCGGCGCGACGGTACATAAGGGCGAAGCGCTCTTCCCGCGCATCGACGTGGAAGCGGAACTGGCGCACTTTGCCGCCGAAGCGGAGCAGGCAAAGGCCGCCGCAGCTCCCGCCGAACCGGCGAAGGCCGAGGAAGTGGACGAGGACGCGCCGTTGCCGGAAATTGAGTACGACGACTTTGCAAAGGTCGACCTGCGGCTGGCCAAGGTTGTTGCCGCCGAGGAGATTAAAAAGAGCAAAAAGCTGCTCAAGCTCACGCTCGAAGTCGGCGAGGAAACGCGAACGGTCGTCTCCGGCATCAAGCAGTGGTACACGCCGGACGATCTCGTCGGCAAGACGGTGGTGCTCGTCGCCAACCTCAAGCCGGTGACGCTCTGCGGCGTGGAAAGCCGCGGCATGATTCTCTGTGCCTCGGACGCGGCGGACACGAACCTCTCCGCGCTGACGACGCTTGCGCCTATGGACTCCGGACTGAAGGTTCGCTAACTCGAACCGGGAGAAAGCACAATGACGGAATACAAGCTCAAGGACGGGCGCACGCTGGTTCTACGCGACCCGGAGGAGTCCGACGCGCCGGAGATGGTGGAATACCTCAAGGTCGTCGGCAGCGAGACGGATTTTCTGCTCTGCGACGAAAACGGCATTGAAGGCCTCACGGTCGAGAGCGAAATCGGCTGGATCAACACCACGCTCGCGGCAAAGAACACCAAGATGTTCGTCGGCACGATTGACGGCGAGATCATTCTTGTTTGCGACGTGCGCGCCGGCGGACGCGCGCGCATTGCGCACTGCGCCGGCGTCGCGATCTCGATCAAGCGCTCCTGTTGGCATGTTGGCGTCGGTTCCATCGCGATGCAGGCGATGATTGACTTTGCGAAAAGCACCGGTGAGCTACGGCAGCTCTCGCTCGAAGTGCGCGAGGGAAACGACCGCGCGATTGCGCTCTACAATCGCTTCGGCTTCGCCGAAGTCGGGCGGCACAAAGGACGCATCTGCGTGCGCGGCGAATACTTTGACGAGATTCTGATGGATCTCGATCTGACCACGAATCAAGAACGTTAGGAAGACATAGAATGAGATTGTTCGATACCCACGCGCATCTGCTCGACGACCAGTTTGAGCTGGATCGCAACGCGCTGATCGCGTCCTTCCCCGCGGCGGGCGTCGCCGGATTTGTCGAAGCCTGCGTCGAGGCAAACGATATCCCGAAGATTCAGGGCCTGACCCTGCTGTACGATTATGTGTTTGGCAGCGCGGGCATTCACCCGCACTCGGCGAGCACGGCGGACAACTCCAACCTGCTGCGCGTTGAGCGCGCGCTGGAGCAAAAGAAGATCGTCGCCGTCGGCGAAATCGGGCTGGACTACCATTACGATTATTCCCCGCGGGAAGCGCAGCGCGAGGCGTTTGCCAACCAGCTCGACCTCGCGGTGCAGACGAAGAAACCCGTCATCGTGCACGACCGCGAGGCGCACGGGGACGTGATGAGCATGCTCTCCGCTCGACGCGGGCAATTGAGCGGCGTGCTGCACTGCTACTCCGGCAGCTATGAGGATGCGGCGCGCTATGTCGACATGGGGTTCTACATCGCCTTTGGCGGCGCGCTGACGTTTAAGAACGCCACCAAGCAGCGCTGCATTGCGGAGAAACTGCCGTTGGAGCGGATCGTGATTGAAACGGACTGCCCCTACATGACGCCCGAACCGCTCCGCGGTGAGCGCAACAGCCCATTAAACCTCCACCTGACGCTGGAACTGCTCGCAAAGACCCGCGGCATCAGCGTTGCCGAGGCGGCGGATGCAACCTACCAGAACGCGATGCGGCTGTTCGGCATCTCGCTCTAAACAAACGAACGAAAAAAGGCGCTCCGTCCGGAGCGCCTTTATGTTAGCGTTTTGAATGAATGGTATCGATCAGCTTTTTCCAGGTTGCCTGCGCAAGCTGGAACTGTTTGTAGTGCTTCTTTACGTTTCGATGATACTCCTCCAGCTCGTCGAGAATGGTGAGGAATTCTTCATTCTTGTAATGCGCCGCTAGTTTGGGGAGCACGCATGAAAGCGTGTTGCGCATGGAGACGATCTCTTGCTCATACCCCTCCGGCTTGGTGAGGTACACCAGCAGCGGCTTATAGCGCACCCAACCGCGGCAGGCGTTCAAAAACCGCGTCACAATGCCGTGCGACGCCGCGGTGATCGGCGCAAGCTCCAGCGGCAGTGCGCCGTTTAGGATGTTCTTGTAGCTTGAGAACCCGTCGTGAAACGCGTAACAGGGAATTTCCAGCACCGTTCGATCCCGCAGCATGGTGGAAAGAAACGTATCCTCGCCCCTTGCTCCGGGCGGGTTGAAGAAGGGAAACGTCCGCTCCGGCTTTGTTAAATTAATACAGAGATTCGCGCCGGAGATGAACTTGCATCGGTTGACTTCCGGCACCTCGCAGGACTGACGCTTCATCAGCACGTCCGTGGAAGCGTAGGTTACGCCGCCGGAGCGCATCAGCTGGCGCATGCTGTCCCAGTTGAGAATGTCGTTGCTGATTGCGCCAATCAGATCGCGAAAATCCTCCTCCGCAAAATGCTCGTCAAACGAAATCTGCGGAATGGGCGAAATATATCCGCAATGCAGCCCGTTTGTATAGTCCGCGTTCGGTATTTCCAGCAAATGCGATAGAATAACCTGCTGACCGCTCCAGAGGCAAACGTCCTTGCTCTTGGTCACCGCAAGCGGATACTCGTCGTCGTCCAGAAACAGCAGGTAGTCCATGTTGTTTTCCAGCGCCGAAAAGAGAATCGCATTCCGTTTACCCGCATAACCGGAGCCAAAGACACTGCGGAGTTCCGCTTTCGTAAACTGATTGGAATGCTCAAACTGTTCAATGCTGCGCTGCACGTTCTTCGCGCCCAGAAAGACAAGCCGATCAAATTGATCGACCACTTCCTGGCTGAGGTTGGTGTAATCGGTCGACTGCGTTTTCAGATATTCCGTATCGTAGGCAACGAACAGATTCAGGCTGACATCCAAGCCCTCCGGAAGCCTCTTTTTCGCGTCCAGCCAGGTTTGAATATATGCATTCAAAACCTTGCGGAAGCTTTTTCTGCCGGTGGCAAAACCGATTCCGAGTTTGATTTTTGTCATGTTATCTCCTTTCCTGCTTCGTATAAAAATCGATATCGCTTTAATTTTACCACAAAACTGCGTTTCCGTCCAAACGCGGCACACGCCACACATGTAGGAAGCGACCTTGAACCGCCGCTTCGGCCGCTCGTCTCGCGTGTTTTTGCGAGCTTGAAACGGTTGCAAGAACCCCGTTTGCATGTTATAACTAGTTTTAATTTCCCGACATCGCAACTTGGCTCCCCTGCGGGCGCTCTCGCCGGATCGTTTGCGCGAGATGGACCGCCGCAGGGCGTCAAACGGAGGTTCATGCAGAATACTTTCCTGAAAAAAGCCCTTCCGCTCGGTCTGCTTGCCGCGTTCTTCTTTGCGTTTACGTTTCTGCTCAACCGCAGCATGCACCTTTCCGGCGGCAGCTGGGTTTGGAGCGCGAGCCTTCGCTATCTCTTTACGTTCCCCGTCTTCGCGCTTCTCGTTGCGCGAAAGGGCGGATTTGCCCGTGTGCATGGCGCAATCAAGCACAGCCCCGGCCGATGGCTGCTCTGGAGCACGGTTGGGTTCGGGCTGTTCTACGCGCCGATTACCTTTGCGGGGGATCACGGCGAGTCCTGGCTGATTGCCGCAAGCTGGCAGGTGACCATCGTGATGGGCATGCTGCTTGCCCCGCTGTTTCACCAGCGCATAGCGCTCAAGAATCTCGGCGCGGCCGCCGTCATTCTCGCGGGCGTGTTTCTCTTGCAAGCGAGAAATGTGGAAACGCTGCAGCTCGGTTCCGTCGCGGCAACGCTGCTGCCCATTCTCGTCGCCGCCGTGTCCTACCCGCTCGGCAATCGCAAGATGATGGCGCTCTGCGCGGGCGAGCTTTCGACCATTGAGCGCGTCTACGGCATGACGCTTTGCAGCCTGCCGTTCTGGGTTGCCCTCGCCGGGTACGGGCTGGTAGAAAAGGGCTTGCCCTCCGCGTCTCAAACGCTGCAATCGCTTGGCGTCGCGCTGTTTTCCGGCGTGGTCGCAACGCTGTTGTTCTTCCGCGCAACCGACCTGGTTAAGTCGAACCAAAAGCAGCTCGCGGTTGTGGAGTCCACGCAGTCGTTTGAGGTGCTCTTTACGTTGCTTGGCGGGGTCTTCGTGCTGCGGGACGCGCCGCCGGACAAGCTGGGGTATCTCGGCGTGGGGCTGATTGTTGCGGGCATGGTGCTCAGCAGCCTGTCGTCGCTTTCACGAAATCGCGAGGAATTGCCTGCATCGAAGGAGTGCACTCCTTCCGAACAGGAATACGCAGAATAAGAGGAATGGAGAAACCATGAAACGCTGCATTGTCGTTTCCGGAGTAGTCAGCCAAAAATAACGAATCAAAGGAGTTTGATCATGGCTATTCCGGACAACATCATCTATCCGCGCAGGGATCACGAAACCGTCTACCTGAAAAACGTGGTCACGGACCCGCGCATCCTCGTTGGCGACTTTACGTTCTACAACGACTTTGTGCGCGACCCCGCGCAGTTTCAAACGAACAACGTGCTCTATCACTACCCGGTGAATGAGGAACGACTGATCATTGGCAAGTACTGCTCCATCGCCTGCGGGGCGAAGTTTCTCTTCACCTGCGCAAACCACGCGATGCATTCGCTTTCCACCTATCCGTTCCCGATCTTTGCAAACCACTGGGGCTTGGACTGGGCGGACATTGCCACGGCCTGGGACAACAAGGGCGACATCGTGGTCGGCAACGACGTTTGGATCGGCTACGAATCGGTGATTCTGCAAGGCGTGACCATTGGCGACGGCGCAATCATCGGCACACGGGCGGTTGTCACCCGGGACGTCGAGCCGTATACCATTGTCGGCGGCGTTCCCGCAAAGACGATCAAGCGGCGGTTCCCGCCGGAGACGGTCGAGGCGCTGCGGAGCGTCCGCTGGTGGGACTGGCCGCCGGAGGAGGTCGAGGCCGCTCTGCCGAGCCTCATGAGCGGCGACATTGGGTCGTTACTCACAAAAGCCAAGTAACATCAAAACAGCTTCCGTCCTTTCTGGACGGAAGCTGTTTTCTGTTAGATCGGTTTTTTCACGTGCTATTCGGCTTATTTTCCGCTGTTCTTCACGGTCAACGTCACGGTTTTGATGCACTCGGCGACCGTGCCAATCACAATCAGCACCATGAGCAGCACGAGGAGCGCGTTTTTGCCGTTTACAAACGGCATCGCCTGCAAAACGCCCAGATCGCTCCAGAATTGATGGAACTCCGTCGTGAACATGTTCGGCTGGTTAAGCAGATACAGCGACATTGCCATGCCGGCAAGCGACTTTGCCACCACTGCCACGCAAACCAGCGGCGACCAACGGCGATCCTTGATCTTGACGATTCCAACGATGACGCCCAGCACAAACGTCGCGAGAATCACCGGAACGCACAGCGCGAGAAAGCTCTCGTTGAAGATCGTCGTAAAGTGCAGTCCCCCATCGGAGAAGACCATTGCAAACGGCAGCCGACCCGAGCAGAACAGAAGACCGATTACGGTAAATACACTCAGCACCACCAGCTCGGCGACGCTCTCGGAAAGCGAAAGGCGCGTCTGCTCGGTTTTGTGCACGTCCGGCAGGTCTTCAATCCGCCAGCTGTGCTTGCCCTGCTGCTCCGCGCGCTGTCCGCTTCGCTCGGCAATCACGAAGCCGACCGTCGTCCAGACCAGCGCCTGGAACGCGGCGGAAACGCCCATGGAAATCCCTTTGGAGATGATTCCGCTGAACACGAACGCGTAATTCGTTGACCCCGCCTTTACCGCGTCGAACGCGCTCGTAGCAAAGCCAATGATCATCACGATGACCCCGACCAGCGGCAGCACCCATTTGAGCACGCTTACGTACTCTTCGTAATACGCAGGCGAAATCAGGTAGCGCGGGTTCTGGCGGTATTTTCCCGCCAGCGAAGCGGGCGAACCCAGCTCGTAGAGCACCTTGCGAATCTGCTCCTCCGTTGCCCCTTCCGGCAGCATATCGTAAATATTCGCGCGCAGTTCGTCCTTCACGTCCTCCCGTTCCTTTTCGGGCAGACGGCGCGCAACGTCGTAGACATACCGTTCAATCGTGTTATCCATTGTTCTCTCCCTTTCCGCAGATCGCTGTAATGCTCTTCTGCATCTTCTCCCATTCCTGCATCAGCTGAGACAGTGCTTCCTTGCCCTTCTGGCTGACGACGTAGTATTTTCGCGGTCGGCTCTCGCTCGTGTCCCAGTCGCTCGTGAGCAGTTCCTGACCTTCGAGTCTGCGCAGCAGTGGATACAGCGTGTTTGCCTCAATTTCAATTCCCTGTTCCGTCAGGGTTTGCAACAGCGCGTAACCATAGCGCGGCTCCCGAAGGCTGCCAAGCACCGCGAGCGACAGGCTGCCGCGCCTGAGTTCGGTCAGCATGTTTTGCATCGGTTCAAAGTCCGGCATTCGTATCACCTCGGACGTATTATACTGTACGTCACACATCATTGTCAATATTATTTTGTTATATATTATTAATTATATTCTAGACAAATTATATTGAGATTCCCTATATTTAAAGACTGCCCAAAACGAGAAAAACGGACGCCGTAATCGGCGTCCGTGTGATGGGTTTCTATTCAGAATTATCCCGCGAGGTTTCCTTACGGAACCGGCGTTCCGGTCGGAACCGCGGTGCTCGCGGTGATATACTTCGCGGCGGCATAGCATTTGACGCCGGTCGCCTCCACCTGGATGTAGTAGAAGTCGCCCGTCTTGAAGTAGATCAACACGGAATCACCCTTGACGACTTCGCCAATCGGCGTGTTATCCGCGGTGCTCGGCACGCTGCGCAGCGCGAGCTTGCTTGCAGAGACGGTGCCGGGAATCGTACCGGCGATTGCCTTCGGCGTCGGGGTCGCGTTCTCGCCGGGCAGCAGACCCGCCTTGTCGACGAACTTCGAAGCGATGTAGCCGTACTTGTTCTCCTTGACGACCTGCACGAAGAAATAGTCGCCGGAGACTTCATAGACCTTCAGCTGCGTGCCGCTGGAGTATTTGCCAAGGATCGTATAGGGGCCCGCGGGGCCTCCGCGGAGCACAACGCCGCTGGCGTTGAGCGTGCCGTCCACGGCGGACTGCACCTGCGCGGGACTCGGCGTTTTCACGGCGGGTTCCGGCGTGTC
>JAYFPQ010000123.1:0-2555 GCA_034927595.1 Christensenella sp.
CCTTGGGGAATTCTGGCTTCGGTGCTCGGCATCGTACTCGGCGCAATCGTTATGGGAAGCAAATACTTCATCATTGGCGACTTGCTGATCAAGAGCCTCATGGGGCTGTTTGTCGCCGCGTTTGCCGCAAAATGCGATAACTGGAAGCGCAGCTTCGTCGTCGCAGGCATGACGGAGGCGATTATGATCGTGCTGTTCTTCGTATACGACCTATTGATCATCCGCGAATTCAAGCTGGTTGGAACCACGCTGTTGATGCAATTCATTCAGGGCGTGATCTGCACCGTGCTCGGCGCGGCGATTCTGCGCTATATGCCGGTGATGCAGCCGGACCGGATGCTCTCCATCCGCCGTCCGGTGGACTGAGAGGCTCGCCATGTTTCTAACAATTCTGGGCCGACACGGCCCGTATCCGCGGCCCGGCGGAGCTTGCAGCGGGTATTATATTGAAGACGGCCCGACGCGCGTGCTGATTGACTGCGGCGCGGGCGTGCTCTCGCGGTTGATGGAGCATGTGCACCCGGCAAAGCTGGACGCAATCATCCTGTCGCACCTGCACTTTGATCATTGCTCAGATCTGTTCGTCATACGCTACGCGCTGGATCAGCAGGACGTAGAAACGGGCGCCGAAAAACGGCGCGTGCCGCTCTACACGCCGAACGAACCGTTTGAAACGCTCAAGGCAATCACCACCGGCGCGCTGTTTGAGCCGCACACGGTCAAGGGCGGGGACGTGATTACGGTTGGCACCCTGACGATTGCATTCACGGCGATGGCGCACCCCGTTCCGGTGAACGGCATGCGAATCACCAGCGCAGATGGGCGGTCGCTGTTCTTTACGGGGGACACGAAGCAGTTCCCCGGCATGGAGCAGGCGGCGCTTGGCGCGGATGCGCTGCTCGCGGATGCGTGCTTCGTGGACGCCTCGGAAACCGGCCCGCATATGCACGTAAAACAGGCCTGCGAGATGGCACGAAACGCGGGGGTTGGGACGCTGTATCTCACGCATCTTTGGGGCAAACGGGACACAGAGGACGCGATGAAAAAAGAGATTGACTTTCCCTCCGCATTTGTGGTAAAAGAACGAGGGCGATATTGCATTTAACGTGCCAGAACGTGGCTTCCTTTGCAATTTGCCATATGGATAGTCGAGGGCGATATTGTATTTAACGTGCCAGAACGCGGCTTCCTTTGCGATTTGCCAAATGGATAATCGAGGGCGATATTGCATTTAACGTGCCAGAACGCGGCTTCCTTTGCAATTTGCCAAATGGATAGTCGAGGGCGATACTGCATTTAGCTAAGTACGAGTCTGTATTTAACGTGCTTTTCACGCTGTTCTCATAGGCAGACGATAAGATATGTAGTATAATCAGTAATGAAATAACGATTGAATATAAAAACACGGAGGAATCAGACCATGGCAAAGAAAACCATTGAGGACGTAAACGTAACCGGTAAACGGGTACTCGTGCGCGTGGACTTTAACGTTCCGCTCACGCCGGAAGGAAAGGTTTCGGACGACAAGCGCATTGTCGCCGCGCTGCCGACCATTCAGTACTTGCTCGATCATAAGGCAAAGGTTATTCTTTGCTCTCATCTCGGCCGCCCGAAGGGCGTGACTCCGGAATTCTCCCTGGCTCCCGTTGGCGAACGGCTCAGCGAACTGCTGCCGGATACGCGCATCTGGATGGCGGAGGATGTCATTGGCGAATCCGCGAAATCCGCGGTTGCGGACATGAAGGAAGGCGAAATCGTTCTGCTCGAGAACGTCCGCTTCCATCCCGAAGAAGAGAAGAACGATCCCGCGTTTGCCAAGGAACTTGCGAGTCTTGCGGATCTTTACGTTTCGGATGCGTTTGGCACCGTGCACCGCGCGCATGCGTCGACGGCGGGCGTAGCGGCTTATCTGCCCGCGGTTGCCGGCTTCCTGATTGGCAAAGAGCTCGGCATCATGGGCAAGGCACTGGAAGATCCGGAGCGTCCGTTCGTGGCGATTCTGGGCGGCGCAAAGGTCTCCGACAAGATTGGCGTCATCACGAATCTGCTTGAGAAGTGCGACTCGCTCATCATTGGCGGCGGCATGGCCTATACCTTCTTCAAGGCGATGGGCTATGAAATCGGAACCTCGCTGCTCGACGCGGACAGCATTGAACTCGCGAAGAGTCTAATGGCGAAGGCCAAGGCGCGCGGCGTCAACCTGCTCCTGCCGGTGGACAACGTCGTTGCAACCGCCTTTGCGGCGGACGCCGAGCATAAGATCGTCGATTCCGATAAGATGCCGGAAGGCTGGATGGGTCTCGACATCGGCCCGAAGACCATTGAGCTCTTTAAAAAGGTCATCGTCGAAGCGAAGACCGTCATCTGGAACGGGCCGATGGGCGTGTTCGAAATGCCCGCGTTTGCCGAGGGCACGCGCGCGGTAGCCGCGGCCTGCGCCGAGTGCAAGGGAACGACGATCATCGGCGGCGGCGACTCCGCTTCCGCGGTCAAGAAGCTCGGCTTTGCCAAGCAGATGACGCATATCTCCACGGGCGGCGGCGCTTCGCTGGAGT
>JAYFPQ010000163.1:0-31104 GCA_034927595.1 Christensenella sp.
ACACGGCGCATTCTCCGCCGCGCTGGAGGAAGCGGGCATTTTTCCGGCGTACCTTTGCGCGATGACGCGCATTGGCGAGCGTTCGGGCAAGCTCGACGAGGTAATGGCCTCGCTGGCGAATTACTACTCATGGGAGGCGCAGATCAAAGCCTCCGTTAAAAACGCAATCCTGTATCCGACGATGCTGGTGATGATGCTTGCGGTGGTCATCGCGATTCTGGTCATCAGTGTGCTGCCGGTGTTTCAGCGCGTGTTCGACAGCCTCGGCCTCGCGGCGGGCAGCCCCGCAACGGCGGCCATGCGCGTTGGGGTCGGCGTTGGCAAGGGCATGTTGGTGCTCGTTGGCGTGTTTACAATTGTTCTGCTCGTCATCGGGATTCTGCTCAAAACGTCCCGACGGGATTCCGTGCTTTCGCTGCTCTCCGGCATCCTGCCGGCCATCCGGCGGGTCAACGCGCGGCTTTCGACCGCGCGGTATGCAGCCGCGCTTTCCATGATGCTTACCGCGGGCTATCCCGTGGAGGACGCAATTCAGCTCGCGCCGTCCGTGATTACGGATCAAAAGCGTAGGCGGCAGGCCGATCTTGGCGCGCGGGAACTGCTCGGCGGTGCTTCCTTTGCGCAGGCCGCCGAAAAGAGCGGGCTGTTTGATCCCATGCACGAAAAGATGATCCGGTTTGGTTCGGCGGCGGGCACGCTCGACGCGGTGATGGGCAAGCTCAGCGGAATCTATATGGAAGAGGCGGATGACGCGATTCACGCCGTCGTCGCGATGATTGAGCCGACGCTTGTTGCCGTGCTCTCCGTGGTCATCGGCGGGATTCTGCTCTCGGTGATGCTGCCGCTGCTCTCGGTGCTCTCCGCGGTCGGCTAAACATTTTTACGCAATTATAAGATTAGAAGTTTCGCCCCGCTCAACGCGATAGGTACGGATTAGCAAAACGAAAGGAGAAACGGCATGCATCTGTATGAAAAGCCGCGCGGCGCAAACCGCGGGCTCTGGATCACCGGAATCGTATTTCTGCTGCTGGCGCTGCTGTTTGTCCTCTCGCTGACGTCTACCACGCAGTCGAGCGCGGCGCGCGAGTCGGAGGTGCTCGACAGCGCGCTTCGCCGCGCAATCGTCACCTGCTACGCGGTGGAAGGCCGCTACCCGCCCAGCCTCGATTATATCGCGGAGAACTACGGCGTTCTCGTGGACGAAACGCGGTATTCCGTCTATTATGACGCGTTTGCCGCAAACGTCATGCCGACGCTGCGGGTCACGCGAATCGGAGGCGGATCATGAACGAATCGCGGGGGAAAAGCGTAGAGCGCGGCTCCGTGCGCGGGGTCTTTGTGTTTGCGTTGCTGGCCATGTTTGCGGTGCTCTCTCTGCTGGTCGTCATCATTGGCGCGCGGGCATACAAGGGAATCAACGCAGCGTCGGACGCGGCCTATGCGTCGCGAACGGGCATGAGCTACCTCGCCGGCAAGGTGCGTGGCGCGGACGAAGCGGGCATGGTCTCCGTGGTGCAGCAGGACGGAGCGGCGGTGCTCGTTCTCGGCGGATTCTATGGCGGCGAGCGGTACAACACCTATATCTATTGCGACGGCAAGTCCGTGTTGGAGTATTTCGCGAACGCGGATCAGGCGTTTTCGGCGGGCTTTGGCGAGGAAATTCTCTCCGCGCAGGCGCTCGCATTTCAGCTGGAAGGCAACCTGCTTTCCATTCATCTGGTCGATGCCAACGGTGAGGCGCAGGATCTTTCGCTTTGCCTGAGTGCCGGAGGGGAGGCGGGCGCATGAACGAACAGCCCCTGCGTCCGATCAAGCGATCCGGCGCGTTCAGCCCGGTGCTGATGGAACTCACGATCATCATTCTGTTTTTCGCGATCTCCACGAGCATCGTCGTGCGCCTGATTGCCTCGGCCAGCGCAATCTCCGACGAAAGTCGCTATCACACGCGCGCCTTGCAGGCGATGGAGACCGTTGCGGAGCAGATCAAGGCCGATCCCGTCGGCGACGGCGCGGTGAACACGTGCGGTGTGCGCTCGTTCTCGGTGGAGGTTGCGCCGGATCTACAGGTAAACGCAATCGTCACCGGCGACCCGTCCCCGAAGAACGGCACGCTTTATGAAATTGAGCTCAACGTGACCGGCGAAAATGGGATGGTGTATTCGCTCGACGCGGCGCGCTATGTGCCGGATGCGGAGGTGTCGCCGTGAAGCAGCATCCAACCCGCATGGGCGTTGGCGCGTCCAGCATTCTGTTTATTCTCGTGATTTTGAGTTTAACGCTCTTCGCGGTGCTCTCGTTCGTGCAGGCGCGTTCGGACGCGGCGCTGACCAACCGGGCGGCGCAGAGCGTAGCGGCGTATTACGATGCGGACGCGCGCGCCCAGCAGGCAATTGCACAGATCGATGATGCCCTCGTCAGTGGCGGTCAGCCGACCGATGTGGAGGGAGTTTCGCTCCAAAGCGAGGGCGTTTACACCTTTTCCATCGGCTCGATCGACGGGCATGCGCTAAACGTCCGCGTGGACGTATCATCGGGCGCTTGCCGGGTCACGAGCTATCGCTACGAGAGCGCGGCGGAATGGACCGGCGAAAGCGCGGGCACGCTCTGGCAGGGCAACTGACAAATTCGGCATACGAGCCGCGATTGGAACACGGCGGAGTAAGGAAGAACGGTAATGGCGGAAATCAACGACATTTTACAGGCGGCGATTGAGAAATGCGGGTCGGATGTGTTCATCATCCCCGGCTCGTGCGTTCGCGTCAAGATTTCCGGCGAAGTGCTGCCGCTGCTGGACACCGTCCTTAAGCCGGACGATACCAAGCGGCTCATTCAGCAGGTGTACGATCTGGACCATCGCGAAATGATCCGGCTCATCGAGCAGGGCGACGACGATTTCTCGTTCTCCATCAGCGGCGTCGGGCGCTTCCGCTGCAATGCCTATCAGCAGCGCAATTCCTATGCCATGGTGCTGCGCGTGGTGTCGCTGTCGCTCCCGGATCCGGTGAGCATGCACATTCCACCCGATATTCTGCAGCTTGCGGATCTGAAAAAGGGATTGGTGCTCGTCACCGGGCCCGCCGCGAGCGGAAAATCGACGACGCTTGCCTGCATCATCGACCGCATCAACCAGAACCGGAACGGACACATCATTACGATTGAGGACCCGATTGAGTTTATCCACGCACATCAGAAAAGCGTGGTTTCCCAGCGCGAGGTCGAGCACGACACGGAGAGCTACAAAACCGCCCTTCGTGCTGCGCTGCGCCAGTCGCCAAACGTGATTCTGCTCGGCGAAATGCGCGATCTGGATGCAATTCAAACCGCGCTGACCGCCGCCGAGACCGGCCAGCTCGTGCTCAGCACGCTGCATACGGTTGGCGCGGCAAAGACGATTGACCGCATCATCGACGTGTTTCCCGCCAATCAGCAGCAGCAGATTCGCATTCAGCTCTCCATGGTGCTGCGCGCCGTCGTCAGCCAACAGTTGCTGCCAACGCTGGACGGCGGACTCGAACCCGCGTTTGAAATCATGCTGGTCAACAGCGCGATTCAAAACATGATTCGCGATGGAAAATCGCACCAGATGGACAACGTCATCTACGCGGGCACAGACGAGGGCATGCGCACGATGGACGGGGACATCTTCCGTCTGTATCAGGAGAAGCGCATTTCCAAGGAGACCGCGCTGCTCTTTGCCTCGAATCAGGATCTGTTAAAGAAGAAAATCAGCGAAAGCAAGCCATAATCGAACTGATGATTCGGCAGAAGAAAATCAGCGAAAGCAAACCGTAAGCATCTAGGGTGCCACGCAACGGAGTCGCCCATCTACCAGCTCAACACAGGAGGAAACGACGCCATGTCCAACGCAAAGATCAAAATCAAAATGTTTGGTAATTTCGAGATCCTCGTCAACGGCAACGTGGTTCTGACGCAGCTGCGCCAGGCAAAGAAGACGAGCCAGTTTCTCGAATATCTGATTCTAAAGAAAGATCGCGCCGTTCCGCACGAAGAGCTACTGGAGATGCTCTGGTCCGACAAGGAAAACCGCAATCCGGCGACCGCGCTAAGAACGCTGCTGCATCGCTATCGTTCGCTCGTCGAGCAAAGCAACCTGCCGGAGCTGGAGGATTCCATTCTGACCGCGCGCGGCGCGTATCAGTGGAACTCGAACATGGACTGTGAGATCGACGTCTTCGAGTTCGAGCGGCTTTGCCAGGAGGCGCGTACCCCCGGCATGAGCAACCGCGAGTGCATCGAGCGGTATCTGCAAATGCTCCAGATCTATACGGGCCCGCTGCTCACGAACTCCGCCGAGGAGATGTGGGTTGTGCCCAAGAGCGTGTATTACCACGACCTCTTCCTCGAGAGCGTGTTTACCCTGCTCGACCTGTTGAAGGTTGAGGAAGAGTACGACGTGATCGTTCAGGTCTGCCGCAAGGCGATGGACGTGGACATGTTCGACGAGCGCCTGCATCTTGAGCTCATGATGGCGCTGGTCAAAACCGGCAAGAAGCGCGAGGCGCTCTCGCAGTATTATTTCGCGACCGACCTGCACTATAAGCAGCTCGGTATTCAGCCATCCGGCGAGATCCGCGCGGTCTATAAACTGATCGTTCAGGCGGATCAGGAGATGGAAGCGGACATCGAAAAGGTGCAAAACATGCTCGAAGAGGACAAGGACGGCCACGGCGCGTTCGTCTGCGAGTATGAAATCTTCAAGGAAATCTACCAGCTCCAGCGACGCATGCTCGAGCGCTACAATGGCACGATGTTCCTCGCGTTGTTGACCATCAGCAACACCTATGAGCAGCGCTTTGACAACCTCGTGCTGGACAACATCATGAAGCAGCTCTTGCACGTTTCGCAGACAAACCTGCGCCGCGGAGACACGATTTCGCGCTACAGCGTCATGCAATACGTGATTTTGCTGCCGTCCGTAACCTACGAAACCGGACGCCTCGTGCTGGATCGCATCAAGAAAGCATTTTACAACGAATATGTAAAATCCAGCGTCGTGCTGACCTATAAACTCCGCCCGCTGTGCATCAACAAATACGACGTCGCCGCGCAGCAGAAACGCCCATATGAGGCGAAAGAAGAGGACTAAACCGGACAAAACGGATGAAACGGAGGGAGCAAATTCCTCCGTTTTTTCGGAAGACGGCGTTGTCCGCCAGCTTGCGGCGCGCCCGCGTTTGATTGACACCCACCGCCTTGCATGATAAAATTCACGCTATAGGCGGGGGAGCAGGCCCGTTTGTTTTTTGTAGGCAAATATCGCAAAATTTCCTGCATGCGGCGCAGAAGAATTGCGCCGAAGAAGGATGACCATGTATTCTCGCATGAAGCGATTGTTGGACGTAATTTTATCCGTTCTCGGCGGAGTTGTGCTCTCGCCGCTGTTTTTATTTCTCGCGCTGGCGATCAAGATCGACTCGAAAGGGCCGGTGCTGTTTCGGCAGCGGCGCTTAGGCAAAGACAAGCATTGCTTCGAAATTTTGAAATTTCGAACGATGCGGACGGACACGCCCTGCGATGTGCCGACGCATCAGCTGAAAGATCCGGATGCCTGCATCACTCGTGTTGGCCGCTTTTTACGCAAAACGAGCTTGGATGAAATTCCCCAGCTTTGGAACATTCTCGTTGGCGATATGTCGATCATTGGCCCACGTCCCGCGCTCTGGAATCAGGAGGATCTGATTGCCGAGCGGGACAAATACGTTGGAAAGAACGGGCTCACGCCCAACACCGTTCGCCCCGGCCTGACCGGCTGGGCGCAGATCAACGGGCGGGACGAGCTTCCAATTGCGCAGAAAGCCGCGTTGGATGGCGAGTATGTTGCGCGGTTCGGGTTTGCGATGGATTGGCGCTGCTTCTTTCGAACAATTGGCAGCGTGCTGGGCGGCGACGGCGTTCGCGAAGGGGCGGAACCGGCGGATCGACAGCTGCACATAGCGCTCGTGAGCGCATACTTCGCGCCGGAAATCACGCCGATTACGCATCTGTACGCCGATCTGGCGGAGGACTTCTGCCGTTATGGCGCGCGCGTGAGCGTCGTGACCAACCTGCCGAACCGGGGACTCTCCGAAGAGGAGCGCAAGGCCTATCTGTCCCGAACGGACGAGACCACGCCGGAGGGCTACCGCATTCTTCGCGTTGGGCTGAAAACGCGCGAAAAGAAGAATTTTCTGCTGCGCGGGCTTCGGTTTTTGTCCAACACGCGCGCGCTCTACCGTGTGGCAAAGGGGCTGAAGGCGGACGTTTACCTGCTTGGCAGCATGCCGCCGTTTCTGGGTCTCGTCGGCGCAAAGCTGAGCCGCCGCGCGCGGACGGTCTATATTTTGCAGGACATCTTTCCGGACAGCATGATTGCCATGGGCAAGTTCACGGAGTGGCATCCGGTTGTCCGCGCGTCCCGCCGCATGGAGCAGAGGGTTTATCGAAAGAACTCCGCATTCGTCACGCTGTCCGAGGACATGAAACGGACGCTGACGGCGCGCGGTATCGAGCCGCATAAGATCGCCGTGATCCCCAACTGGGCGGATACGGAGGCGATCGTGCCGGTTCCGCGCGAGAAAAACCCGCTCTTTGAGGAGCTTGGGTTGCCGCGCAACTGTTTTTACGCCGTCTACGCGGGCACGCTCGGCATCCTGCAGGAGCCGGACGTGATGCTCGACGCGGCAAAGCTGCTGCGCGACGAGCGCGACATTCGCATCGTGATCTTTGGCGACGGCGCGCTGCTGGAGCACGTAAAGGGACGCATTGCGCACGAGCAGATTTCAAACGTGCTGCTCTTCCCGCTGTATCCAAACGAGCGCGTGTCCGAGGTGTATTCCCTTGGGGATGCAGCGCTCGTTCCGCTCAAGAAGGGCGTTACGCGCTTTGCCATGCCAAGCAAAACCTGGTCTGCGCTCGCGGCGGGCCGTCCCGTCATCGTCTGCGCGGACGCGGGCAGCGAATGGGCGCGTTCCATTGAGCACAAGAGCTACGGCGTTTGCGTGACCCCCGGCGAAGCACAGGAGATGGCGGATGCGATTCTGCGTCTGCACGCAAGCACCGCTCCGCTGGAGGAGCTCGGCACGCGCGCGCGCTGCTATGTCTGCGAAAATGCCTCGCGGCTGGCGGCGACCCGGGCCTACTATAACTGGCTTCAATAGAATTTATAATTCGCATGGATTATAGAAATACTGAAAAAAAGTCATTGGTTTGATGGACCAGAAATTGGGGTGAACGATTTGTTTGACGGAAAAACACTTTTGATTACGGGCGGTACGGGTAGTTTTGGCAACGCGGTGTTGGAGCGGTTTCTCGACACCGGCATCAAGGAGATTCGCATCTTCTCGCGGGACGAGAAGAAGCAGGACGCTATGCGCCGCCAGTATCACAACAGCAAGATTCGATTCTTCATTGGCGACGTACGCGACTACAACAGCGTACAGACCGCGATCTATAATGTGGACTATGTGTTCCATGCGGCGGCTCTCAAGCAGGTTCCCTCCTGCGAGTTCTTCCCGCTCGAAGCGGTCAAGACCAACGTGTTTGGCACGGATAATGTGCTCGGTGCGGCTATATCCGCGGGAGTGCGGCGCGTCATCTGTCTCTCGACGGACAAGGCCGCCTACCCGATCAACGCGATGGGCACCAGCAAGGCCATGATGGAGAAGGTTGTCGTCGCCCGCTCGCGCACCGTCGCGCCGGAGGACACGACCATCTGCTGCACGAGCTATGGAAACGTCATGTGCTCGCGCGGCAGCGTGATTCCGCTGTTTATCGAGCAGATCAAATCCGGCGTACCGCTGACAGTGACGAATCCGGACATGACGCGGTTCATCATGAGCCTCGAGGAGGCCGTTGAGCTCGTCGCCTACACCTTTGCAAACGGTAACACCGGCGATATCATGGTGCAAAAAGCGCCTGCCTGCACCATCGCCACGCTGGCGGAGGCGGTCAAGCAGCTCTTTGGCGCGACCAACCCCGTGCACACCATCGGCATTCGCCACGGCGAAAAGATGTATGAAACACTGCTGACGAACGAGGAATGCGCCCGCGCGGAGGACCTCGGCGACTATTTCCGCGTACCCGCGGATGCGCGCGACCTGAACTATGGAAAATACTATGAGGAAGGCAACGCGACGCGCAGCACGCTCAGCGAGTTTAACTCCAACAACACCGACCTTCTCGACATCGAGCAGGTTAAGGTAAGGCTTTTAAAGCTTTCCTACATCAAGGCGGAACTGGCAGGCTGGAAGGCATAGGATTGGAATACAAACCGAAAACAAGAGCGAAATCGAAGCACAATCGGCGACAGGCAAACGGGCACGGACGGGACGGAGCAGAGGGGAATGTTGCGGATATGAAGATTTTGATCACGGGCGCCGGCGGATTCATCGGGAAAAACCTGATCTCCGCGCTGCATGCGCGCGGCTATCACGACATTCTCTTTTTCGACGCCGATACCCCGATGGAGTTTCTGGACCGTTACTGCGCGGACTGCAAGTTCGTCTATCATCTGGCGGGTGTGAACCGCCCCAAGGAGCAGGAAGAGTTCATGCAGGGAAACTTCGGCTTTACGGATACCCTGCTGAGACTGTTGATCAAGCATAAGAACCGCTGCCCCGTCATGTTCGCGAGTTCCACCCAGGCCGCTCTGCCGAACCTCTACGGGCGGAGCAAGAAGGCCGGCGAGGAACTGCTCGATCAATACGGGCGGGAGACCGGCGCAAAGGTCTATGTCTTTCGTTTTCCAAACGTCTTTGGCAAATGGTCCCGGCCAAACTACAACAGCGCGATTGCGACATTTTGCTACAACGTATCCCACGATTTACCCATCGTGGTCAACGACGAATCCACCGTGCTGAACCTCGCCTACATCGACGACGTGGCGGAGGCGCTCTGCGACCTGTTGGACGGTAAAGCGACCACGGAAGGCAGCTATTGCGTCGTTCCGGTCATCCATACGGCCAAGCTGGGAGACGTCGCGAACCGCATCCGCTCGTTCCGCGCCATACGGCAGAGCAACACGATTCCGGACTTGAGCGATCCGCTGACGCGAAAACTCTACGCGACGTATCTGAGCTTTCTGCCGGTCATGGAGTTTGCTTATCCGCTGGATTCCCACGAGGACGCCCGCGGCAGCTTTACGGAGTTTTTGCGTTCGTCCTATGGCGGGCAGGTTTCGGTGAACATCAGCAAGCCCGGCGTCGTGCGTGGGAACCACTGGCACCACACCAAGGCGGAGAAATTCCTCGTCGTTTCGGGCAGCGGCGTCATCAAGTTCCGTCGAATGGACATGGACGACGTCATCGAATACCCCGTCAGCGGAAAGAAACTCGTGGTGGTCGACATTCCGGTCGGTTATACGCATAGCATCGAAAATACGGGAAAGACGGATATGGTTACGCTGATGTGGTCGAGCGAATGCTTCGACCCCGAACATCCGGACACCATACCCGCTGAGGTAGAACGAACAGAATGGCGAAGCTGAAGCTGATGACCGTGCTCGGCACGCGCCCGGAGATCATTCGTCTCTCGGCGGTGATTTCCTGCGCGGATCGATATTTCGATCATATTCTGGTGCACACCGGCCAGAACTACGATTATACCCTCAATAAGATTTTCTTTGACGACCTGGGTCTGCGCGCGCCGGACTACTATCTCGAGAGCGTTGGCGCAAACCTAGGCGAGACGATGGGAAACATCATCGCAAAGTCCTACGCGGTGATGGAGAGCGAAAAGCCGGATGCGCTGCTCGTGCTGGGGGACACCAACTCCGCACTCGCGGCGGTTTCGGCAAAGCGGCTCAAGATTCCGATTTTCCACATGGAAGCGGGCAACCGCTGCTGGGACTGGAACGTGCCGGAGATGGTCAACCGCGTCATCGTGGACCGCATCAGCGACGTGAATTTGCCCTATACGGAGCATTCCCGCCGATACCTGCTCTCCGAGGGGTTCGACGGAAAGTTTCTGTTCGTCACCGGCTCGCCGATGCGCGAGGTACTCGAAACGCAGAAAGAGCGGATTCTCGCGAGCGACGTGCTTTCGCGGCTGGGTCTGACCGAGAAGCGCTATATTCTGCTCTCCGCGCACCGCGAGGAGAACATTGACGACGAGGAGAACTTCCTCTCGCTCATGAACGCGGTCAACGGCATTGCCGAAACCTACGGTATGCCCGTGATCTACAGCACGCACCCGCGGAGCCGAAAGTTCATTGAGCAGCGGAATTTCCAGTTTCACCCGCTCGTGCGTTCGCTGGAACCGTTTGGCTTTTTCGACTACAACCGTCTCCAGCTTTCGAGCTATTGCGTGCTGTCGGACAGCGGAACGCTCTCCGAAGAAAGCGCGATGCTCGGCTTCCCCGCCGTGCTGATTCGCACCTCGACCGAGCGGCCGGAAGCGCTGGACGCGGGTACCATCGTCATCGGCGGCGTGACCCAGCAGAGCGTGGAACAGGCGATGGCGCTTTCGGTTTCGATGTTTGAAAACGGTGAGCCGACCAGCCTGCCTGCGGATTATTCGGATGCAAACGTCAGCGTCAAGGTCGTGAAAATCATCGAAAGTTACGCCGGTATCGTGATGCGAACGACCTGGGGCAGGTAGGTCTATGGCCGCGCGCGCACCAAAAAACAACCCCTCAAGGGTTCTATACGCATCCTGCCTCGTCAGCGCGGATACGTTTTCCGCGCTGTTTTCGCGCTCTAAGGTGAAGCCGAGCCTCGCCGCGCAGAAGTATCACGCACTGATGACCAAGGGGCTTGCGCAAAACGGCGTGCCGGTAACGGCGCTGTCCGCGCCGCCGGTGTCGCGGCAAACGAGCGGGCGACTGCTCGTCCGCCTCCCGCGCGAAGAGCAGGACGGCGTATCGTTTCGCTACCTGCCGGTGCTTTCGCTGCCGGGGATCAAGCATGCGCTCGTGCTGCTCGGCGCGTTCTTTCAGACATTCTTTTTTTTACATCGGGGCGATTACGCGGTTTGCGACGGGCTGAACATCATGCTCAGCGCGGGCGTCCGCGCGGCGGCAAAGCTCAAGCGTTGCCCCTGCGCTGTGATTCTCACGGACGTTCCGGAGCTTCTCGCCGGGCGCATGACGCGCACCGCCGCGCTGAACACGCGTGTGCTGGCGAAGTTCGACGGGTATGTGCTCTTGACGGAAGCGATGAACGCGCGGGTCAACCCGAAGGGAAAGCCGTTTCTCGTCGCGGAAGGGCAGGCGGACGCAACCATGGCGTCGCGCGACAACCGCCTTGCGGACAAGCACCCGCAGAAGATTTGCCTGTATGCGGGCATGCTGCATGCGGAATACGGTGTGCTCACGCTCGCCGAAGCGTTTCAACGGGTGGACGACCCGGAGGCGCGGCTCGTGTTTTACGGGCAGGGCAACGCGGAGCAGGCGCTGCGCGACCTTGCGCAAGCCGACCACCGGATTGAACTGCGCGGCGTCGCGGCAAACGACGTTGTCGTGCAGGAAGAGTTGAAGGCAACGCTGCTGATCAACCCCCGTCCGACCGGCGAGGCGTTCACCGCCTATTCGTTCCCCTCCAAGAACCTCGAATACATGGCGTCCGGTACGCCGGTAATGACCACAAAGTTATCCGGCATGCCCCGCGAATACGACGCTTACGCCTATCTGTTTGACGACGAATCGGTCGAAGGCATGGCGAAGACGCTCGCGCAGGTGTTGGCGGAGCCGCGCGAAGCGCTCCATGCGCGCGGACAGGCCGCAAAGGCGTTTGTGCTGGAACAAAAATCGAATACCGCGCAGGCAAAGCGGCTCCTGACGTTTCTGCAATCGCTGGAATCGCCGGAGAGCACACCGCGCGGGGAGGCAACGACATGAATCCGGAAACCGGTTTGGAACTACAATTCTTTGAACCCGATAATCCGCTCGAAAATGGACACGAAGCGCGTGTTTTGCTGCTTGGCGGAGTTGGCGCGCAATCGCCCGGCTCGCTGCCAAAGCTGAATGCGGAGCTTACCTCCTGGTTTGGCGCGCACGAACTGCGCGCGCTCGCGCTGTTGAACGCGCCGGAAAGCGACGCGGAAGCTTCGACCGCACTGGACTGGATCGCGAAAATCGGCGGGGATGTCGTTTCGCTTGCGGGGCTTGCGGGCGGTTCGCTGCCGCAGATTCGGCGCATGCTCGGCGAAGAGAAGATACTTGGCGCGGGGGAAACGGAAACGGATGTGTTTCGCCCCGTTGTGCTCAACATTGACGACGTTCGAATCGGTATGCTCGCAGTGTCCGAGCGGCGCGCAAACGGGTTTGACGGGCGCGCGGATATTCTGCATCCATTAATCTACGACCGCGTCCGCATGTTGCAGGCGCAGTGCGACCACGTGATCGTCTTTTGCCACGCGGGGCTGCCAAACGCGAGTCTGCCGCTGCCGGAATGGCGCGTTCGGTATCGCCGGTTTGTGGACGCGGGCGCGAGCATCGTGGTTGGTCAGCCGCCGAGCGGCATCTCCGGTTGGGAGGAATACCGCAACGGACTGGTGTTTTACGGACTTGGCACGCTGGCAAACGAGCGCGCGGACGCGGGATGCTGCTCTTTGGCGGTTTCTTTGGCGCTGGCGCGAAACGGAAGGTTTCATTACGAAACGCGCCTGCTCGAGCGGTCGGGCGAAGAGCTGCAATTGAGCAAAAACGAAGCGCAGAAACAGGCGATCAACGATAGTAATGCGCTGTTCTTAGATCAAAAAGCGTATCTAGCGCGAAGCACCGCGCTCTGCCGCGAAACCTACGATGCGTGGGAGCGCGAAACCTGCGCGATGCACGGGCCGAATCTGGGGCGGGGACTGCTTAACGCACTCTTGCCGCAGTCTGCGGAACAGGCGCGGCGAGAGGACGAAGCGAACCTTCGCGCGCTCTTAGAAAACGAGTCTCTGCGGCTTGCCGTGCTGCGCGCGCTGGCCGCGCGGGAGGCGGAGAAAGCCGGAGGGAACGCATGAAGATACTTTGGCTCGTTTCTTCCCTGCTGCCGCAGATCGCCCGACTGACGGGCGAACCGGAGCAGCCGTTTGGCGGCTGGCTGGTTTCCATGCTCGACGGACTGCTATCGGACCCGCAGCACGAGGTGTTTGTGTGCTATCGTGCAGGCGGGGCGCAGCGGCGCGGCGAGAGCGGCAAGCTCTCCTACTGCTCGTTTGAGCAGGACACACTGCAATACTCGTCCGAAAATGAAGCCCTGTTTGCCGAGCTTCTACTGCGCATTCATCCGGACGTCATCCACATTTGGGGCACGGAATACCCCTCCGCGTTGGCAATGATCCAAGCGGCGGCGAGGCGCGGCATGCTGGATCGCACGGTTGTGAGCATACAGGGGCTGACCTCCGTCTACGCGCGGCACTATACGGCGGGACTGCCGCAGCGGGTGGTCAACGGTTTTACCATTCGGGATCTGTTGCGCCGGGACAACATTGCGCAGCAAAAAAAGAAGTTTGCGCGGCGCGGCGGGTTTGAAACGCTTGCGCTGCATCAGGCGCGGCACGTGATCGGGCGCACGCGCTGGGACAAAGCCTGCGTGCGGCAGGTGAATCCAAACGCGGTCTATCATGTTTGCAACGAGTCCCTGCGGGAGCCGTTCTACTCCGGTAACTGGACCGCTTCGAGCTGCGAGCGGCACACAATCTTCGTTTCGCAGGGCGATTATCCGATCAAAGGCCTGCACGAAGCGCTTTATGCGCTGCCGTACTTAATCCGGGAGTTTCCGGACGTGAAGCTGATCACAACGGGCAGAGACCCGCGCGGAAAGAACGTTCGGGAACGACTGCAACGCTCGAGCTACGCAGTGTTTCTCGCAAATGTGATCAAACGGTTGAAGCTGGATGGCCACGTGGAGTTTCTCGGAGCCCAGTCGGCGGAGCAGATGAAACAGCGGTACATTCGCGCGCATGTTGCGCTGAACCCCTCGTCCATCGAGAACAGTTCCAACGCAATCGGCGAGGCGATGCTGCTGGGTACGCCGGTGGTCGCGAGTTTCGTCGGCGGCACGCCGGACATGGTTCAGGACGGCGTCAGCGGGCTTTTATACCCATTTGATGCCCCCTATCTGCTGGCGGACGCGGTGCGGCAGGTGTTTTCCAGCGACGAACTGGCGGTTCGCCTAAGCGATGTAGCGCGCAAGACCGCCGCCGCGCGGCACAACCGCGAACAGAATTTGAAGGGTTTATTGGCGATCTACCGCGATCTCGCGGCAGCGCCGGAAACGGAATAATGGCATTTTGGAAGAGTGAAAACCCCATGCGGCGGCGCTTTGCCGCCAACACCGGCTGGCTGATTGCCCAGAGCGTATTTCAATACGTGCTTTCGGCGGTCATCGGCATCATTGCCGCGCGGTTTTTGGGGCCGTCCAACTACGGAATACTGGGCTACGGCGCGTCGCTGATGGCGTTTTTCGGCGCGTTTGCGTCGCTGGGGTTCAACGACATTCAGATTACGAACATGGTCGAGTCGCCGGAGGAAACGGGCGGCATCATCGGCACCGCGCTCGTGCTGCGGCTCATCGCTTCCACAATCTCCGTCGCGGGCATCGCGCTTACGGCGTCGATCGCGCGCCCCGGCAATCAAGTGCTCCTGCTCGTAACCGTGCTGCAGAGCTTGCAGCTCATTTTGCAGTCGTTTGACGCGATTCGCCTCTGGTTCCAGATGAAGCTGATGAGCAAGTACACCGCCATCGGTTCCATCATTGGCAACATCGCCTGCAGCGCCTGGCGCATCGTGCTGCTCATTCAGGGCGCTGGCGTGGAGTGGTTTGCGCTCACCAGCGTCGTGCAGATGCTCACGAACTATCTCTTCGTGGCACCACTGTTCTTCGCAAAAGCGAAGACAAAACTCTACGTTTCGTTCTCCATTGCCAAGCGCCTGTTCTCGCGAAGCTGGCACTATATCCTCGCCGGGTTGACGCAGGCGGTCACCGCGCATTTTGGGCGGCTGCTATTGAGCGGTTCGCTGGGGGATGCGTCGCTCGGTTTTTACAACGCGGCATATACCATCTCGAGCATGTGGCTCTTCGTGCCGCTCGCGGTGGTGGACTCCGCGCTGCCGGTGCTGCTGCAAACAAAAAAGAACAATCCGGAGGCGTTTCGTCCGCGGTATCAGTTGATGCTGATGCTGGTGCTCGGCATCGGCGTCTGCGCGGGCATCGGCTTAAGCGTGCTCGCGCCGTGGATCGTCTGGCTGCTCTATGGCGAGGCATACGCGCCCGCGGCAAACGTGCTCCGCGTGATCGCCTGGATGGGTATTTTTTCAAACATCGGTTCCGCGCGCGGCATCTATATTCAGGCGGAGGAGCAGCAGAGCGCGATCAAGTACATCTCGCTCATCACCGCGCTGGTCACGATTGGCCTCAACGCAACGCTGATTCCGCTCTTTGGTCTCGGCGGCGCGGCGGCGGCTTGCCTGTTGAGCTTTCTGGCGGAGAGCATGCTGGCAACATCAATCGTGCCGGGCACCCGAGCGTACCTGAAGCTCTATTTCGGCTCGTTCCGCACGCTCTATGAGGCGGCGCGGAACTGGATTCGAAACCACAAGGCGAAGGGAGGCGCGTCGGAATGAAACCGAAGGTGCTGCTCATTCAGCAGGTAATTCCGAGCTACCGGCTGCCCATCTTCAACTTGCTTGCAGAGCAGGTTGACCTCACGGTGGTCTATGAATCCGGCGCGGCGCCCAAGAACGCATTGTTTCAAACCAGGCAGGTGAAGACCGTTCGCATTCCCCGACTGGGCAAGGTCTATCGCGGCGGGCTGAAGCGGCTGACGAGCGGTTACGACGTGGTCATCAACTCGATTGATACTCCTGCCTACGCAGTCAAGCGTCTCGGCCGGCTCAAGCGCAGGGGCTTTGGCCTCGTGCACTGGGGCATTGGCGTGAGCGCGAGCTATTCTTCCACGTTTGACGCGGCGGATGCGGACGCTTCCTTCTATGAATCGGTACTGCGCGAATCGGACGCCTGTCTGTTTTACAGCGACTATCCCGTGAAAAAGTATGCCGCGCAGGGCTGGGACGCGGAAAAGCTCTACGTTGCGCCAAACACCGTTCTGGTTGAACGGGATGACACGCCGCGAGCGCGGGATACACTGCTCTTTTTAGGCTCGCTCTATCCGCAGAAGGGGTTCGATGAGCTGCTGGAGCAATATGCGCTCGCCTGCGCGGAGGATGCCCGCGTGCCAAAACTCGTAATCATTGGCGACGGCAGCGAGAAGAGCCGAATTGAGGCGTGGATTGCGGAGCACCAACTGCAAGAGCGCATTATTTTGACCGGAGCGATTTTTGACGACGCGGTGCTGGGGCGGTACTTTTCCGCCGCGGTTGCCTGCGTTTCGCCGAATCAGGCGGGGCTGACGGTGCTCAAGAGCATGGGCTGCGGTGTGCCGTACATCACGCGCCGGGATGCGATCACCGGCGGGGAGCTGTTTAACATTACGCATGGTGTCAACGGCGTGCTGTATGACCGACCGGAGGAGCTCAAGGGGATTCTGCTCGATTTGACGGAGCACCCCGAAACGTATATGCTCTATGGAAGAAATGCGCGCGCGCACTACGAGGCAAACCGCAAGCCGGAGGACATGCTTGCTGGATTTCTCGCGGCAATTGCCTATGCAGGGGCGCAGCGACAGAAGCGGGAGGGCAACGGATGAAAAAGGTCATGCTGATATTCGGCACGCGACCGGAGGCAATCAAGATGTGCCCCGTCGTGCTGGCGCTTCAGGCGCGGCCGGAACTAAAAACCCTCGTCTGCGTCACCGGCCAGCACAAGCAGATGCTCAAGCAGGTGCTGGACGCGTTTTCGATTGCGCCGGACTATGATCTCGCGATCATGAAGGAGCGGCAAACGCTCTTCGACATCACGCGAAACATCCTTGGCTCCATCGGCGAAGTGCTGGAGCAGGAACAGCCCGATCTCGTGCTCGTCCATGGCGACACGACGACGACGTTTGCCGCCGCGCTCGCCTGCTTTTATCTGCAAATTCCGGTTGGGCACGTTGAGGCAGGGCTTCGCACACACGATCTTTATGCGCCGTTTCCGGAGGAGTTTAACCGCAAGGCAACCTCCATCGTCGCCTCGCTGAACTTTGCGCCAACCGAGCTGGCAAAAGAGAATCTGCTCGCCGAAGGATACGATCCGGCTTCGATCTACGTCACCGGAAACACCGCCATCGACGCGCTCAAAACGACCGTTCGGCACGATTATCACAACGAGGTGACCGACTGGCTGGGCGAGAGCCGACTGATCCTGTTGACCGCGCACCGCCGCGAAAACCTCGGCGAACCGATGCGGCAGATCTTTCGCGCCATAGCCCGCATCGCGCGGGAATTCCCGGACGTCAAGGTCGTCTATCCCGTGCACATGAACCCCGCGGTGCGCGAGCCCGCTAATGAGATTCTGGGGGATTGCGCAAACGTCCGCCTGATCGAACCGCTCGACGTACTCGTGTTTCACAACCTCATGGCGCGCTCGTATCTGATCCTCACGGACAGCGGCGGCATTCAGGAGGAAGCGCCTTCGCTCGGCAAGCCGGTGCTCGTGCTGCGGGACGTGACGGAGCGGCCGGAGGGCATTGACGCGGGAACGCTCAAGCTCGTCGGTACGGACGAAGAACGCGTCTATGCCGAGAGCGTGCGTCTCTTGACGGATGCGAATGCGTATGCGAAGATGAGTGGCGCGAAGAACCCATACGGCGACGGGCTTGCATCCGAACGAATCGCGTCTGCCGTCTGTGCCTGGCAAAACAGGCATCGCAAGGTTTAATTTCTACCTTATTTTGAATACCATCCGGATACGGAAGGGGATATTAGACAGATGAACATCAATGTGGTCGGTCTCGGATACATCGGCCTGCCGACGGCGCTGAGCCTCGCCGCGGGCGGCTGGGACGTCGTCGGAACGGACAAAAACGAAGCGTTGCTCAAGAAACTTGACGAGGGTGAGGTAACATTCGAAGAGAAGGGCCTGCCGGAGCTGTTTTCGCGCGCGATGCAGAGCAAGCATCTTACGCTTTCGCCCGTCTGCGTCGAGGCGGACGTCTATATTGTCGCCGTGCCGACGCCGTACCTCAAGGACAGCAAGCGCATCGACCCCCGTTTTGTGACCGCGGCGGTGGCGGATGTGCTCGCCGTCTGCAAGAAAGGCGCGATCATCGCGGTGGAATCCACGATTGCACCGGGTACGATGGACACCTGCGTTCGCCCTTTGATTGCAAAAGCGGGGCTCGTTTGCGGAACCGACGTCAAAATTGCACACGTGCCGGAGCGGATTATCCCCGGCAACATGGTCTACGAACTGACCCACAACAGCCGCACCATCGGCGTGGACGATCCCGCCGTCGGCGAAACGCTCAAACAGGTCTACCGCGCGTTCTGCCAGGGGGACATGGTCGTCACCTCGATTAAGACTGCCGAGATGACCAAGGTTGTGGAAAACACCTACCGCGACATCAACATTGCTTTTGCAAACGAGCTTGCGCGGCTTTGCTATCGCGGCGGCATGGACGTCAACGAGATCATCCGCGTGGCAAACATGCATCCGCGCGTCAACATTCTCTCGCCCGGCCCGGGCGTTGGCGGGCACTGCATCTCCGTCGATCCGTGGTTCCTCGTCGGGGACTATCCGGACGTGGTGAACCTGATTCTGCAGGCGCGCCGGATCAACGACGGCATGCCCGCGTTCGTGCTCGAACGCGTCAGCGAGATCATGGAGCAGCGCGGAATCTTAGTTTCCGAGGTCGGCTTTTACGGGCTGACGTATAAGGAAAACGTGGACGACGTGCGCGAGAGCCCGACGCTCCAACTCTACGACTGCATGAAAAAACACCTCGCGGACGGCGCGCGGTTTTACGATCCAATGGTGAAAACAACGCTCGTCGAACGCCAGTATTTCGACTTCGATGCGTTTTTAGACGGCTTAAAACTGGTCGTGATCATGGTTGCGCACGACGAGGTGAAAGGTAGCGCGGAAAAGCTTCGCGAAAAGCTGATTTTCGACACTAGAAATTGTGTCTCCGGCGAGCATGTCATCAAGCTGTAGGCCTCATTTTCGCAACCATGACGAAAAAACGAACAATTATGAAACTCTGCGCGATTATTGCGCGCTTTTCTCGCGCTGTGTTATAATATCGCAGTGTATGTTGCAAGGTAAGCGGAGGAGACCGCGTTGAAACCTGCTGCGGTGCTGGACATTGGTAGCTCCAAGATAGTTTGTCTGTGCGGCAGTTTTGTCAATCGGGATGGCATTACGGTGCACGGCGTTTCGGTGTGCCCGTATAAAGGGTATCAAAACGGCGCGTTTCTCGATCAGCGGGCGCTCAACAACGCCGTGGTCGAAGCAGTATCCAAGACCGAGCAGGAAGCGCGTATGCGCATCCGCGAGATGGCAATCAACGTTCCGGCTCCCTTTTGCAAAATCGTCATGACCGAAGCGGCGCTGCCAATCGGCAGTCGCAGCAAGCGCGTGATGGCCGAGGATATTGACGACGTCATTTCGCTCTCCCTCAAAAAGGTCAAGCTGAGCGACTATGTGCTCATGCACAGTACGCCGGTGTCCTTTTCGGTGGGCGGGGTGGTGTCCGCTACGCTTCCAACGGGCGCGAAAACCGAGGAACTCGGCGCGCTCGTTTCCCACATGTATGTGCAGGAATCGTTTATCCAGTCCATGGAGCGCGCGTTGACGCCGCTGGACATTGAGATCTCCATGAACGTTTCTTCGCAGCTCTGCGGCGCGCTGGCCATCATTCCCGAAAAGGAGCGCGTTCGCCCGGCGATCTTGATCGACGTTGGGTATACTCACACGGACGTATCGCTCGTCGAGAACGCCGCGCTGACGGACTCGCGTACCATCGACGTTGGCGGAAAGCACATTGCCTCCGATCTCGCGTTTGGGCTGGATGTTCCGCTCGACACGGCGGAGCAGGTCAAGCGCAGATACGTCTTTCTGCAGGAACCGCTGAGCACCACGGAGATCGTGCGCCTGCCAAACGGCGGCGCAAAGCGCGTGGATCACGCCGCAATTGAGCTGATCATCGAAGCGCGCGCGGGCGAACTCGTTTCGCTGATTCGAGCCGCAATCAAGGAGATGGGCGTTTCGCCGGAGGCGAGCCCGGTTACCTACCTCACCGGCGGCGGCCTGGCCATGATGAAAGGCGGCATCGACTACCTCAAGCGGGGCTTGCAGCTCTCCATCTCAAGGGACACGCCCTGGGTGGCGGATATGGACACGCCCAATTACACAAGCGCGTTTGCCGCTTTGGATTTCGTTTTACGCGCCACGAGCGACGATGTGGTTTCGGATACTACGCCCGCATCGATTGCAAACCGGCTTCGCAACCTTTTTACCAAATAAGGGGGACAAACCATGTTTGAACCGGATTTCGAAAACACATCCTTTGCACAGATAAAGGTCATCGGCGTCGGAGGCGCAGGCTGCAACGCGATCAATCGCATGGTGCAGTACGGTCTTCGCGGCGTTGACTTTATTGCGATTAATACCGATAAGCAGGCGCTGTATCTGGCCAAGGCTCCAACCAAGATTCAGATCGGCGAAAAGCTGACGAAGGGTCTCGGCGCGGGCGCGGATCCCGAAGTGGGCCGCAAGGCCGCGGACGAAAGCCGCGAAATGATTCTGGAAGCGCTCAAAGGCACCGATATGGCGTTCATCACCGCCGGTATGGGCGGCGGAACGGGCACGGGTGCGACGTCCATCGTCGCCGAGTGTGCGCACGAGCTGGGCATTCTGACCATCGCGGTGGTCACGAAACCCTTCACGTTTGAGGGTAAGGTGCGCATGCGCAACGCCGAAATCGGCATTGCCGCGCTCAAACCCGCCGTGGACACGCTCATTACGATTCCAAACGACAAACTGATCGATCTCGTCGGCCGCGCGAGCCTGCCGGACGCGCTCCGCGTTGCGGACGACGTGCTCCGCCAGGGTATTCAGGGCATTTCGGACCTCATCGCGGTTCCGGCCATGATTAACCTCGACTTTGCAGACGTAAAGACCATCATGCGCGAAAAGGGCCTTGCCCACATGGGCATCGGCAACGCCAGCGGCGAACGCCGCGCGGCGGAAGCAGCCCGTCAGGCAATCGAGAGCCCGCTGCTCGAAACGAGCATCACCGGCGCGCGAGGCGTGTTGATGAACATCACTGGCGGCCCGGATCTGAGTCTGCTCGAAGTCAACGAAGCCGCCGAACTGATCAGCGAAAACGTCGATCCGGAAGCGAACATCATCTTTGGCGCGGACATCGACGAAGCAATGGGCGACGCGCTGCGCATTACGGTCATTGCGACCGGGTTCGACCGCACCGACCGCAGCGGCGGCGCAACGACGATTCCGGGCTATGGCGGATTTGGCACCTTCCGCGCGCCGTATGGCAGCGTTGGCATGGGCGCCAACCAGCAGCAGGGCATGCAGCCGCAGCCGCAGGTCATGCAGCCGCAGCCGCAGATGGCGCAGCCGCAGCCGTTCCCGACGCAGCCGCAGTTTCAGCCGCAACAGCAGCCGATGCAGCCGCAGGGCATGCGTCCGAATCCGCAGCAGCAGCCGTATTCCTCCGCTTCCTACGCGCCGCGCCGTCCGATTATGGCGGACGAGCCGGTTGCGGCTCCCATTCCGCAGCAGCGGCAAAATCCCAACCAGGTGCTCGGCGAAAACGACATCCGCAGGGATTATCAGGAAAAGCCCAAGAGCAAGCTGGACGTACCCGCCTTCCTGCGTAACCGCTAATTCCATTCGAACTCAACAAAGCGCCGCTGAAAAGCGGCGCTTGTTTGTTTTGGTCGATTGCGCGTTATCCGTTCGTCAGGTTTCCGTTTGCCGTAATGGGAATTTCTTCGCCGAGATAGGTGGGCAGCGGCATGAAGATCGTATAGAAGAAATCCTTGCAGCGGGCGAGAATTTCCCGCGCGGTGAAGTATGGCATACCGGCATAGTCGCCTAGATCGGAGGTGATGCCATAGGCATCCAATCCCATCCGTTCGGCAACGTACAGCGCGCGATAGAGATGGTAGCGCTGGGTCACGATGACGACGGACTTTACCTCGAATACATCCCGCGCGCGATACAGGCTCTCGTAAGTGGAAAAGCCCGCGTGATCCATAAAGATCGCCTCGCTGGGAACGCCCTGCTCGAGTGCGAAGTTCTTCATGGTGTTGACCTCGTCGTAATCCTCGGTTCCGTGGTCGCCGCTCATGAGCAGGCGGTCGGATGCGCCGAGCTCGTAAGCCGCGATGCCGGTGACCAGCCGATCCTTCAGGATGCCGCTGGGTTTGCCGTTGTCGTGCACGCGCGCGCCGAGCACGAGGATTGCGTCCGCGTCGAGCGCTGCCGCCTCGTTCAGCGAGAGGATTCGATCGCTCACGGACGCGCAAACATAGGCGCTGATGGCAAACGGAAGGCTCGCCAGCACCAGCGTGATGGCAACTAATATGAGAAGAGTTCGTCGTTTTTTGGGTGAGGCGGAACGGTCTCGTTGTTTCATGGGGGTATTCTACCGTGTGTTTGTGGTGAAAAAACGAAGAAACACGGAATAATCTGTTAAGAGTACGAAGAAAAGAGCGAATGAAACGCAGAGATTCATGATGATTGCATGCGAAAAAGCCAGAAAAGCGGATACGCTTTCTTCCCAAAATTCAAGGAGATTCAGAGAAAATAGTATCGGTTACACATTTAAACCACAGTCTTTACATTCTTTTTTCATTGTCTTTGCATGGTAATGGTAGTAAAATCAAATGGCAATAGGAACAAGGGGTGTAGAAAGCATGCGCATCAACGATCGAATGAAATCCCTGTTCAAAGAATTTGCGCGCTATCTGGTCGTCGGCGGAACCGCGTTTCTGGTCGACTATGGGGTGCTGTACCTCTCGAAAACGTTTCTATTCGGGCACATGGGCGACGTTGGCGTGTATCTGGCCACCGCGCTGGGCTTTGTCGTTGGACTCACTTACAACTACATACTCTCTCTGGTCTGGGTGTTTCAGAGCGCCAAGGATCAAAAGAAAGGCCGAACCGTCGGCGCGTTTCTGGTGTTCTGCATCATTGGCGTAATCGGCTTGCTGCTCACCGAGGGTGGCATGTTTCTTGGGTATCAACTGCTCCACATCAACTATATGATCGTGAAGCTCTTTGTCGCGGCGTTTGTGCTGCTTTGGAATTACGGCGCCCGAAAAATACTAATCTTTAAGGATGATCAAAGCACATGCAACAAAAAACAGCAATCATCATCGGAGCCGGACCTGCAGGTCTGACGGCGGCGTATACCCTGCTCAAGGAGACGGATCTCCATCCGGTGATCCTTGAGGAAAGCGAGTTCATCGGCGGTATCTCGCGAACCGCGGTTTACCGCAACAACCGCATGGACATTGGCGGTCACCGGTTCTTCTCCAAGAGCGACGCGGTAACCGCGCTCTGGAACGAGCTGATGCCCGTGCAGGGCGCGCCCGCAAAGGATGACCTCCTGCTTGGCCGGCAAAAGCCGCTGGTTGCGGGCGGGCCGGACCCGGAGAAGGAGGATCGCGTGATGCTGGTGCGCGACCGCGTGTCCCGCATCTTTTACCTCGGCAAGTTTTTCGACTATCCCATTTCGCTCAAGCCGCAAACCATAGCGAATATGGGCTTTGTGCGCACCATGCGCGCGGGATTTGGCTATGTGTTTGCCGCAATCTTTAAGCGCAAGGAGCGTTCGCTGGAGGATTTCTACATCAACCGCTTCGGCAAGCCGCTCTACAGCATGTTCTTTGAGGACTATACCGAAAAGCTCTGGGGCGTGCATCCGTCGCACATTTCGCCGGAGTGGGGCGCGCAGCGGGTCAAGGGCCTTTCGCTCATGAAGGCGATTTTCTCCGTGCTGCTCAAGCCGTTTCAAAAGGATCAGAAGAAGCAGGAAACGTCCCTCATCGAGCAATACGTCTACCCCAAGAAAGGTCCCGGTCAATATTGGGAAACCATGGCGCAGCGCATTCTCGATTTGGGCGGCGAAATCCGGATGAACGAGTCGGTCGTTGGCGTGGAATCGAACGGCAGCACCGTAACCGCCGTCAAGACGAGCAAGGACGGGCGGGAAGAGACGCTGAAAGCGGATGTGTTCTTCTCCAGTATGCCGATTAAGGATTTGATCACGGCGATGGGCAAAACGGTTCCGCCGGAAACGCGCGACATCGCGCAGGGATTGCCGTATCGCGATTTCATTACGGTTGGGCTGTTGCTCAACAAGCTCAAGATCAGGAACCAAACGCAGATGAAGACGGTCGGCAACATCGTTCCCGACTGCTGGATCTACGTGCAGGAGCGAAACGTCAAAATCGGCCGCCTACAGATTTTCAACAACTGGTCGCCCTATATGGTGGACGATTTGGAGCACACGGTTTGGATCGGTCTGGAGTACTTCTGCACGGAGGGGGACGACATGTGGAACACCCCCGCAGAGGACTTCATCCGCTTTGCGACGGAAGAGCTCGAGAAGATTGGCGTCATCGAGCGCGGGGACGTGTTGGACGCGACGCACATCCGCGTCAAGAAGGCGTATCCCGCCTACTTTGGCACCTATGGGCAGTTTGACCGCGTGCGTGAATTCCTCGACGGGTACACAAACCTCTACTGCATTGGCCGCAACGGGCAGCACCGCTACAACAACATGGACCATTCCATGATGACCGCGATGGAGGCCGTTCGGCTCTATCGGGAAGGCGCAGCCGACAAGTCGCCGGTTTGGAACGTAAACACGGAAGAAGAGTATCATGAGCAAAAAGCCGCGAACTAAAGCCGCAGGGCTGGGGTTCTGGCCGTATCTTGCGGTCGCCTTCGTGGTTGTCGCAGCTTATTCGGCTGGCGGTGCCTGGCTCGCGGCGAGTGAGCGCGTGGTGCGTGCGATCATGCTCGGCTGCGTGGGCGTCTGCGCCGTGCTTGCGCTGGCGGTGCCGCTGCAAAAGCGTCTTCCCAAATGGGAATCCTGGATCGTGTTGATTCTCGTCGCAGGCGTGGTCTTGCGTGTTGGCTACATGGTGTATACGCCGATGGGGCTGCGCGGGCACGACGTGGTCGGCTTTGGCGAGAGCGGGCACCTCGACTATGTCTATCAAATCGTAACGACGCATAGACTGCCGCAGTCCTACGAGTATCAGTTCTATCATCCGCCGCTGAACTACATCTTCGAAGCGATCGTCGTCAAGACGTTTACCTTCTTCGACCACAATCCGAATCTGGAGCTGGTGTTCGAAGCGGCAAAGATCGTGCCCTGCTTTGCGTCCTGCGCCGTGCTGCTGGTGTGCTATAGCCTGTTTCGCGAATTCAAGCTATCCGCGCGTGCCAGCGCGCTCGCGCTGGGTGTGCTCGCGTTTCAACCGACGTTTTTCATCTTCTCCGCGAGCATCAACAACGACTCGCTGATGCTGCTGTTCTACATGCTCGCCGTGCTCTATACGGTGCGCTGGTACAACCATCCGACGCTCAAGAATATCCTCGTCATCGCGCTCGCCATCGGGCTCGGCATGTCCACCAAGCTCTCCGCAATGACGGTTGCGGGGTTCACCGCACCGGTGTTTCTGCTGTTGTTCATCCGGCGGATTCGTAAAAAGAACGCGCTGCCAATGCTTGGCCAGTTTGCGGCGTTTGGCGCGGTCAGCCTGCCGCTGGGGCTCTGGTACACGATTCGAAACCGGATCAAGTTTCATATCTCCTACCGGTATATCTACACCCTGTCCCGCTGGAACGACCTGTATTGCGGAGACGTGTCGTTTGCCAAGCGGTTTCTCTCGTTTCCGCTTCGGCAGATGCTCGAGCCGCTCTACTGCCAGCCGTATACGGACTATAACATCTGGGTCTACATCGCAAAATGCGCGGCGTTCGGGGAATTCACGTTTGAGCGCTCCGCAAAGGTGGCGCTGCCGCTGAGCCTTTCGAACCTGCTGCTCATCGCGCTGTCGGTGCTGGCGGCGGTTTACGTAATCCTGCTCTGCAAGGAGACGCACGTTCTGGCGCGCTTCGGCCTGCTTTGGCTCTGGCTGATTCAAATGGGCTCCTACCTGATGTTCAACCTTCAGTACCCGTTTGGCTGCACAATGGATCTGCGCTACATTGTGCCGACGATCATCGTCGGCGCGGCATACCTCGGAATTGCGCTGGACGACCTCAAGGAACGAAACAAACCACTCGGCAAGGTGCTGTTCTATTTCGGCGCGGCGGTCATCGCCGCGGTTGCCGCGGCGTCCACACTGTTTTACGCGACCTCCTCGATGGGCTGAGGAAGGTTACACGGACTAGCAAAACAAAACCTGACGTGCATGCGTCAGGTTTTGTTTGTTATACTGATTACAATCGAGAGGGGGTGTGCCGCTTTGCACTATGCCGACTACAAAACAATCCTGTCGCCGACGAACGGCATGAACCTCTACCGCGGCTGCACCCACGGTTGCATCTACTGCGACAGCCGCAGCAAATGCTACCAGTTTGACCATGCCTTTGAGGACATCGAGGTCAAGCGAAACGCGGCGGTCATTCTCGAAGCGCAACTTCGCAAGAAGCGGAACCCCTGCATGATTGGCACGGGCGCCATGTGCGACCCCTACATTCCGCTTGAGGAGGAGCTGGGGCTGACGCGCTCCTGCCTGGAACTCATCCTTCGATACGAATTCGGGCTGGCGATTCTCACGAAGTCTGCGCGGATTCTGCGCGATCTGGATCTGCTGCGGGCAATCAACGAGCGAACGAAGTGCGTTGTGCAGACGACGCTGACCACCTACGACGAGGAACTCTGCAAAAAGATTGAGCCAAACGTATCCTCCACGCGGGAACGCGTGGAGATGCTGGAGCGCATGCGCGACGCGGGCATTCCAACCGTGGTTTGGCTCTGCCCGATTCTGCCGTTCATCAACGACACGGAGGAGAACCTGCGCGGCTTGCTCGGCTACTGCGAGCGGGCGAAGGTGAAGGGAATCCTGACGTTCGGATTCGGGGTGACCCTGCGCGAGGGCGACCGGGAATACTTCTATGCCGCGCTGGATCGTGATTTTCCGGGGATGAAACAGCGCTATATCCGGACGTATGGCAACGCCTACAACTGCAGCAGCCCGAACCACGCGCGACTGATGAAGCTCTTTTCGAGTGAGTGCAGGCGGCTCGGGATTCTCTACCGAACGGACGAGGTGTTCTCGTATCTCGGGCGTTTCGAAAGCAGGCAACGGCAGATATCGCTGTTTGAATAGCGCGAACAAAGCAGAACGACAAAAGAGACCATGCAACGCATGGTCTCTTGTTTTCGCGTATGAAATTCGTTGTGGTTACGCGTCCTTCGGTTCGTCGTCCGCCGATTCGGTGGATTCAACCGCCGAGGTCTGCGCCTTCTGCTTGAGTGCGCGGCGTGCTTTGCGGTCGTCCTCGCTCCATTGCATGCCGATGAGTAACACCGCCGTCGCAAAGCCGGTGACCGCGAGCAGGGCGAAGACCCACTTGGAAAGCTCGCTCGTCATAAACGCCATGATGGGGTTTACGCGGTCGATGCCGAAGAAGGTCAGCGTCATCAGCGAGAGTACGATCACCGCGTGGGGCAGGATGTGGGAGAAAAAGCGTTTCATGGTATCCGCCTCCCTACTGGCCGTCTGCGGAGGTCGTCGGCTCGCAGATGTAGAGAATGTCGCTCGTGTCGCGCGGTTTCTCGTCCTGCGGATGGCTGCGCCATTCGCCGTTAAAGGTCATCACCGCGGTGTCGCCGCCGTCGAGGTTGTAGGCAACCTTGCAGCCGAGATCCTTGAACACCTGCGCAAACTGCGTGTAGTTCATTCCCCAGCTGTAGTCGCTCTGGCGTCCATCCACGAGGATGAAGCAGTAATGCCCCGGCTCGAAGTAACCAATGCCGGAGAGCGGGTTTTCGTTGTTCTTGTAAAACTGACCGGGAACCTCGCCGTCGGTCAACAGTTCCGGCCCAAACGTCCAGATCTGGTAGGGCTTTCTGTCGTAGATTGCAGCAATCTGATCGGCGCGGGTATCGTCCGCGCGGTAGGTCTCCATGGTGCCGTCGTAGTAGAGCACGCAGATGTCGTCCGACAGCGGCGTTTGGTTGTACCATTCGACGCCGTTGCGAACGGCGATCAGCCCTTCTTTGCGGAAGGTGTAGTTGTCGCCGGAGATGGCGACGAGCGAGCCGGTCAGTTCGGAGAGCTGAAGCGTGGACATCACGTTCTTGCGCGAACCCTGATTCTGATCCTTATACTCGTAGGCCAGCGCGGTGCGGAAGCTGGAGAGGTCCTTGATGTAGATATCCGCCACGTAATAGACGATCGGCCGATCCGCCGTGCCCGCGGTTACCTTGTTCATTTCAATGGAGACATTCGCGCTGCGGTAGCTGTCCTCCGTTTGTTCAACCTCGCCGGCGGTAAACTTGTCGGCATACTTGCCGCCGAGCAGACCGGAATCCGCCGTGGCGGGCGCTTGCGTCGCGTCCGCGGCGGGGGCTTCGGATGCCGCCGGAGCCGGAACGGAGGAACTGGTCGAGACAACCGGCGTTGGGGAAGATAACGCCTTTGGCGTCGGGTCCGCTTTGCGGACATGGTGGAAATAGGCAAACACGTTCAGGCAAATGCCGACCGCGAGCAGATCGAGTAGGATGGTCTTGATCAGGCGCTTACGCGCGGTGGGTACGGAATTGCTCATTCGGGTAAACACACCTCCTCGCTTTCGGGTGGAAAGACGTACTTCCGCTGAATGTAGAAGCTCAGCGGATAGAGAATCAGCTCGACCAGGATTTTGCCGACGGCAAGGGGCATCAGGTGCGTCATGACGACCATGAGCCCGTAGTTTACCGCGAGAATCCCGACGACGAGCAGATAGTAGCGGACAATGCTGGACTTGTTCCGGTTTTCAAACACAAGTTTGCAGTTCATAAAATAGTTCGCGAGCGAACTGAGCACACGCGCGCCGACGACGCTGATGAGCAGCGACTGCGCCATTCCCTTCGTCGCCGAAGAGAGCAGCAGCAACAGCACATAGTCAAGCAGCATTGCCACGAGCGAGGAAGCGACAAAGAACAGGATCATCTTGTAGATGCGCCAGGCGTCGCGAAACGGGTTAAAGTGCGAGGAACGGTTGTCTTCGATATACACGGTCTGGATGGTCACCTCTTGGATCGGAATCCGGTGCCGCGTGGCGTAGAGCAGCACGTTAATTTCATATTCGTAGCGGTCGCCCTTCATTTCGAGCATCATGGGAATGCGGAACACGCCGAACGCGCGAAGCCCCGTCTGCGTGTCAAACACCTTAATGCCGGTGGAGAGCGCAAAGACAAATCGTGTAATCGCGTTACCCGCGCGGCTCTTGAACGGGACGTCGCCGGTGAAACGGCGGCTGCCGAGCACGAGCTTCTCTGGCTCCGCTTCCCAGGCCTTCGAAACGCGAATGATGTCCTCGGGCAAGTGCTGCCCGTCCGCGTCGATGGTAACGATTCCCTCGTCTGCCGGGTAGCGCTCATAGATATAGGAAAGAGCCGTTTTGAGCGCTGCGCCTTTGCCGCGGTTCTGCGCGTGCTTGAGCACCTTTGCATAGGGTTCCAACGAAACGAAGAGCTCTCTGCATTCCCGGTCGCTGCCGTCGTCCACAATTACGAGGTCATAGTCCGTCTGCTCATGCAGGTCGAGAACGAGCCGATATAGTTTTTCGTCCGGTTGATACGCCGGAATAATCACAACCATTCGAAGCTCTCCTTTTCGGGTTTACTTGCCTTCAAAGCAGGATATAGTATATCCTATTTTGCCGCGTATGAAAAGCTTTGGAGGCAAAACGGCGTAACGGTGCACAGGCGAGAAAAGCCGCGAACGGGGCATGTTTCTTGCTAAATTACAGTGGTCACATTGTAAACTATTTGTAATAAATCGAAAATGGCGGGGTTTTCGGGGATTCTTTGCTATAATAAGGGTGTTATGGACTGCGAAAGGAACCAACCAAACCAATGACCCGAACACCGCATTCGAACCATACGCCCAAACACAAGGGCGATAACAAAAACTCCCCGCAAAACGAGGAGCAGTCAACTGGCCTCGTGCCGAGCGAGGGCAACTCCGGCAACGACCAGCTGGAGCCATACGACTACCCCGCCGGGGAGGTTGAGCCGTTTGTGCCAACCGACTTTTACCCCAGCAACTACGTGCGCGGCAAGAAACGCCGTCATTCCCGCAAGAAACGGCGCGCGCTCTGGGCGATTCTGCTGATTACGGGTATTCTGCTGCTCGCCGTGGGCGGTATTTTCGCATACGTGCTGCTGCTCAACCCCAGTCAGCAGTTTGTGAACAACAGCGCGACGCCGCAGCCCGTCGGCGTGGAGACGATGGACGGCTCGGGCGTTTCGATGACGCCGCAGGTAACGAATACGCCGGACCCGAATCTCTACGATGTGATCAGTGCGCAGGCGGATACCTCGATGATGCAGAACATCGTCAACGTGCTGTTCATCGGCGTAGACTACTCGGCCGAACGCGAAACCTGGAACGGCAAGCACGAATACCATGCGGACGTGATGATGGTTGCCGCGATCAATTTTGATGAGAACCGCGTGGACCTGATTTCGCTTCCGCGCGATACCTACGCCAAGATTCCGGGCGTGAAGGGCATATACAAACTCAATGCCTCGCTCAACTGCGGCGGCGGCTACGAAGCCGCGGGCGGCGCGGGATTCTTAAAGACCTGCGAAGCCGCGAGCTGGATGCTCGGCGGAATTCCGATCAACTACTACTACGCGGTCACCATGCCTGCGGTCAAGCAGCTTGTGGACGCGGTTGGCGGCGTGGATTATAACCTCGAAATGACCTATACGATGATGGGACGCCGCTACACCGCGGGCCCGACGCATCTCAACGGACAGGGCGTGCTGGACTACCTGCGCGTTCGAAAGAACATTCAGAGCGGCGGCGACCTCAACCGTGTGAACCGTCAGAAGAAGATGCTGATTGCGATCTTCAAATCCCTGCAGGAGCAGAACCTGATTCTCAAGGTACCGGAGATCCTGAGCTCGTTCGACGGCCAGCTCTACACAAACTGCACGCTGGGACAGACCGCCGCGCTCACGAAGTTTGGCTACGGTCTGGACGGCGATAACATCGGCATGTATTCCATGACCTCGTCGAGCGGCAGCAACACG
>JAYFPQ010000076.1:0-57306 GCA_034927595.1 Christensenella sp.
GCTCGGGGAATGGATCTCCACCTTCTCGCCATTGACGAAGATTTCGCCCTTCACCCGCGGGTCCGCTCCAAAGAGCGCGCGCATGGTCTCCGTGCGCCCCGCGCCGACGAGGCCGGCAAAGCCGAGAATCTCACCCTTTCGCAGTTCGAACGAAACGTTCTTTACGTTCGGCGCGTAGAGTCCTCTTGCCTCAAGTACCACCGGCGCATCCGCGGGCACGCAGCTCTTCTGCTTCGGCTCCTCGTAGATGACCCGGCCGACCATCATTGAAATGATGTCCTGCTTGTTCACGTCCGCCGTGTTGACGGTTCCAACATATTGTCCGTCCCGCATGACGGTGATTCGATCCGAAATGCGCCAGAGCTCTTCGAGCCGGTGCGAAATGTAGATGATGCCCCTGCCCGCTTCGCGTAGTTGGCGGATGAAGCGAAACAGCTCTTCAATCTCCGCGTCCGTCAGCGGGGACGTCGGTTCGTCCATGACGAAGAGCTCGCTGTTGTTGTTGAGCGCCTTGGCAATCTCCACCATCTGCTGTTTGGCGACGGTGAGCGTCTTGACGCGGCGGGTCGGGTCGATGTCGAGATGCATGGACGCGAGCAGTTCCTTCGCCGCCTTGTTTGCCTTCTTCTGGTCGAGGAACACGCCGCCCACCATGGGCTCTTTTCCAATAAAGATGTTCTCCGCAACGGTGAGGTGCGGCATTAAGTTGAGCTCCTGATGGATCATGCCGATGCCGCGGCGCTGCGCGTCCAGCGGGTTGGAGAGTTCGATTTCCTCGCCCTTGTAGATAATCTGGCCGCCGTCTTTCTTATAGATGCCGTTGAGCACCTTCATGAGCGTCGATTTGCCCGCGCCGTTTTCGCCAACCAACGCGTGCACTTCGCCCGCGCGCACCTCTATATTTGCGTTATCCAGCGCGTGAACGCCGGGAAAAGACTTCTGAATGTTTTTCATCTCAAGAAGGACGTCGGACATGTTGTCACCCCGATCTCGCTGTTTTCACTTTTGGTTTTTGGTGGTTTGTTTGTTTTCTTTGTTCGAAGAACATTGGGAATCCATTCGACTTGTTGCAATACTAAAATACCGTTGGGCGGCATCATAGTCAATCCATTCAGTGATTATTTTCATTGAATCGTTTCAATGCTCAATTCAAATTTGCTTCAACGCTGTTTTCTCTGTATAATAGGGGAATCACGAACGAAGGATTGACAAATGAGTACAATTAAAGATGTAGCCAAACACGCGGGCGTTTCCGTTGGAACCGTGTCGAATTATATGACCGGCGCGCGCAGCGTCTCCGCCGAAATGGCGAAACAGATTCAATCCGCCATCAACGAGCTCGGCTACAAGCCGAACTCCTACGCAAAGAATCTAAGAACGAACAACAATCTCGAAATCGGGGTCATTCTGCCGAATACCTACGACCAGTATTATTCCTACCTGCTGGCCGGGCTGGAGCGCGAGCTCAAGCAGGCGGGCTATTACGTAAACCTCGCGCTGTCGGACGACGTGCCGGAGGAGGAAATCTCCATTCTGGACGGATTCATGCGCAAGGACATGTGCGGGTTAATCGTCGTTTCTTGCCAGAACAACTATCATTGTTTCGACGGCAACAAGCGCACGCCCGCGGTGTTCATCGACCGCAAACCCGGCCTTGCGGACGTGAACTACATTTCGTTTGATTCCTATGAGGTAACGCGCTACCTGCTCGCCGAACTGCGCCGCGAGGGCTGCGAAACCATCGCGCTGTTCGCGGGCCCCGCGAGCCTAAGCTGCGAGGCGGACAGCGCGCGCGCGTTTCGCGACTTCTACGCGGAAAACGACATGCCAAACCCCGAGCGCTATCTTCGCAATCTCCGCTCCACAAAGGAGGAAGCGTTCCGCACCGGCGTGGAGTTCTTCAGCAGCACCAAGCCGGACGCCGTCATCTCCACCTCGCGAAACATCACCAACGGTTTGGAGCAGTCGCTCTCGCTGCTTGGCATTTCGGTGAACAACGACATTCGCTTTGTTTCCTTCGGTCAGGAAAATTGGAGCCGGTCGGTCACGAGTAACGGCGTTTTGCATACGATGCGCCCGGCGCATTTGCTCGGCAAAAAAGCCGCGCGGCTGCTGCTGGACAACATCAAGAGCCCGCTCATGTTTGAAAAGCAGCAGATTCTGATGCACGATAAGATCGTCGGTCGGCGGCTGTTTCTCGGCGACGTGTTTCCAACCGCAATGATCGACCGCACGCGCCCCATCAAGGTGCTCATGCTGGACTCGCCGAGCGCGCACGCAATTCTGCGTACACACTCCGACTTTACACGAAAAACCGGCTTGAACGTGGACATTACGCTCAGCGAACACCGCTCGCTGTTCAACCGCCTGTTGAACAAGGAAGCCGTGTCCGACTTTGACGTGGTCATGTTCGACAACCCCTGGCTCGAAATCCTGGTGCGCAACAAGCGCCTCGCGGACATTACGCCGTTTACGCAGCCGCCGGACTTCTCGCCGGACGTGTTTCTGCCGCACCTGTTTGAAAAGGTCGGCCTCGTGGACGAGCGCTGCTACGGCGTGCCTTGCATGTACGGCCCGCAGATTCTGCTCTACCGCAAGGATCTCTTCGAAAACAAGCAGCTGCAGGAACAGTTTGAAAAGAAATACCGCGCGCGCCTCCGCGTGCCGCGCACGTGGTTTGAATTCAACGTGGTGAGCAGCTTTTTTACGAGGCGGTTTAACCCGAACTCACCGATACAGTATGGAACGGCGATTGCGGCGGGCAACGAGGCGGTGCTGATTCCGGAACTCATGCCCCGCGTCTGGGCGTATGGCGGGCGCGTGTTCGACGAAAACGGCGGCGCTGCGACGGACTCCACCGCGTTTCATAAGGGCGTTGCCAACTTTATCGAAACCTTTTCCTACGCCAGTCCAAGCACGCGCAACTACACCGTCGAGCAGACGGTTGCCGACTTCTACAACGGCAACATCGCGATGCTGATCAGCTTCGCCTCCTTTGTCGCGGACGTCAACAATGAGAAAAAGTCCAAAATCATCGGTAAGATCGGCTATTCCAATATCCCCGGCGGCGTTTCCGTGCTCGGCAGTTGGGCACTGGGCATTCCGCCGGAATCCAAGCGCAAGGAGGAGGCGTTCGCGTTCATTCGCTGGACCTGCGACCCCTCGATGAGCAACTATTTTGCGGTGCTGGACGGGCAGTCCCCGCTCGAGAACGTCTACAGCAACGACGAGCTCGCCAGTCACTACCCCTGGCTGCCTATCATCTACCGCTCCTACGAGACCAACCGCCAGCGCAAGTCCTTTACGCGCGGGGACGGCGTATTCGTTCCGATTACGCGCGTGGAACACGCAATCTATAAGTCGATTGACGATATTCTGCAAGAGAATTGCTCGGTAGAGGACGCGCTCAAGCGTCTGACCGGCACGATCAATCAGCTGTCCGAGGACGCGTAGTCCCATCCTCCAACGCAACAAACAACAAGCCCTCCGCTGCTCAACGGGGGGCTTGTTATTCTGCTCGTTCGATGAACGCAAAGGTACACCGAAGGTTTTCTTTCTAATAATATGTACGTTTGGCTTTCGGAAACGATACCTTCGTTGGATTGTCGGAATCGTCTTGTCGATTACGCGAATGAAATCACCTGTTCGCCGCCGCGGAAGCGAATGCTCGTCTCTGTGTGTGAAAAATGAATCACGAGCGGAATCCGATCTTCGCGATAGCGCCGCTCGGCACGAATGCGCAGCTGTCTTGCTTCGTCGTTCCAGAAGAAGCGGATTTCGTCGTACTGCCCGTCCAGATAGGCGTAGCTGTTGCCGTCGTCCGCGTAATACACCGCGCTGGCATCCGCGCCTGGATAGATTCGAACCTCCAGCTCGCCCGCGTCCTCTTCTGTAGACTCGGTGGGCCGCTGGGTTAGTAGAATGCTGCCCGCGCGAACGAACACCGGAATCAAGTCCAGCGTAACCGCAACGGAGACCTGCTGCCCGCCCGCAAACGGCGCGTTTGTCCAGTAGGAATACCAGTTGCAGCCTTCCGGCAGATAACATACGCGCGAGTCCCGGCCTTGCGGCGCGCCGCCTTCCGTCGGCATCGGCCGCGTGACAGGGCAAATCAATAGCGAATCCCCTAAGAGGAATTCGTCGTCGATGTCCAGCGCCTTAGGATCCTGCGGAAAGTCAAACAGCAGTCCGCGCAGCATTGTATAGTCCTCAAGCGCCACGCGCATCGCAAGGGAATAGATCGTCGGCAACAACGTGTACCGAAGTCGAATGAACTTCGCAATCGCATCGAAATACGGCTCACCGGGTGTGCCAAAGTTCCAGATTTCGCGCGGCGTGTCCGTTCCGTGGGAGCGAAACAGCGGCAGAAACGCGCCAAACTGCAACCAACGCACGTAGAGCTCGCGGTAGACGGGGTCGTTTACCCCGTCGTCATAGTCCCCGTCCCAAAACCAAACCGGTTTTGCGGTGGGGTTGTTGCTCCATTTGCGCCAGCAAGCCGTTGCGCCTACAAAAAACGCGCCGATGTCCACCGTCCAAAACGGAATACCGCTCAGGCAGAGGTTGATTCCCTTGGCAATCTCGCGCCGGAGCACGTCCCAACGTGCGGACGTATCCCCCGCCCAAAGCGCTACGCCGTACCGCTGACTGCCGGAGTAGCCGGAGCGCGTGAGGTTCATCACGCGCATATCCGGCCGCGCAGCGCGTTCGTGCTCGAAGATTCCCTTCGCGTGTTCGAGTGCAAAAAGATTTGTCGCGGCGGGATCGAGGTATTTCTTGTGCTCGCCGCCCACGAGGCGGTAGCGCTCCTCCTCCGGCAGCAGCTGCTCGCCGCACCAGTCCGGCGCGGTAAACGGCTCCGTGGAATCGCACCACCAGGCGTCAAATCCGCCCGGCACGAGTTCACGCTCCAGCTGTTTCCAATATAGATCCCGCGCCTCGGCGGAAAACGCATCGTAGGTGGAGTCGTCGCCGAGCAGCAGCCCGGCCTTGGCAAACTCCGCGTGATCCGTGCCGCCCGGCGCCATGTTTGGCCAAACGGAGACCATGCTGTGCACGTGCATATCATGAAGCGCTTGATTCATGCGCGCCAGATCGGGGTATCGCGTACGATCCACCGTCTTTTGTCCCCAGAGATCGCCTTCCCAGGTTTTCCAGTCCTGCACGACGCAGTCCAGCGGAATGTGCAGTTCGCGGTATCGCCGCGCAACGTCCAGCATTTCCTCCTGCGTTTGGTAGCGCTCGCGGGATTGGATGTAGCCAAACGCCCACTTGGGCAGCAGCGCCGCTGTGCCGGTCAGGCAGCGAATGCCGGAAACGATCTCGTCCATCGATCCCGCTATGAGGTAATAGTCAATCTGTTCCACGGTGTCCAGCAGCACGCGCGTGGTTTCTCCCGTGTCGTCAAACACCATCAGCGACGCGCAGTCAAAGAACACGCCGTACCCCTGATCCGTCACGAAAAACGGCATGGGTGTTCGCATGTTGTGCTGATAGAGATATTGTTTGATGCCGCGCTTGTTGAGCCTGCCTTCCTCATCCTGTCCAAGCCCGAAGATGCGGGCGGACTTTGGAATCGAGAAATCAATTCGACCTTCAAACGCCGTCCGCTCCACCACGGGGCGGAGGTTCGCAATCTGTGTACGCTGGCCGTCTACGGTCTTTATGGTCTCCACCACGGGCGCTTCCCCGCCGGTTGTGTAGCGAATCACGTCGATTGGCCGCAGCTCGAAATCGACAATCGACAGCTCCGCGCCGTTCGGAAAGCGAACAGCAATCGCGTGTTCCAGTTGCGCACACTTGATGTTGCAGGCGCCGTCGCCTTCGCTTTTCGCGGCAAGCGCTTCATTGAGCACCAGCGAATACCGGTTGTTCGCAGAAGCATCGCCATAGGTGCAGCGCAACATGTTTGGTTTTATCGTTTGAAACCGCCAGCGTTCGGCGCCGGTCTGTTCGTTCATCGTTTGATAACGCTCCTTTGGTGTTCGTTGTCCCGCTGCGCGAGGTTCTCTGAATTATCCCTTGACCGCTCCCGCCGTCATGCCGGTTACGATGTATTTCTGGCCCAGCAGATAGACGACGATGACCGGCAGGCTGGTCAGCACAATGTCCGCGCAGACGAGGTTCCAGTCCCGGAAATACATGCCAAAGAAGTTGTACACCGCGAGCGTCATCGGCCATTTGTCCGAACTGCCGAGGAAGTAGAGCGGCAGAATGTATTCGTTCCAGGTGTTCAGGAAGGTGAGCACCATGACCGTGACCAGCACGGGTTTGATCAGCGGCACAATGATTGAAAAGAACAACTGCAGCGGCGAACAGCCGTCGATAATCGCCGCCTCGTCGATGTCCTTTGGAATCTTACCGACGAAACTGTAGATTAAAAACACGTTGAACGGCGTTTGAATCGCGGCGTAGAGCAGTATGATGCCGATGCGCTTGTTGATGATGTCGAGCGTCTGCATGACCTTCATCAGCGCGATAAAGTTGATTGGCATCGCCATGCCAAGCACGATTAAGAAATAGACGATCTTGTTGGCCTTGCTCCGGTTGCGGGAGAGCACGAACGCCGCCATCGCGGAGGTAAGCGTACAGAGCAGCACGCTAAATACGCTGTAGGTCAGGCTGTTGAGAAACGTAACGCCCAGCTTGCCGCGTTCGATGACCGTTTTAAAGTTTTCCAGTTGCAGCACGCTCGGCAGCCTTAGGCTCATCTGCGCCGCTTCCTGGCTGGTTTTAAACGAGTTGATCAAAATCAGCACGAGCGGCGTAATCAGCAGGATGGACAGCGTCCAGGCGAGCACATTCACGCCAATGCGTTGGAGTCGTTTCTTTGCCGCCATTATTCTTCCACCTCGTTTCGATTCATTGCGCGAATCAGGAAAAAGCCGATCAACGCCATAAAGACAAACATAATTGAGGACAGCGTGGTGCCCATCGCGTAGCGCCCGAAGCCAAACTCTTTATAGATGCCGGTGTAGAGCACCTCGGTTGCGTACCCCGGCCCACCATTGGTCAGCGCGTAGACCATGTCGAACACCCTTAGCCCGTAGATGACGTTAAGCACGGTGGTCACCGTCATAGTCGGCGCCAGCATAGGCAGCGTGATGGCGCGAAACTGCTGCCAGCCGCTCGCGCCGTCAATCTGCGCCGCCTCGTAGTAGGTTGGAGAAATCGACAGAATCCCCGCAATGAAGATCGTCATGATATACCCCATGCCCTTCCAGATGTCGACGCCCATGACCGACCAGAACGCAATCTTCGGATCGGTCAGCCACTTGAGCCCCTTGATCCCGAAGATTTTCAAGGTGCTATTGAGCAGCCCCTGCGCGGGATTCAGGATGGACTTAAAGATCATGCCGACGATCAGCGCGCTGAGCACCGCGGGAATATAGAGCACCGCGCGGTGGAAGTTGAGCAGTTTCACCTGCTTCGTGAGCAGCACGGCGAGCGCAAGGCCGACGCCGTTTTTCACAATCGTCGTCACGAGCGTAAAGAGCACCGTGTTTCCGAGGTAGCCAAAGTACTTCGCGTCCGAAAACGCCTTGACGTAATTATCGAACATGTGGTCGTAGCCGAGAAAATGCACCTCGTCGGTATAGGCCGTCCAGTCCGTAAACGAGTAGCCGATGCCGAGGATGCCCGGCAGCAAATACAGCACCACATACAGCAGCAAGGTGCCAAAGAGAAAGTAGGTTGGGTAATGCCTGTTTTTTGTCATGCGGGCCTCCAGACGGATTTCCAGCGCGGGCGAATCGCAAGCGGAACCAGACTTCCGCCGATACCGTAAATATACCGAAACGCACACCCGCTTGGAATGTAGGATACGACGCTATCCCATGTAGTTTTTTTACCAAACTCCCGATTTCTACCGGTGCGGTGCTGCCTTGCCGGACAGGCGGATGGTTTCTCCCTGACGCAGTTCGATGTTCCAAACGCTGCCGTCGGAAGCGCCCGTTTCACAATCCGTAACGCCCGGCGCAACCAGTTGAATCATCTCGGTTCGCGCCGCGGTCAGCTCCAGCCACTCAACGGCGGAATCCTTCCAGCCAAACGAGAGCGTGTGCCCGCCGTGGATTCGAACGCCGCGCACGCTGCCGCAGGGCAGCACCGCAGGCAACGCGGGCAGCAGGCGGACCACTCCGCCCGTTTCCCGAACCAACAGCTCGCAAACCGCCGCGGAGAAGCCGAAGTTCGCGTCAATCTGAAACAGATTCGGCGGGTGCGCGCCAAAGAAATTGTCGTGAATGTTCTCCCGCAGCAGCTTGCGTAAAACATCGTATGCCGCGTCCCCTTCACCAAAGCGGGCGAGCAGCATCGCCGCCCAAACCGCGCTCCAGCCGGTCTGTCCGCTGCCTTGCTCCAGCCGCTCCTTCAGCGCCTTTCGCGCGGCGGGCTCGAACGCACTTCCCAGCAGGCCTCTGCCGGGATACACGCCAAAGAGCATGGAAAAATGCCGGTGTCCGGGTTCGGTCTGCTCAAACGCCCCGTCCCACTCATTCAGCTCACCGCTGCCGGAAACGGAATAGTCCAGCACGTCGCGCGAGAACTGCGTCCAGTACGCCGCGTCCTCCGGCTCGTTGATTCTACGGAGAACCTCAGCGTAGGCCAGCGCGAATTCCTTGGCAATGCCAATGTCGATTGCGCTCATCTTGCAGACCGCCAGCGCGCGCCCCGCCGCGTCAGAATACATGTTTTCCGGGGACGTCGTGGGCAGGTTGCAAAGCCGCCCCTCCACGCGCGAAAACGTTGCGCGCAGAAACCGCGCCGTTTCGCGCATCACGGGAAGCAGGTCCTCACGCAAAAAGCGTTCGTCGTTTTGATATTGATCGTGGTCATAAAGCTGAAGCGACAGCCAGGGAAGCGCCATATTCCACATCATCCAGCGCGCGCTCATCGGAATGCGCACGCGGTCGAACCCCACCGGCGTCGAATGCGCCCAGAGGTCGGACTGGTGATGCGCCACGGAGCCCTCCGCGCAGTAGTCCCTCTTTGCCGTTTCCTTTCCCGCCTCGCAAAGTCGCTTGATAAAGGCGGCAAACGGCTCGAAGCACTCGCCGAGGTTGGTGCGATCCGCCAGCCAGTAGTTCATCTGTAGATTGATGTTCAGCGTATAGCCGCTCCACCACGGCGGAATTGGATCGTGATTCCAAATACCCTGCAAGTTCGCCGCCTGCGTTCCGCGGCGCGAGGAGGCAATCAGCAGATACCGCCCGTATTGAAACAGCAAGCTCAAATCGGAACCGCTTGCCCGACCGGTGCGCATGCGGGCTAGCCGCTCCTCCAGAGAGGTCAAATTCTCCTGCTCGCCGAGCTCCAGTTTTACGCGGTCGTAGAGCGCCGCGTGGTCGCGCACATGCGTTTCGCGGAACTGCGTGACATCGCGCGCTGCTGCCGCCCGCGCGGTCTGCTCCGCGTAGGTTTGATGTGCCTCCCCCTTGGAAAAGCTCGTCGCGCTGCAAACAACCAGCGTCACTTGCCGCGCGCCGCAAATCGAAATGCCGTTTGCGCCTGCGCTTACCGAACCGTCCGTAATAAGCTCCACCCGCGCGGAAAAACGCATGCCGCGCTCCGGCTCGTTATAGGTCAGCTGATTGACCGGGCTGGAAAAGTGTCCGACGTCGCCAATGATCAAGTCGTCCGGCGCGCGCCCCGTCAGCGTCAGTCCCTCGCGGTCATATCGTACTTCGTGCCGCAGCGGGCAAGAAAATTGAATTTCGTAGTCAATCGCCGCTTCGGATGCAATCGTGTGGATGAGCACATCGTCCGGGTAGCTGACGAGCGTTTCGCTGGAAACAAGCGTTCCCTCGCGCAGATATCGCTCCGTCGCAATTCCGCTCCCCAAATCCAGCGCGCGGCGGTAGTCCCGAATGTCCGCCTGCGGGGTGCTCAGCACAAGATCGCCCAGCGGCAGGTATGCCTGCGTAAAGCGGTTGGTCAGGTGAGTCTCAATGATCTTTTCCGCTTCTTCGCGCTTGCTTTGCAGCAGTAGCTCACGCGCCTGCTGCAGATGCTGCGCAAAATCCGGCTTGGTATAATCGCGCGGATATCCGCTCCAGAGCGTGTCGTCGTTGAGACTCAAGGTGCTGCAAAGCGGGTCACCGCCAGTCATGCAGCCAATGTGCCCGTTTCCCAGCGGAAAGGACTGGAGCCAGTTTTTCGCGGGCGTCTCGGACCAAAGTAAGTCGTGATTCATGGTGTATCCTCAAATTCGATGGGTTGTTGTGTTTCGAAAAAAGGGGAAGCAGACGGTTCGCCTGCTTCCCCTCCGGCTTACGTGGGTTTGTTTCTTTACCAGGCTGCGTCTTGTGCCGCCGTTGCCTGATCTGCGCGGTTCTTGTCGATGTTGCCCAGCATGGTCATATCGTCTTCGGTTCCCTGAATCACGCTGACGATTTCCTTGCCGATTTCCATCCACTGCGGGTTCACGTACTTGACCGAGGTCTGGAGCACGGTGCCCATCTCGGAATACATGTCGTAGAATTCCTTGACGGTGCCGGCGTACTTCGGCGTAATGCCGCTGAAGGGCAGGTTCTGGAACTTCGGTACGTTATCCACCATGTATTGCAGATTCTCCGGCTGGGCCAGGAACGCGAGGTACTGCTTCGCCGCGTCAATGTTCTTGGAACCCGAGTAAACGAAACGCGTCGGGCCAACCGGGTTGACGTTGAGCATCTGGTTGTCGGCGATGGGCATCACGAAGAATCCGATGTCGTCCGCCGTCAGCCCCGCGTTCAGGTCGGCAACCTGCTGCGGCAAGCCCTGGTTGGCAAGCGTCATGGCGAAGTCGCCGGAGGCCATCTTCGCGGCCTGGTCGGCATAGATGTCCGCCATGTAGTTGTCGCCCCAATATCCCTTGTCCGCCATCTCTTTGATCTGATCGATCGCGGTCTTCATGATGGCGCTGTCCACAAACTTCTTCGTGTTGGCGTTGAGTGCGTCTACGAGACCCGGCTCCGCCTTATCGTAGGCCGCGCCCAGCTCGGCAAACCAGAGCACCTGGTGCCAGCCGTCGGAGACCGGTTCGTAGATCGGCGTCACGCCGCTGGCCAGAACCGCATCGCAAACCGCGGTGAATTCCGCCCAGTTTTTCGGAATTGCGAGACCGAGATCCGTGAAAATCTTTTTGTTGTAAGCAATCGCCCAAACGGCGGAGGTGTCCTGCATCGGCTGGCCATAGACCTTACCGTCGGCAGTCACTTCGGCAGCGGCGGTTGCTTCCATCGTGGGAACCCAGGCTTCCGCGCTCAGGTCGACGGCGTTCTTGGCCACGTTCAGCGTGGTTACGATGTCGAAGCGGCCCGCCTGCGAGCAGAAGATGTCCGTGCACTCGCCGGAGTTGAGCTTGGTCTGGAGCAGGTTCGGGTACTGGTCGGACGGAACGATCTGGTAGTCGACCTTAATGCCCGTTTCCTGGGTAAACTTTTCCGCCAACGCGAGTTCCGCGTCCTGCACCCAGTCCTGGCTCGCCATGAACGTTAAGGTAACGTCCTGCTTGGCGGGGGCTTCGGTTGCCGCGGGGGCTTCGGTTGCGGCTGCCGCGGGCGCTTCTTCGACCGCCGGCGCGGGCTGCGCGCAGGCCACCAGTGAGAGCAGCATCAGAGCAGTCAGCAAGAGAGCAAGTGTTTTTTTCATACGATCTCCTCCTTCAATGTTCAATTGACAGTTGACAGTTGATAGTGGACAGTTCTTCTCGATTTGTTGCTTTGGGTATGCGTTTGAATTTCGGTTGACAAAATTTCGAGAGCCAAGCTATAATCCCCACGAAGTGTAATCAAATTATATTCAAACGCCTTTTCACTTGGAATGTACATTTCGTTTGGGATTGATGTGTATTTTTTACTAACCGAATACGGAGCGAGCCATGTTGCGCAACACGATTAAAATGAACCTCATTACCGTGTTTTCGGCGATCATACTGATCCCGTTTCTTGCGTTGTCCGTTTATCTGATCACGCAGGAATCGCGAAAGATCAACTCGCGCACGTTTGCCGCGCTCAACCAGAACTGCGTCTCTGTTGCGGACGCCACACAGCGCGAAATCGACCAGATGAACATGGTTTCCACCGATATTGCGTACTCCTACCTGATTAAGGATTCCTACAGCCAATACCTCGCAAACCAAAACGACACCGCCCAAACCAAGAGCCTCTATGACCTGATCTCCACCACGATTGGCCCAAACCGCCCCGTCGATCAGGTGAATATCTTCACCACGGTGGACACGCTGATTGCCGCGGGCGTTTATTCAAACATCTACAACCACCCCGTGCAGGTCATGTCCTGGTATGAGGAAGCGCGGGAGCGAAACGGCCGCAGCGTGGTTTCCTTCGGCGGGTACGATCCCCTGCTGGCGCGGTATACGACCGACCCGTACGGAAAGCGCTTTTTCTCGCTTGCGCGCGAATACTACGACCGCTACAACAACGTGCAGGGGTTCATTGAGGTAAAGGACTCCGTGCGTCGCGTGCTCGCGCAGGCAATCGACTATCAGAGCGTTTACGGCGAGCAGATTCTGGTGCTGGCGGACGACGGGGAGGTCATTCTGCCGCTGGAGTCGGAGGCGGTCTCCGGCATTGCCGGAACCATCCAATCCCTCCAAACGCCCTCCGCGTTTACCGCGGTCTCCGAGGGGGATTTTCGCGGATATGCGACCTACACCGAACTCGCGAGCGGCATTCGCATCGCGATTTACATCGACCAAAACTCACTGTTTATGCCGGTGAACTCCTACATTCGCGGCGTCACGCTGCTCACGCTTGTTTCGCTCGCGCTCGCGATACTGCTGGCCTATCTCGCGGCAAACCGGATCACCGTCCCCATTGAGCAGATCTACGGGCAGATCCGCCTGACCGACCTGAGCGGCTACATGCCGCGCGTGGCGCTTAAGACGAAAAACATTGAGCTAAACGTGCTTTACGACAGCTTTCTCGAGCTGCAGCACGAGCTGGTCGACAGCTTAAATAAGCAGCTTTTGCTGAAGAATCAGGAGATGCAGTCCAAGATGCTCGCGCTGCAATCGCAGATGAACCCGCACTTTTTGTTCAATTCTCTCCAGACGATTCAGAGCATGGCGGACGGAAACATGAACGACGAAATCGTCGTCATGTGCCAGTCCATGTCCAACATATTACGCTACATCTCCTCGGACACGGAGACGACGGTTCCGCTCTCCAGCGAGATTGAATACACGGATAACTTCCTGCGCTGCATGGCCATTCGTTACAGCAATGATCTGTTTTATACGTTCGATTTTCCGGACGATATGCGCACGATTCCCGTGCCGAAACTCTGCATTCAGCCGCTCGTCGAAAACTCGCTTCGCTACTGCACGACGATGCTTCCGCCGTATCACATCCGCGTGTCCGGGCAGCGCTCCGCCGAGGGCTACACCATCACCGCGACCGACAACGGACCGGGATTCACGAAGGAATCGATCCAGCTGATCACGCAGAAAATTCGCGAAATCGACGAAACCGGGCTGCTGCCTTCGCTCGAAATCAAGGGTATGGGACTGCTCAACATCTATCTTCGTTTTAAGATTCTCTACGGCAAGGACGTCGTCTTTCAGCTCAAAAACAAGGAGGACGGCGGCGCCAGCATTACGATTGGAGGGCGCTACTCATGAATCCCTCGACCTTTCGCGCCGTCGTTGCGGACGACGAAAAGCTGATTGCGCAAAACATTGCGGCAAACATTACAAAGTGCGACCCGTCGTTTGAGATCTGCGCCGTGTGTTACGACGGGCAGTCCGCGTTTGACGCGACGCTGCTGCACCACCCGCACCTCTTGTTTACCGACATCAAGATGCCGCTGCTGGACGGGCTTTCGCTCATTGATCGCGTGCGTCAGGTCGATCCAACGGTCAAGTGTGTTCTCATCAGCGGCTACGGCGAGTTTGAGTACGCAAAGTCCGCCATTCAGTCCGACGCGTTCGACTACCTGCTCAAGCCGCTCAACAAGGCCGAGCTTGCCAAGACGATCCGCCGCGCGAAGGACGCGCTGCTCTCCGAGCAGTCCCTGCTCAACACGGCGCGGAACGCCTCCACCGAGCAGATTGTCGAGAGCATTGTGCAATATCTGCGTTTGAACTACGCCGGGGAGATCAACTTCTCGCAGATCGCGGCGGATTTTAGCTTTTCCGCGTCGTATCTGACCAAGATTTTTCGCGAGTACACCGGCAAACCGCCCATTCGGTACCTCATTGAATACCGCGTGCAAATTGCCAAAGGGCTGCTCATGGATACGAACCTGACCGTAAAAGAGGTCGCGGAGCGGACGGGGTTCGTCGATCCATTTTACTTCAGCAAGTGCTTCAAGAGCTACTGCGGATTTACGCCTTCCCAGTATAAGGAGCAGTTTGCCCGGGTAAAATAGGCGATCCGCGTTACTTCGGTCTCTCACGCCACCCGCTCTTCGGGTGGCTTTTTGTATGCTTTTCTCCAGTTGCCTTCGACGCAGCGCAACAAAAAAACACAACGGCACGATTTCGTCCGTTGTGCTTTGCATTCTAAATAACTATCGATTTTGCAGCAGGTAGTGCTCCGCTTCCGCGTTCCAGAGCCCGTTGTTTGCCTTGACCAGCTCATCGAGTTTTGCGAACATCGGCTCCGTTTTGCCCTTCTCCGCAAAGTCGGCAAGCGCGGTCAGCGGTAGGTTAATCTGCGTATAGATCAGCTTTTTTCCGCCGGGAATCTTCGGCAGATTCGCCGTGGTTTCAACCACGCAGTCCAAGCCGCCGATGTGCGTCACCATTGCCGCGGGATTCAGCCGACCGGCGTTCATCATCGCGATTGCCTCGCGCATGTCGTCCGTGTTGCCGTGGCTCGTCGCGGCGAGGTGCGTGCGGTTGTAGTGCACGTCGTAGAAGTTCAACATTGCGGAAAACGACGTGTCTCCGGGGCCCGCAAAGAAGTTCAGGCAACCGTCCACGGCGAGGATCGCCCCGCTCTGCTCGACCACCGGACGCACCGGCGCAAAGCAGATGACGTCGTCGTAGCCCGTTTCGCCGGAGAGCGCGCGCAGCGCGGCAACCGGGTTTTCCACCTTGCCGGTATTGACATAGTGCAGTTCCACGCCGCATTCCTTCGCGTGCTCGACGGTGTAGATGCTCGCCGCGCGCTGTAGCCTCGCGTCGTCAATGTCCGTGACGACGACCAGGCTCGGCTTACGGTCGCAGTGCAGCGCGTAGTCAATCGCGCCGAGTCCCATCGGGCCGACGCCCGCGAGCAGCGCCATCTTGCCGCCCTCCACGATGCCCATGTCGTGGACGTATTCGCCGTCTCTGGTGTGGTACATCGCGTGGAAGGTGCCGATAATGCAGCTCATGGGTTCCGCAAGCGAGCCGTAGAAATAGACGTTGCTCTTGTAGGGCAACAGGCAATCCATCTCCAGCGTTTCCCAGGGAATGTTGACATACGTCGCGTCCCCGCCGCATTCGGGATAGGAATACCCCGGCGCGCTCAACGAACCTTGATAGGAATGCGCGGGCTGAATGACGAATCCGTCGCCCTTTTTGAATTTGTGCGCCCAGTTTTTGCCGACCTCATCGATGACGCCGCAGAACTCGTGTCCGATGATCGTCGGGTTGGTCGCCACATCGTCCGGCACGCGTTTATGCGCCGCGCCCTGCATATAGGCCTTATACGAGGACATGCAAAGGCTGTCCGAAATCACCTTGCAGCGAACGCCGTCGTCCCCGACGGGGCTGAGCTCAAACTCCTCCAGTCGGATATCCTGCGCGCCGTAGATGCGAACCGCTCTCGTCTTCATCGTTGTTACCCTCTTTCTCCGTTCTCGTGGCGGATCAATTGCCAGGTGCTCTCAATTAAATTGGAAAACTGTTCCTCGCGCATCTTCTCAATGATGAACTTCTGTCGGGGCGAGTTGATGTCCTCGCCGCTGATTTGCAGCATGCCGTAGCGTTCGCAGAGCACGCGCAGGCGGTCGAGCTGGGGCTGGGTGTTTCGCGTGGGCATATACGTGACCGCGCGGATGCCCGCGCCATAGATGGTTTCAAACAGTTCGTCAAGGTAGTCGTCTTCGAACTTCTGCGCCTTCTTGTCGCCCGTCACGCTGCTGGTTATGTCACCGAGGTAGGCGTACGCCAGAATGCCGTCTACTTCGGCGGCAAAGCGCACAAACTCGCTCAAACTCGGACACTCGTCCGTCGCGGGGACAAACACCTTCGGAATGCACTCCTTCTTGAGTGCGCCGACAAGGTCGTATTCCGCGAGCAGGACTTCCAGTTCGCTCGCGTGTTCCGGCAATTTCGCTTTTCCCAGCGCGAGCAGTTGCCGCGCGAGCGCAAGCATCAGGTGCCGCTCGGTGACGCTTCCGCCGTCCGCAAACTGGGACAACGGCAGCACGTCCCGCTCCAAATCGAGCGAAACGCCGTCGGCCGCGTAGAGCGCGTTGATGCGCGCAATCATTTCTTTATTGCGGGCGTTTCTGCGTTCGCGCAGCGGCGCAAAATACGCCTGTACTTTCTCGATATTCTCGTGCGGCACGGCATGCAGCACCAGATAACTCACGCCAATCTGATCCGGGTTATTCGTCCGCCGGTCGGCAAACGCGGTCTCGCGAAACGACACCCGCGCCTCCACCCCAATCGTGGTCGGAATGCCGACGATTTTGCCCGCCTCAATGAACTCCCGCGCACCGCCCATGCTGTCGTGATCCACGATGCCGCAGGTGGCGAGCCCCTCCGCCCGCGCGGCATAGACCGCGGCGGTGGGCGAATACGGCGAAAACGAGTAGGTCGTATGGACGTGGTTGTTGACCATGCGCGGGTCAACGGGAGGGTAACTTGCGCGAGCTACCGCGCGCGTTAGCGTCGAAAGGCGCTCGCCTTTTGATCCTTTATTCAAACTTTTTAGCAAAGAAAGTTCGATCATCGTAGCATCACCTGACCGCCGGTGACCGGGATTGCCTGCCCCGTTTCAAACGTCTGCTCCACGGCGTAGAAAATCGCTTTGGCCACGTCGCTCGGCAGGCAGCCGCGCTTGATGAGCGACTTGCTCAAATAAAACTGCTTGACGTCCTCAATGGTCTTGGCTCCCGGCACCTTGTTTGCGCGCAGGTATTGCACGAAGAGTCCCCGCTCCGGATCGCTCCATAGCGGGCCATCGTAGTAGTTGCCGGGGCAGACCGCGTTGACCTTGATGTTGTACGGCGCGAGCTCCAGCGCAAAGCTTTCGACGAGCCCGATTCCGCCGAACTTGCCGCCCGCGTAGGCAAAGTTCTTGTTGCTGCCCTCCAGCCCGCTCTTGCTGTTGATCTCAATGATGTCGCCCATCCAGTTCGGATCGGCGGAAAACTGCGCGCGAAAAATGCGCTGGGCATATTTCACGCAGGTGAAAAACGCGGTGTAGTTAATCGCCGTGACGAACTCAAAATCCTGCTTCTCCATTTCGTCCAGCGAGCCCGCCTTGAGCACGCCCGCGTTACTGACAAACAGATCCAGTCCGCCAAACGACTCCACGCACGCGGCAATCATGCCCGCGACGCTCTCTTCGTTCGACACGTCCACCTTCACCGCGACCGCGCGCTCGCCAAGCGAGTCGGCGACGGTCTTTGCCAGCGGCTCGTTGAGATCCGCAATCACCACGCAGGCGCCCTCGCGGTAGAGTTCCTCGGCAATGCCCTTGCCAAAGCCTTGCGCGCTGCCGGTCACAATCGCGATCTTGCCACCAAGACGGCCCGCGACGTTTTTTCGATTGTGTATCTGTTCGGAAGCGATTAGCTCCCATTTTGATTGATCAATCATGCCTGTTTCATCTCCATATAGCCCAGCAGTTTGCCGTATGCGTCCTCCCAGGCCTGCGTTCTGCGGCTTTCGTACACCTCCGTCGCAAACGACGCGCGAACCACCGCGCGCGCGTCCTCGACGCCGCCGAGTTCACCCAGCGCGACCGCCTGCATCAGGAGATTGCCCACGCAGGCGCTCTCCACCGGCCCCGCGACGACGGTTCTGCCGGTCGCGTCCGCCGAAAGCTGATTCATCAGTTTGTTCTTGGTGCCGCCGCCGACGATGTTGAGCTGGTCGATGCGCCCGCCGCGATAGCCTTCCAGCGTTTCCAGCGCGAAGCGGTACTTCAGCGCGAGGCTGTCGTAGATGCAGCGCGCCACCTCGCCAACCGTCTGCGGCACGATCTGGTGCGTCCGCTCGCAGAACGCCTGAATCTTCTTTTGCATGTTTCCCGCGGCGTAAAAACTCGCGTCGTCCGTGTCGATGATGCTCACGAGACCCGGGCAGACGCGCGCCTGCTCGTCGATCTCGTCGTAGCTCAAAAACGTGCCCTGCCGCTGCCAGTCCCTTCGGCACTCCTGCACGAGCCAAAGCCCCATAATGTTTTTCAGCAGGCGGAAGGTGCCCTGCACGGTGCCTTCGTTGGAAAAGTTCGCGGCAAACACTGCGTCGATCTTGACCGGCTGATCGACTTCGACGCCAAAGAGCGACCAGGTTCCGCTGGAGCAGAACGCAAAGTTCCCCTCGCCCGGAATCGCCGCGACGGCGGAAGCCGTGTCGTGCGAACCCACCGCCGCAAACGGCACGGGATCGATGCCCAGCTCCTCCGCAACCGCGCTTCGAATGCGACCGCGCAGCGTGCCCGCAAAATCCACGTCCGTAAAGATGTTCTGCGGAATGCCGAGCGCGCGCAGCGTGTCTATATCCCAGCGGCGGTGTTCGCCGTCGTAGAGCATGCTTGTAGTCGCAATCGTGTATTCCGTTCGTTTCTCGCCCGTAAAGAAGTAGCCGTACAAATCCGGCGAAAAGAGCAGCGTTTCGGCCTGCTGCAACGCAGGGTCGCTCTCCTGCACGCGGGCGTAGAGCTGATAGACCGTGTTAAACGGCATGCTCGCAATTCCGGTGCGCGCAAAGAGCGTTTTTTGCGGAACCACTGCGTGCACGTTTGCCATTCCCTCCGGCGTGCCGTTTCGATAGCAGCGGGAGTTGCCAAGCAACGCGCCGTTTCGGTCGATGAGGCCGAAGTCAACGCCCCAGGTGTCCACGCCGAAGCAGTCCGCGGCAATTCCCTCGTGCTTAAGCCGGAGGAACGCCTCCTTCATCTGCCGGTAGAGGCCGAGCGCGTCCCAGTAATACAGGCCGTTTTGCTCCACCATGGGGTTGTCGAAGCGATGGATCTCGTTGAGCGCGATGCGCGCTCCGTCGAACGCGCCGAGCACGGCGCGCCCGTTTGACGCGCCGAGATCAAACGCGAGCAGATTCTTCGATTTCATGCGTTTCCTCCCCTGTTCCGGCAGTCGATTTATAACACGTTGCTGTTTACCCGCGTGAAACTAGCGGTACAGCGGGCCGTAAGCGGCGCAGGCGCGGTAGTCCGCGCTCTCCAGATCGTCCGTGCCAAACGCGCTCCAAACCGCGGGGCGGAAGATCCGCTCGGCGGAAACGTTGTGCATGGAAACCGGAATGCGCAGCATGGAAGCCAGCGTGATAAGCTGGTCGCCAATGTGCCCGTAGCAGAACGCGCCGTGGTTCGCGCCCCAGTTTGCCATCACGCTGTAAACGTCCGTAAACGCGCCCTTGCCGGTCAGCGTCGGCGCAAACCAGGTCGTGGGCCAGGTTTTGTCCGTGCGCTCGTCGAGCGTTTTGTGCACGTCCGGCTCCAGTTCGCAGGTATATCCCTCCGCGAGTTGCAGCACGGGACCAATGCCCTTGACGATGTTCAGCCGCGCCATGGTCACCGGCATGCCGCCGCGTGTGCCATGGATAAAGTGCGAGGAGTAGCCGCCCCCGCGGAAGTAGAACTGATCCGCCGCGCACCAGTCGGTCGCATCGAGGCAGGCCTTCGCGTCCGCGTCCGTCATCTCATAAAACGGCTTGATCGTCGGCGTACCGGCGGCGTCGCTCACCGCGCCGGAGCCGTCCAACGAGGCCGCGCCGGAGTTGATCAGGTGAATGATGCCGTTCTTGGCGTGACCTTTCAGCTCCTTGCCGGTGACGCGCTTGACCGCCTCCGGGCTCCAGTAGGTGCGAACGTCCGCGAAGATGCCGGGGCGGTTCGTCAGCAGGTGCTCAAAGAGCATCGTCATCGCGTTGAGCGTGTCGTTCTCGGTGCCGATGACAAACGCTTCCCGCAGCCCGTTCCAGTCGAACTGGGTGTTGAGCATGGCTTCGAGGAAGTCGAAATTCGGTTTATAATCCGTCCACTGCCGTTGACCCTGAATGCCCGCGACGATGGCGTTGTGTCCGTCCGCCTCTTCGACATAGCCCATCTCAGCCAGGCGCGGGTTGCCAATCATCAAATCGCGCACAATCAGCATGCTTTTGACGACAAACGCCCACTGCGCGTCCTTTTCTTCCCGCGAGTATTGAATGTCCTTCGGGTTTTTGTCGATTCCCTCGCGGCAGTGCTCCTTGGTCCATTTCAGCGCGCGCTCGAACTCCTCGTGATCGAAGATACCGTTGTCAATACGACGCAGAATCTCTGTTTCGTCCACGCTCTCGCTGCGAAGGCCAAAGTATTCCAGCAGCATTTCCTGATCCAGAATGCTGCCCGCAATGCCCATGCACATGGAGCCAATCTGGAGGTAGCTGTTCTGGCGCATGGCCTTTGCCGCTAGCCCCGCCTGCGCAAAGAGCAGAATCTTTTTCGCCACGTCCTCTGGAATGGCGGTGTCCGTCGCGTCCTTTACGTCGCGCCCGTAAATGCCAAAAGCAGGCAGGCCCTTCTGCGCATGCGCCGCGAGCACCGCCGCGAGAAACACCGCGCCGGGGCGTTCCGTGCCGTTGAAGCCCCAAACGGCCTTGATCGTACTGGGGTCGGCGTCCATCACCTCGGTGGAATAGCACCAGCAGGGCGAAACCGTCAGTGTGATCGTCACGCCCGCCTTTTCAAACTTGGACTGGCAGGCGGAGGCTTCCTTTACGCCGCCGATAGTCGTGTCCGCGAGGACAACCTCCACCGGCGCGCCGTTCGGATAGCGCAGCTCTTCGGCAATCAGCTTTGCTGCCGCCTTGGCCATGTTCATCGTCTGCGTTTCCAATCCCTCGCGAACGCCGTTCCGGCGCCCGTCGATGCAGGGACGAATGCCGATCTTCGGCAGGTCAATCGCGTAACGGTTCATACTCTGTTCTCCTTCAATATTTGGTGTCGAAATTCGTTATTAACGTCAGAAAGTCGCTTTCTGTTTACTCCTTATACGGGCGGTTGTGCAGGTGGCTCTTGAGCCGAATCACCTGCGGATAGGGCAGCTCCTCGCCCGCCATGCGCTTGAGCAGCACCTCGCCCGCCTTCTGCCCCATTTGCTTGGCGGGTTGTTCAATGATCGACAGCGGCGGGGAAACGATTCGGCAGAGATCCACCGCGTCGAACCCGACGAAGCCGACGTCCCGCCCGAGCACGATTCCGCGCTCGTGTGCGGCGGTGACCGCGCCCATCGTCATGTCGTAGTTGGTCACGCAGAGCGCCGTCGGCGGCATCGGCTGATCCATCAGCTGGTTAAACAGCCGGTAGCCGGACTCAAAGTCGTATTGCCCGATTCGAATCAGGCCGCTGCCCGCGTCGTCCTCGCCGGAGGGAACGCTCTCGCAGTCGATGCCATAGTCCTCCAGCGCGCGCCGGTAGCCGACCATGCGCTCGTTCGCCGTGGAGATGCCGAGCGGGCCCGCGATGATGCTGATGCGCCGGTGTCCCGCGCCAATGAGCTGTTCCACCGCGCCGTAGGTCGCATTGAGGTTATCCACGACGATACTGTCGCAGGTGAATCCCGGAATCGTCCGGTCAATCAGCACCATCGGCATTTCGCTGCCGCGGGCGTTGCGAATCTCTTCCAGCTCCTTTGCGGAGACGAACTGCGCGGCGAGCACGATGCCGTCGACGTTGTTGTTGCAGAGCACGCGGAGCTTTTCGCACTCCAGATCGCGGTCAAAGTCGTAGCTGCAAACAAACGAAGTGTACCCCGCCGCGCGCAGCTCGCGGTCCAGCGCGGAGAGTACCTCGCCAAAGAACGGAATGGAGAGCGTCGGAATCACGACGCCGACCGTCATCGTCCGGTTCGTTTTGAGGCTTCTGGCGTTTCGGTTGACCCGATAGCCAAGCGCCTCAACCGCCTCGTCGATGACGCGCCGGTTCTTCTCGCGGACGTTTCCGCCGTTGAGGTATTTCGAGATTGTCGCCAGCGACAGTCCCGTTCGTTTCGATACGTCTTTAATCGTGGACAAATTGAATTCCTATCGTGCCGCTTTGTGACGGCCTTTCGTTTGAAAATTCGATACGATTGATTCTCTTTGCATACAGGCTGAGAAAGCTTGAAGATCGAAGAAGCTGAAAAGCGAAACGTTTTGTTTTCTGGTTTGATTCTAGCATTTTCTTCAAAGCATCGTCAAGAGAAATCTGCTTTATCTCGATTGGAGAGAAGAATTGTGACGAAATCCACTCGTTTTCTTCGGTGTTTGGCTCTTTTCTTCCGATTGCAGCGCCATTTCTGTCGAATTATCTTACGATTAAGCGAAACGTTTCGCTTTCATCATCAAAAAATTCCCTGCTCTACTGGCAGGGAGAATGTAGAAGCAATTATTTTAAAAAGGAATCTTTACCGTTTGCCGCTTTCGCGCGCAAAGCGTTCGCCGTCGATCCAGAGCCCCAGCCCCGGATTTGGAATGTAGTAGATCTCCTCGCCGTCCGGTAAGGTGTTGTACCCGCTCTTGAGCGCTGCCGGGTCGTAGCGCCGCATAGTTTCTTCGAGATCCAACGACGCATACCCCACCTGCGAAACCGCCTCGCGCAGGCTTTCGCGAACCGCGTAGGAAACGGTAAACCGTCCGTCGCTGGAGCCGTGAATCAGGTGCGCCGCGGCGCTGGCGTTTTCGCGCAAATCCGCGCAATCCGCTCGGTTCAGCAGTGCAATCGCCCGCTCGCGCCCGCAATAGCCGTACTTGCGTATCAGCGCGTCTACCTGCCCGTCCTCGCCAAACGCGTCCATGCCCGGCGCGAGGATGATCAGCTCGCCGCCATCCGCAATCGCCATTCGCGTGCGGTAGATCGCCTTGTTACCAAGCCACGTGCTGTGGTATTCCTTTGGATCGAGGTACACAACGCACTTTGCGATGCCGCGCGGCAGAAACGTGATGTTCTGTTGCTGTGAAAGCGCAATTGCCGCCTCCAGCGCGTCCCGCTCCCGCCCGCCGAACAAGCCGCGGGTGCGCGTTTCCCCCTCCGGCGCGGTGGTTACGGTGAGCAGAAACAGCACCGGCCGCTCGCTTAAAAAATGCGCCAGCGCGTAGTCCATCACCTTTCGCACCGGCGAACCGTCGCGCCCCATGACGCGTTCCATGCCGTAGAGCGCGCCGAGCAAATGCGTGCTGTGGATGATGCCCGCGCCGCCCGCGCCAACGAAGATGTTTTTCGCGTGATTGGACATGCCGATGACCTCGTGCGGAACCACTTGCCCCAGCGAGAGAATCAGGTCGTAGGACTCGTTCATGACGATCCGGTTGACCTCAATCGGAATCGGCGTCGTCCATAATCCGTCCGAGTAGCGGGCAATCTCCTCGCCCGGCACCTCGCCAATGTTGACCACGTCTGTGCGCCAATGGTGCTCTAAGATTCGCTCAAATGGAATCTCGCCAAACATGTCCGCCGCCTCCGCGCGCGTCATCGGGCGATGGGTACCCAGCGTCGGCAACAGGTCTACCTCGGCGCCATGCGCGGTATAATACGAATAGCAAACCTGCGTGAGAAACCCCGCCTTGCTGTAGTAGCGCGTATAGTCCGGTGGAAGCAGAAGCACCTTCTTGGCAGGATGCTGCTCCAATAGCGCGGTCAGTCCCGCGCTTAGCGCGTCGTCCGTCAGCCCCTGTTCGGTTGTCGCGCGGAGGCAGAGTTCCATGCTGCTATACCCCCGCGTAGGCGGAGAACCCGCCGTCCACCGCGAGCACAACGCCGGTCACGAAACTCGCCGCCTTGTCGTCCAGCAAAAACAGCAGCGCGCCGAGCAGCTCCTCCGGTTCGCCAAAGCGGCCAAGGGGCGTACTCTTGAGAATCTTAAGCGTGCGCGGGGTTGGCGTTCCGTCCTCGTTCCAGAGCAGCTTGGTGTTCTGCCGCGTGGAGAAGAAGCCGGGCGCAATCGCGTTCACGCGAACGCCGCTCTGCGAAAAATAGACCGCAAGCCAGCGCGTGAAGTTCGACACCGCCGCCTTCGCCGCCGAATATGCGGGAATCCGCGTCAGCGGCGTAAAGGCGTTCATGGACGAGATGTTCAAAATGCGCCCGCCGCCGTGCTGCGCCATTTCGCGCGCAAACACCTGCGTCGGCAGCAGCGTTCCCTTCAGGTTCAGGCCAAACACCTCGTCAAACCCCGTTGGATCGAGGTCAAAAAAACTCTTCGTTCCCGCGGCGGACGATTCTCCCGGTTGAAAGAACTCGTCGTCTGTCGTTGCGGAGGGTTTGTTGCCGCCCGCGCCGTTGAGCAGTATCGTGCAGGGGCCAAACGCCGCGAGCATCTCATCGCGCGCGTGCAACAGGCTCGCTGCGTCCGTCACGTCTGCAACAACGCCCAGCACCTCCCCGCCCAACGCGCGGAGCTCTCGCTCCACCGCGCGGACGTTCGCCTCCGTGTGATCCAACAAAACGACCTTCGCGCCGCAGCGCACGAGCGCCTGCGCAAACATGCTGCAAAGCACGCCGCCCGCGCCGGTGACCACGGCAACGTCGCTTGAAAAGTCCGGTTGATACGGTAGATTCATGCAGACTCCTTATACGCTGTAGGTCGAGGCCGCGGTGTCCCCGCCCTCGCCCGTCCAGTTCGTGTGATAGAATTCCCCACGCGGGCGATCCACGCGCTCGTAGGTATGCGCGCCGAAATAGTCCCGCTGCGCCTGCAGCAGGTTCGCGGGCAGGCGCTCGCTCGTATACCCGTCAAAGTAGCTCAGCGCCGCGCTCATCGCCGGAACAGGAATCCCTGCGCCGATCGCCGCAGCAACGACCTTTCGCCAAGCGGGCACGCAGCGTTTAACCGTCTGCGTAAAATACGGGTCGAGCAGCAAGTTCGGCAGGTTCCCGTCGCGATCAAACGCTTCCTTGATCTTGCCGAGAAATACGCTGCGGATGATGCAGCCGCCGCGCCAGAGCAGCGCGATACCGCCGTAGTTGAGATTCCAATGGTAGGTGCTCGCCGCCGCGCGCATCAGCGCGTAGCCCTGCGCGTAAGAAACAATCTTGCTCGCGTACAGCGCCTGACGGATCGCCTCGACCAGCTCCGCCCGATCCCCTTCGTAACGGGGCGCGTCGTGCTCAAACACCTTTGCCGCCAGCTCGCGCTCGTTCTTGAGCGCGGAGAGACAGCGCGCGAACACTGCCTCGCCAATCAACGTCAGCGGCGTTCCCTCGTCCAGCGCGGCGTTGACCGTCCATTTTCCGGTGCCCTTTTGCCCCGCCGCATCGAGAACCTTGTCCACCATCGCGCCGCCGTCCGCGTCCCGGTAGGCGAGCACGTCCCGCGTGATTTCGATGAGGTAGCTGTCCAGCTCGCCGCGGTTCCAGTCCGCAAAGACCGCGCTCATCTCGCTCGCGGACATGCCCAGCACGTCCCGCATCAGCTGATACGCCTCGCAGATGAGCTGCATGTCGCCGTATTCAATGCCGTTGTGCACCATTTTCACGAAATGCCCCGCGCCGTTCTCGCCGACCCAGTCGCAGCAGGGCGCGCCGTCTACCTTGGCGCAGATTGCCTGAAAGATGGGTTTCACGAGCGGCCATGCGGCGCTCGAGCCACCGGGCATCATGCTCGGTCCCTTGAGCGCGCCTTCCTCGCCGCCGGACACGCCGGTGCCAATGTAGAGCAAACCCTTGCTCTCCACATAAGTCGTGCGCCGGATCGTATCCGGAAAATGGCTGTTTCCGCCGTCGATGATCACATCCCCCGGCTCCAGCAGCGCGAGCAGCTTTTCGATATAGTCGTCCACCGCCTGCCCCGCCTTGACCATGAGCATCACCTTGCGCGGCTTACTTAGCGCATTTTTCAGCTCTTCCAGCGTGTGACAGCCGACGATTTGCTTGCCCTTCGCGCGGCCCGCGAGAAACGCGTCCACCTTTTCCGTCGAGCGGTTGTGCACCGCAACGGTAAATCCCTTGCTCTCCAGATTCATCACCAGGTTCTCGCCCATCACGGCGAGCCCGATTAGTCCGATATCCGCCTGTTTCATCGTTTGTTCTTCCTCATGTTTTCGTTCGGCTCAGCGCTTGACGCGCGCGTTTCCTTCGTCGATGCTCCAAACCTGTTCTTCGTCCGCGGGCGTTGCGTAGTCGTTGAGCTCGCTCGCCGCGAGCGCGCCGCTCGCCCAGCCAAACTGCAAACAACGCTCCGGCGCCCAACCGCGATATACGCCGTAGAGCAGCCCGCCCGTAAATCCGTCCCCGCCGCCAATGCGGTCGAGCACGGGAATGCTCCGTGGCTCCTCGATAAACCAGTTCCCGTCTGCAAAGAGAATCGCGCCCCAGAGGTGCTCGTTTGCGTGGACGACCTCGCGCAGCGTGGTGGCAAAGTATGCTGCATTCGGAAACGCCCGCCGCGCCTCCTCAATCATGCCCCGAAATCCCTCAATCTTCGCCGTGAGCCCCTTGCCGCCCGCCTCCGGCCCCTGGACGCCGAGCGCGAGCTGAAAGTCCTCCTCGTTGCCAACGAGAATGTCACTCAGGCTCGCGATCTCGAGAAACACGCGCCGCAGCTCTTCCTCGCGTCCCTTCCAGAAGGACGCGCGATAGTTCAGGTCGAAGCTCACGCGCGTGCCGTATGCCTTTGCGCGTTTGGCCAGCTCCACGCAGAACGTCCCGGTTTCGGGGGACAGCGCCGCAATCAGGCCGGAGAGATGCAGAATTCCAACGCCCTCCTGCCCAAAGATGCGCGCAAGGTCGAAGTCCTCCAGCGACAGCGTTCGCCCAACCTCGCCCGCGCGGTCGTTCCAGACGCGCGGCCCGCGAAGGCCGAAGCCGCTGTCCGCAATGTTAAACTGGTGGCGATAGCCCCAGGGGCCTCCCTGCGGAACGGAAGCGCCCTCGTAGCGGATGTTTCGCGCGCGCAGATCGCTCTGAATCAGCAGCGAAATCGGGCTGCCCTCGATAAACTTGGTCAGCGCGAGGCACTCATACCCCAGCGAGGACGCAATGTTGAGCACGTTGCTCTCCGCGCTCGTGGTCTGCATGCGAAACAGATGGCTCGTCGGAACGCTCTGGCGATCCTCCGGCGTGATGCGAACGCCCATGCTCGTTGGGCAGGCGATTGCGTAACGGGGCTTGTTTTGCATATGTTCTTCCCCCTTTGAACCAGCTCAATTCTTATACAGCTTAAGAATAACACCGTTTCTCGACATATTCATTCGAATTCTTGCTTGAAACATGGATAATCTTGCGCTATATTGAACCCGGAGGATCAAACATGGAGCGCATTCGGCATGCTTTTTTACAGCGGCAGCACATGCTACGCGAGGATTATGAGATTTACCACTATCAGGACGAGCAGGAGCCGCACGTCTCGCTGCACTTTCATGATTTTTACGAATGCTATCTGCTGCTCTTCGGTGAGCTGAGCTACCAGATCGAGAGCGTCTCGTTTGCGCTGCTGCCCGGCGACCTATTGCTGATTGGCCCCAACCAGTTGCACCGCCCGCTATTTTCCAGCGCGGACGTGCCCTACGAGCGGATCGTGCTCTGGCTCAGCCGCCCGTTCGTTGAGCGGCTCTCCAGCGAGCAGAGCGATCTGGCGGCCTGCTTTCGTTTGGGCGCGCGCAGCGTCATCCGCCTCGATGAGTCGAACCGCGAGCTGGTCACCCGCCTTCTGTTTGAACTGCTCGCTGCAACCGATGGCACGGACTTTGGAGCCGACGTGCTCAGCCGCTCGCTCGCGGCAAGCTCACTCGTCTATCTCAATCGCATCTCCGGCGCGGGGCTGCAGGCGCTGCCCAAAACGGACGTGCGAACCAGCCCGCTGGTCAAGCGCGTCTCCGCCTATCTGGACGAACATTTGGCCGAACCCGTCTCGTTGGACGAGCTGAGCCGCGTGGTCTTTCTCTCGAAGTATCACCTCGAGCGCCAGTTTCGAAAGGAGACCGGTGTTTCCATCTACCAGATGCTGCTGCAAAAGCGAATGATCCGCGCGCGGGATCTGGTTCGCGAGGGCGTGGCGTTTACCGCCGTTGCCCAGCGCTGCGGCTTTTCGGAGTACAGTGGTTTTTACAAGGCGTTTCGAAACGAGTACGGCCTCTCCCCGCGCGAGTATCTCCGCCAGCTTTGATTCAATCCAGAAACAGGAAACGCGCTCCGAAACAGGAGACGCGTTTCTTTTTTTCGCTTTGCACAAACGAATCAGTCGAGTTCGCTCTTTGTGCGAAAATAGAAATACTCGCGGTCAAAGATTGCGTAATACAGCCAGCGGGGCAGTTTGTCATAATAGGGCTGGAGCTCGCGCATGACCGCCGTCTGCGTTTCGTGCGCGCGCGTCACCGCGTAGCGAATCCCCCGCCAGCGATAGATGTTCACGGCGACGTTCGGTTTAGGCAGGCCGCGCGCGGGATCGTACCGCTCGCGAAACGTCCGGCTCATCTTAAGTGCGAGCGCGAGCATGCCGCCGGGCAGCGTCATTTGAAACACGCCCTTCACGCCCGGCAGCGTTTTTACCACGGATACCGCCGCCTTGCCCGCCGCAACATGATCCGTATGCCCGTACATGCCAATGTTCTCGTCAAACGTAAGCACATAGGTCGGCTTGAACGCCTCCGCCTCGCGCCGGACGCTTTCGCAGACCGCGTCGAACGCCTGATCCGCCAGATAGCGGTCGGGGTAGTCGCAAATCGTCATTTCATCGAGCGCAAGAAGCTCCTTGACGCGGGCTAGTTCCTGCTTACGCCGCTCCAGCAGACCGCTTTTCGGCACGAGGTCAAACGTCGGCCCGTCCTCGCCGTGGGTCAGGTACAGTCCCTTCACCGGCAGGCGGTATCTGCGTTTGAGCAGCGACAGCGTTCCGCTCATGAGCACCTCGTCGTCCGGGTGCGCAACGACATAGAGAATGCGGTCTTCCTTCGTCAGGCGAATCCGGCGCGTCAGCTTTGGCACGCCAAACTGGTTAACAAACCCGTTCGCAAACGCGACCGCGCCAAACACCAACGCCAGCAGCGCAAACAACAGAATCGCGGCGATCATCACAGCTCGCCCGCCTTCTTTCGGTTCAGTCGAAGCATCACGAAGAATCCGACGAGCGCAAACGCCGCCGCAATGGGCGCGATCGCGGTGATGCCCGCGGGTTTGGCGGCCGTGCTGCCGAGTAGGTCATGCAACACGCCAACCGCGAACGAAGCAAACGCGGTTGCGAGCTTGTTGACCAGTCCTTGTACGCCAAAGAACATCGCTTCCCGCCGCACGGCGAAGCGCTGGTAGTCGTCGTCAATAATCTCCGAAACCAACACGTTCGGAATGACCATTAAGCCGCTGTATGGAAAGCCCAGCAGCGCCATGAGCGCAAAGCCGAGCGCCGTGCCGGGAATGCCCTTGATCTGCGGCAGTGCCATAATCAACAGCGCGACCAGCGCGTAGCTCGCCATTGAGATCATCAGCGACTTGACCGTGCCGAATTTCCGCACAAACACGTTGTACAGCGGAATAAACGCCAGCGCGCAGACAACGGAAACGATGAACAGCGTGCTGGACATGCCCTTCTCCAGCCCGAGGGAAACGGTCGTGACAAACGCAAGATTGTATTGAATCAGCTGAAAGCCGATAAAGAACGTTGCAAAACCAATGATGTATTTCACGAACTTGTCGTTCTGGAACGCCCCGACGATGTTTTTCAGCAGGTTCCTCGTCTGATTCGGCGTCGGCGCCGGAACATAATCCGGATTGACGCGAATCACCAGCGCGGGTACCACCATGACCAGCGCGCAGACCACGCTGAGCACGACGCCAGCGCCAAGATACCCCAGCGCGTTGATCAAGGAACCGGAAGCGCCAAGCGCAATGCCCATGCCGACAATGCCAAACACGGAAACGAAACTCTGGATGAAGATTCGTTGTTTATCGTCCTTCGCAATCTCCGGCAAGAGCGCAAAATACGGGTTGACCACAACCGTATAGAAGAAATAGAACCCATTGAGGAAGATGAACAGCCAGATGAACCGTGCCAGTTCGGTCTGCGCCACCTGCGGGGTCAGCCATACCATTAGAAAGCAAACGATCATCGGCAGCGTGCCAAACAGCATGAACGGAAGCCTGCGCCCCATTCGTTTTCCGCGGATGTTGTCGCTCCAGTTGGCAACCAGCGGGTCGGCAACGCCGTCCACAATGCGGCCAACCAGCGTAGCCGTGCCAACCAGCGTGCCCGAGAGTATGGGATTTCCGGCGTTGCCCGTCATAAACAGCAGCAGCCACGTCGTAATAAACTGGCTGAGCATGCCCGGGCCGAGGTGCCCAACCGCGTAGGCAATCTGCTTTCCGCCCTTCAGTTCGCGGTAGGGAGTGTTGGGTAGTTGTTCCACTCTGCGTTCCTCCTGATTCTATTTTTTACATGGCTCCAATCAAAATCGCCTCAGCGAAAGATACCGTCCGCGTTCTCGCGCTCCAGCACAACCGCAGCAAACGCACTCCAGCCTTGTAGCATACCGCCCGCGGGATAATACGGCGAGTAATACTCCACCGGCGTGGCAAAGCCCTGCTCCAGCCCGACGGTAAACCAGCGCGTCAGCGGATAGCGGTAGTCCATGCCGTAGAGCTTTTTTGCAAATGCGTAAAGCGCGGAGAGATACGGCCAGTCCGCGCCGTTGTGATAGCGCAGCGGGTAGGCACTCTTCTCCACCAAGCGCACCGACGCGGCATACGGCGGATAGACGCAGAGCGTGCCAAACTCGCCAAACCGCGCATTGTTTCTGGTTTCGAGCAGCGCTTCCATCTGCGCGAGCATGCGCTTCGCGCGCTCCGGCGGCGCCAGCTCAAACAGCGCGGCAAACACGGTGTCGATTGAAAGATTCGTCTCCGTCTCCTCCGGCGCGCAGAAATTCACATAATATCCCAGTTCCTCGCTCCAGAGCAGGCGGTTCACGCCCTCTTTCACACGTTCCGCCGCCGCGGTATAGTGCGCTGCGCGGGTCGTCAGCGAGCCGCCAAGCCGGAGCGCGCCGTAGGCAAGGCACTCGATATAGGTCACGTATCCCTCGCGGAACACGTTGTCCGCCCAGTCGTGCCGCGAGGCGGGCGCGCGCAAGAGCAGCCCGTTTTCGTCCAGTGCGGCGGCGGTCGCATCCAGAATGGCGGTCAGCTTCTGCATCATGCCGTCTTCCTGCAAGATGGCCGCGTCGCCCGTCTGCGAAACGTAGGCATACAGCAGCAGCGCAAAGAACAGCGGACTATCCGCATGATCCGTCCACCAGGGCGCGCCGTTGGCATCCACAGCGGACCCGCAGGCGCCATCATCCCCGATTCCGCGCGCGAGCGTGACCAGCTCGCTTCGTACCCAATCCGGCCGCTGCCGCAGAACGGCGAGCGCGGTATAATACCCGTCGCGGTAATACGTCCGCGCGGGGGCGGCGTAATTCACACCCGCGAAAAAACCGTCAAACCCCGCAAACGACTTGTAACTCGAATAGGCCGCGTTTCGCGCAAACGCCGAAAACGCCGTGTCTTCGGTAGGTTCAGCTTGGGAAAGCAGCGTCGCAAAGTACGACTCGGCGTCCGCCTCCGCGTCGAAAAAGGATTGCTCCAGCGCTGCCTGCGTCAGCGACAGCCCTAAATCAAATGCAACCGTCAGCGCGGCGGAGAATGCACTGCGATCCGGCGACGCTTCCACGCGCGCGGTGTAGTGCCGGTAGTTTTCTTCCCGTTCGCGTAGAATCAGCGACGCGGAACAGAGCAGGTTCAACCAGGCTGGCGGACACTGCACGCCAAAGTTGTATTCCAGCGTAAACGGATGGCAGCTCTCGGCAGAAAAGTTCAGGTATAGCACCGGAGACGCGGCGTCCAGCACCCAGCGCGTACGGTACGCAACGTCGCATTGGGAAAACCGCGTTTCCTGCACGCGCCCGTAGGCAACGACCGTCCGCTCGGCGGCGGGATCGTCCGGCGCGCGCCTGCCGCAGACGCCGTAGTACCCGCCCGGCAGCACCACGTCGTACGCACCGCAGAGCGAGAGGCGGTTGAGCGCTAGCCCGTCGACGCAGGCGTTGAGCCGCAGGTTACCCATATCGTACGACGCGGGTACATACCCCGGCAGCCTCGCTTCCAGCTTGTTGTCCTCACGAACACGGTAACTCATGCGTCGTCTCCTTTCCGCTGCTCCAGCGGTCGGTTCCAGCGGTCGATCAGGCGAATGTTCGGCGAAATCTGCTGCAACCCAAGATTGCGATACCGCACGACAACCTTCTCCAGCCCGCACTCGACCGTAAGCTCCAACCGCACGCAGTCGTTCTGCCGATAGGCCTCGCTCGCACCGTCATCCAGAAAATACTCCCGTCTGAACGTCCCCGTCTCCTGCGCATAGACGGTAAACAGCAATCTCTCGTCGCCCTCACCGCAGGACTCGTCCTCCAGAAACACACTCCCGCCCTTGTGCAGCGCGCGTGGCGCACCCGCCATGGGACAGGTCAGCGTTGCCGGTTCGTCGCCGGGCAGCCAGCTTCCCGCTTCGTCATACCAGCCGTGCTCGCTCTTTGGCAGACAGAACTGCCGTTCCGAAACGCCCGCGTCGAACACGCAGACGGCGAGTAGTGAATCACCAACGAAGAAGAGATCGCTCTCGGAATCCGCCTCCGGATCGTCGTAGACGAGCGGGCGCAACATCGGTTCGCGGTATGCATGCGCGCGGTACATCGCGTCGTAAAAATACGGCAGCATTCGACCGCGAAACGCAAAGATCTCCCGAACGGCTGGCACGAGGTCCTCATAACACCAGGGCGTTGTGGCGCACGCGTCGTCGTTCCAGCTATGTATCACAAAGCGCGGGGTAAACACCCCGTGCTGCAGCCAGCGTAGAAACAGCTCCCGCTCCGGCGCGGGGCCGACAAATCCGCCGATGTCGTGCCCAAAGAGATACTCCCCCGAGAGCGACATCGTCAGCCCCATATAATGGTTGTATCGCAGCGTGTTCCATTGCGTCCGGTTGTCGCCAGTCCAGATCATCGCCATGCGGCAGATGCCCGCCGCGCCCGCGCGCGAGGAGACAAACGCTCGTTGCCCCGCTCCGGCATGCGACCGCTGTGCTGCGAGCGACTCCGCCGTCATGCGCAGCGAAAATGCGGCCTTTTCAAGACAGGCGGAGTACGGCGCACCAAACCCGTTTGCCAGCACGCTGCTGTCGAGCACTTCAAACTCGTTGTTGTCGTTCCAGGTGCTGGCGATTCCGTTCTCAAGAAGCTGTTTGGTCACCTGCTCGCGCCAGAAATCGCAGGCGCGTGGATTTGTAAAGTCCAGCCAGCTGCCAAGCCCGTCCCAAAACGGCGTCAGCGCGGGCGAGCCGTCTGGAATGGTCAGAAAGCAGCTGTCTCGCGCAAGCTCGGCATAAAGCGGGTGATCCGTCAGAAACACCGGCTTTATGTTGGCAATCAGCTCGATGCCGCGCGCGCGAAAGCACGCCGCGAGCACTTTTGGGTTCGGGATTTTCTCGTTGTTCCAGTGAAAGACGTAGCGCTTCTCGCCAATCGACGTATAGCCGGAGGAGAGATAGAATCCCCCACAGGCAAAGCCGCGCGCGCCGCATTCGTCCGCAAAGGCGCGTAGCTGCGCGTCCGCGTCCGGCGCGTCGGTATAGGTCATCGTGCTGCCTGCGTAGAGCAATACCCTGTGGGGTAGAAACGCCGTTCCACCCGTGAGCGTGGAAAACTGCGCAACAATCTGCGGCAGCGTTCCGAGTAAAATGTAGTAGACCAAATAGCGCTCCGTCCCTTCAAAGGAGCGGTATGCGCCGGTGTAGTTGCTCAACTCCTGCCCAAAGTCAAACGCGCAGTTCGCATGCGTATCGTAATACAGCCCGACAAACCCCGCCTGATTCTGGCAAATGTAAAATGGCACGTGCTGATACAGCGGGTCGGTCGACGCCGCGTCGTAACCCATCGCATCCTTGCTGTCGAGCCGGAACCGGCGGCCCGCCTTGTTCAGCGCGCCGGACTTATCCCCAAGACCGAAAATGCGCTCACCCGCCTCGCGAACGAGGTAGTGCCGCGCGCCCTCTCCATACTCGCCGCCGAGGTTGTAGCCCATCGGCGTGCGATCTTGCAGCAGCGGAAGTCCGTTCTTCATCATCGTGATCAGGAAGTTTTGCGGTTGAATTTGTAGGCGATACTCGCTCCAAGTGAAGGAGAAACCGCTTTCCTGCACGGGCGCAAAGCGCGAAAAGCCGTCGAGGGAAAGCTTGTCTCGTCCTTCGCGCGGCATCTCCCCCGTCGGGCAGACGGAATAGGTCGGCAGCAGTCGCTCGCCGTCCGGCAGGATGGCGACGCGAAGCAGCGACTCGCTTAAAAAGTCCAAGCGCGCCGAAACCCCTTCCGTGCGGTAGAGGCTGGAAAAATCCGTTTGTTCGGCGAGCGAAAATCCATGTTGATACTGCGGCAAAATAGAACCCTGCCTTAGATTAGATACCCTGATTATAGAGCGATTCCGCGCGCCGCGCCATTGCAAAAGAAACGCGCGATATTGAATTTCGTGCTCATTTCTCGAGTATTTCGGCACTTACTGCGCACAATATGATATTGAAATTGAAAAAAGCGCTTTCTTCTGATACGATTCCTCCATGAGAAGCTATTTTACTTACCCCATCGGAACCGCGTGCCTGCCAAACGGATTTGAGCTGAATTCCTATTCGGAGAATAACCTTCGGCGCGTCTACCGGCACCACCACGAGTTCTACGAACTGTATTTCTTTCTCAGCGGAAACGCCGAATTCCTCGTTGAGGATCGCGCGGTTTTGCTCGCGCCAAATACGCTCCTGCTGCTCCCGCCCGGCTGCTCGCATTCGCTGCGGTTTCTCGACGAACAGAGCGCCTATCAGCGCACGGTGCTCTGGGTCCTGCCGGAGCTGCTTGCGCGCGTCTCCGCCGAGGACTGGAACGAACCGCTGGAGTTGCACCCGCCGGACGCAAGCGCCTCCGCCATCTTGCAGCTGCTCTCGCTGCTCAACGGCGAGCAGGAACGAATGGAGCAGGACTTTTCGGCGTTTGCGGGGCACGACACCGTTTACGCGGACTACATTCGCCTGCTCTTTATCCAGCTCTTGCGCCTGCGGGAGCAAAGCGGAAGAGCCAGCGCGTTTCTTCGCCGCGCGCAAACCTATCTCTCCGCGCATTTGCAGGACGACCTGCGGGCGGAAACCGTCGCCGCTGCGCTGCACATGGGAAAAGCACATCTCATGCGGCGCTTCCACGCCGAGTCCGGCGTGCCGATGCACCAATACATCGTCAAGCTCCGGCTCCAGCGCGCCCGCCGCCTGCTCGCAAACGGCGTTGGCGCGGGAGAATGCGCGCTTCAGGCAGGTTTTTCGGACTACACAACGTTTTACAAAGCGTTCCTACGGGAATACGGGCTCTCGCCCTCGCGCTTTCGGGATGGTTTTCGGGTGACGTCGTCGGTTGGGGCTCGAAACCCGAACGACTAAGCCACGCGTTTGCATTCTACCCTCGGTTTTACGTTGTTAACTTTGATTTTCCGAGTATTTTTGTATAGAACAAAAAAGAGAGAACGGTTTTGTTCTCCCTTGTTGCAGGAACGATTTTATTGAATGAAATATTCCGCAGCGGTGTCCGGCACACGGAGGTCGCAAAACTTTGTTATGTACACTCCCGCACAGGACATATCATCCAGCATCAGAACATACGAACAAAGTGTTGGAAGACGTCTCCCAAGGCATTGATCGCCGCATGCGTTACCATCGAATAGGAAATGCTTTTTGTCTTCTGAATGACCAGACCCAGGACGAGCGAGGCAATCGGGACGACCACCCAGAAATTGATCCCAGTATTGTAATAGTAGATATGCGCCAACCAGAACAACGCTGCCTGAATCACGCAAATCACCCCGTCCTTAATTCCGGCCTGGCGGAGGCTGCCCCAAAGAAACCCTCGAAACAGCGGCTCTTCCATGACCGCCGCAAAGGAAAGCTGAAACAGGAAGCCGGTTGCCAGCATCGACGGGGTCACGGTGCTTTCCGTTCCGGAGAATCCCCGCAAATAGGCAAATAGCACCGTCGTTACGCCAATACTGATCAGTACAAACAGGTCATTCCAGAGAATGGAGCGAATGCTGTTTTTTACCGTGTTTCGTATGGTTCTGTTTCGCAAGAGATAGATGGAAAAAGCGACCGCCATTGCAAGTCTGACAAACGCGGTCATATCACTGTGATTGCTGATGATCGCCAGAATGGGTGAAATCAAAAAGAGTACCAGCGCCGGCACGGATATGCAGTATTGATCCAAACTCGCCAGATTCCGGCAGAGCAGGATTCCGGTGCAAAGGTAAGTTCCCGTTAAAAACACGAGGACCGAGATCGTATTGTCAATAAAGCCGAGCTGAGCCAGGATCAATAGTGGGAATCGCATGAGTAACAAGAGGATCATGAGAACGGCGGAAGTCTTGTCCGCGAATAGATTTTTTGTTTGAGACATTCCAATGCTCCCTGTATTTCACAGTTTGAAAACGATTCATTATAGCATGATTGCATTTGAGTGAGAAGTCCTCCCCAAAGAGCAATCACGCCAGAGCAAAGCCTTCGCATTCGATTCAAAACGGGGTCTATTCGCGCCGAAATCCTACTCGCCGCAAACGATATGCCATGACTTAAACTCTTCTCTCGTTCTCCAAAAAAAGAGGGCGCGATTGTCGCTCCCTCTCTCTGCTTTCGAACAAATCAGTTCTGCTCCTGCTCGTGCTTGAGCAGCCAGTCCTTGCGCCAGAGTCCGCCGCCATACCCCGTCAGCGCGCCATCTGCCCCGATGACCCGATGGCATGGAATCATGATCGCGAGCCGGTTCATACCGTTTGCCGTGCCCACCGCGCGCACCGCCTTGGGTTCTCCGATGGCCACCGCAATCTCACCATAGGATCGGATCTCGCCGAACGGAATCTCCCGCAGTGCCGCCCAAACCCGCTGCTGAAACGCAGTGCCCGGTGCGTGCAGCGGTACGGAAAATGTCTTTCGCGTGCCTGCGAAGTACTCGCCGATCTGCTGCACGGCGGCTTGCGTAAATTCGTTTGTACCGGGCAGCAGCGCTGCGTCGAGCCGCTGTTGCAGGTCGGCAAACTCGCTCTCCAGCATACGCCGGTCGCCAAATTCCAGCAGGCACAGCCCCCGCTCGCTGGCCACCGCGACCATTGGGCCCAGCAGCGCGTCGAATCGCTGGTAGACCAGAACGTTTTTCGGTTCCCGCTTCGCCTTGCCGGGCGCGGTGCCCATCACCTTTTCAAATGCGCTGGCAAACCCGCTCGCGGAGGAGTATCCGCTGTCGAGCGCCGCGTCCAGCACGCTGTTTCCGTCCTTGATCGCGCCGAACGCCGCGTTGATGCGGTTCATCCGGCAAAACGCCTGAAAGCTCATGCCGTAGTGTTTCTGAAACCAACGGCGTAGGGTGTTCGGGTCAAAGCCACGCTGGCGTAGTTCCCATTCGGTCACGCGAAACTGCGGGTTTGCCTGCACTTCCTGCAATAGCTGCGCAATCTCCTGTGGAATATGGTTCGCGCTTTCCATCGGTCGGCAGATTTTGCAGGGACGATAGCCCGCGGACAGCGCATCGTGAATCGTATCGTAAAAGCAAACGTTCTCGCGTTTGGGTTTTCGCGCGGTGCAGGTGGTGCGGCAAAAGATGCCGGTCGTCTTCACCGCCGCGAAGAACGCGCCGTCGTAGGCCGGGTCTTTCTCCACCAGAGCCGTGTATTTTTCGTCTTCCGTCATCTGTTTTTCCCTCGCTTCTGCCGTGAGTATAGCATGAAGCAAAGATTCTTCTCCACCAAAAAAACGTCAAGTATGTTGAAAGCGAGAATATAAGAAAAACAGCCCTCGCGGACTGATTTCTTGTTTGGGTTCTATTCCAGAAATTTATATCTTTAATTCTTGCAAAGTATCCGAACTTTCATGATACAAAGGTTGTGCCAATTACCCGTTTCTGCGAATTTTTCTTACATTATGGTTCATTAAGTGGCGTCCTAAGTGCCGATATAGAAAACCTTTAATGGGGGATTGTTCCTGTCCATGCTCTCTCAACAAATCATCGGGATTATCGTATATGCCAAAATCTTGATTGATTCCTTCACTCTGAATGTATGTGCTGTTTCCGTTCCAATCAATCACAAGGTTCTGGAAATCTTTCACTGCTACACCATAGCCACAGAAGGAACCTTTACAGTTGCGATTCGTCAATTGAAGTTTGGTTAAATATTGCCGGTCAATAATGAGTCCTTCCAACGCATACCATGCGTTCTCGTAATATACTTCTATCCAACTGTGAAAGACATTTCTAGGAGCATTTCTATAAACGAAGCCGGTCATAGCACCTTTTTGTAATGCTTTATCTATTGTAAAGCCATGCACTCTGCAAGGAATATGCACCGCCCGAAGAAGCGCCATAAACAAAGTCCCTTTGGTATTGCATTGCCCATAGCCGTCATTCAAAACTTGCGAAGCTGTTATCGCATCGCTAACGTTGTATCCAAACAATATTTCGTCTCTGATATAATTATAAATCGCCAAAATACGGTGGAATTCGTCAAGCGTATCCCATTTCCTGTCAGAGATTAGATTCTGGATTGACTTAGATGAATAATCCAGCATTCTTGTTTCATGCAAATATCTATCCATACTAACCAAGGTCCTCTCCGACAGTTTATATTATTGGTAAACTGAAGCGATTATATCACAGGTCTTGCCATATTATCATATAAGAGATAAAAGTCCATGTGTCAGTTTGAATCCCGACACATGGACTCTCTTTGGCAAAGGTACTACCTATTGATAAAATGCACCGCTCAAATCAAATCGTTAAAATTTGCACCGCTTTTGCACACCCCTAATAGTAAACCATGAGGTCTTGGTGGGTCATTTAATTTCCATTCTCAGAAGCGAGACATCCTTCTTGTTATCTTTCGGCTCAATTCTCTCAAGAACTTTTCGTTCGACTGGTTGAGTCCAGTATATCTTCAATGCCTTTCGTGCACGGGTTATAGCTGTGTAGAAAATGCTATGCGTTATCAGTTCGTCGATTTCGTCAGTAATAATGACTTTGACAGAGTCATATTCCAGCCCCTGTGCCTTATGGATAGAAACAGCGTATGCTATCTGGAATGGCACGGTAGCTTTTGAAACACCATCGTCGTCCTCGTCAGTGCTTCTATTTTTGTTAACCGAAAAACGAATAATCGAATTTCCGTTAGGTGTATTTCGCACAATGGAGAAGTCCATGTTTTTGCTATCCATGTCTATCAGAGGTCTGTCAATCTCAATATCAAATTGTATGCACTCGTTAGTTTTGTCCGCATTTTCCAGTTCGAAGTCAACAATACGCCCTTTCATATTGTTGTGGATAATCGGGACTTGGTCGTCCATACGGATAAAGAATTTGTCCGCTGAATCATTAAACAGAACCGGGTCTCCGACCTTATAACGGTGAACACCACGCCATATTTCTTTGTCCTCATTGCTTTCTTGCAAAAAGTGATTAATATTGTTTATACCGTATAAACCACCGTAATTCAAACATAGCACTATTTCATTCTCAGCCGTGGGGGTGAATATGGTAGCGTCTAAATCTGTAGAGTAGCTGTAAGTTTGTAACAGTTCAAAAATATCGTCTTTCATTTTTCGGACATCGTTCCAAAGCCTTAATAAAGCCGTGCTATCACTTCTATAGGGCTTTGTCAATTCACAAACTGAGGCTTTAGGTAGAAAAAAACGTACAGCATCAAACCAGTTTCCAAACTCGATTGCCTCTATCTGGTATGTGTCGCCTACCAGAACAAGTAGCTCATAATTTGCTCGGCTTAAGATTAGTCTCATATCGTGGTTATTAACCGTGCTGCATTCATCAATTATAAGAATGTCGAACTCCGTGGCACCTCTATAGTACTGATTTGTAAATTTCGATATTGTCATAAATGTACTGCTTGCCGATGCCGTGACTTTGCGTTTCATATTGTTTACGGCAGGATTTGTCTGCGCTAAGTAAAGTCTTGACTTGGCGGCAAATAAATGCGAGATGTGATTTATCAAAGTTGATTTGCCTGTTCCAGCAGAGCCATAAATCAAAGCCGCTTTTGACTCGGCAAACATTTCAAGCAAAGCTTTCTTTTTCTCTTCGCAGTCAATAACATGGTCAGTTGTCCTTATCCAATTTCTTGCCCAATTAGTATAATTGTCTATTCCGCTTATAGTCAGACCTTTAATAGTCTGAATAATCGATACTGTGTCATCCATATAGCTTTCGATAAATAAATGATCGTACTTGATGACCATTTTTCGTCGTTGTTGAGCGGCCGAATTGTATAGCCGTGCGTTGTGTGTTTCAACAAGAGCGGCAACATCGCCAAAATCACCAAGTCTGAACTTCTCGTCTTCACTCTTTTCAAGAGGGGTAAAAAGCACACCTTGTTGCTCTGTATTGTTTTTTACAATCCAAGCCAAAATCTCGTGTTCACGACCGCTTGCGTCAAGGCACTCAAATAAATCTGAAAGGCTTGGAACGTGGTTTTTCAAGCCGGAGCAAAACGGCATTTCATCAAATGGAATACATCCATAATTAAGATACAAACCACTCAAGAGATGGCAACCGCGAACATCACCCGCTTGGGTGTGAGTGAGCCAATATTGAGCCTTAAGTATGCGGTTTGTCATATGGTGAAGCAAATACCGCAAAATGTTGCTGCCATCTGCGTTGCGTTTTATCAGTTTTCTGCAAGATTCAAGACAATCAAAGAAGTGAACAGCTTCTGTTTTTGGGACAATGCTGTCACGAACTGCCGCAAATGCTTCATCAGAGAACATTATTACTTCCGATAAGCTAAGACCAGTTTGGGTCAAATACCGACTAAGTTCCCGTTGCTCAGCATTTCCGTAGCCTCTCGCTTTTCTTTCAATAATTGCCGTGAAGTTTTTTAATTCACAAGGGCGAATGCTTACTTCCCAGTCTACGATTATGCGAATAGGCATACGTTTATCGAGTACGTCCACACTGTCATTTGCTATAGCAAATTTTACAGCATAATAACTCGTAACCTCTATGTCGGTAAAAGCGATAATGCGGTCGGTCTTGCTTGCGTAGTCATTTGCCGGGACAAACGCTACCTCATAATAAATCTTTCCATTGACGAAGAACGGCTTAATCCTTTGCACATAGAAACGGTCAAAACGAAAACCTTCCTTTACAGGAGTGTTGTATGAGTTAACCCTTACTGCTATTTTCTCATAATATTCAATCAGGCTCTCGTCGGTTTCTCGCGGAAACTCCTCAAGGTTTGCGAGAACGTCAAGTGCATACTCTTCATTCAGAAAAGTCCTTATACGCAACAGATATTCATAGTACTTTAGCATCAGCCTTTCAGCATTTTGTTCTTTCAAGGCACGATGCGACACGGACACCTGCAGGAAATGATGAAACCTTGATAGGTGTTTCAGTTTCGGATTGCTTTTTGCTTGTTTGATTGCCGCTTTCACATTTTCTTGCGTATCTTCGATGTCATTGCCGCCAGCATAGACTTTAAGCAGGATATGTTCTACGAAGTGTCGCAAAGACTCTAAGACTTCTTGCGATACTTCGCCTCTTGTTGATTCTCCAAGTCGACTAATCTGGCGGCAAATGATTTTATTACTCTCAAGAATTGCCTCGTCTATTTTTAACAACGGCACTGTCATAACCATCGCCCTCCGTTTATTTTCACTCCACATCCTGCAGTCTGAACGCCTGCTCAATAACCTCCATCACGTCGTCGAGCATATCCAAGCTGTCCAGACCGATCTCGACATCGCCGTTGCCCCATCTGCCGATACCCGTGATGTCTTTGCAGATGCCTTTCGGGTCGATGACGTCGGCGAACTTCATATTGATGGTCAATCGGAGCCGCGAATTTTGGATAACAACATCCACGAAGTTGGTGTCGGCCTTGTAGGCTATATACAGCTTTTTGAACTCCCGCTTCACATAGGTGCCTAGGTTAAGGATTCGGGTGTTCAGCTTCTCAAAGAGCATACGGTTGAAAGCGTTCAGATACTGATAGCTTTCAAGGGTATACTCCGGCGCGATGTCGTCCTGTTTGCGGTACGGCGCGAGTTCGGCTTCCGTAAGCGTCGGGTACGGCCACGCTTTTTTCGCCACCTCCCCAAGCTGGGCTGCGCGTTCATTGACCTGCGGCTCGCCCCAAGTTGTCTGGGTAACAACATACTTATTCAAACGAAGCGCACTCTGCTGGAAACCGCCGTCCATTGTCAGCTTGTCGGCGAACGGCGAATCGCTCATCTCGGAGTTATAAGCCGTCAACGTCAGGTTGCCGATGGTATGCAAGTACTTCTTTTGAATCTCCTCCCAGTTGCTTCCGAGGGCGGATACCCAGTCGGCGGAGAGGTGCGGGTTCTGCGGGATGATGTGTTCAATGGTCAGCTTTTCCGCATTGACTGCCGACTTGTTGTCCCAGTTTTCAAGTCTCCCAAGGATATAACCGCAGCGGTTCATATGGTAGATGTCCCTCGTCAGGAAGGTATCGAGGAATCGCTTGTCGTTCGGGAACTCCTTGTAGGAGTCGAGCAAGATAAAGAACGCCTTTACCGAGTTCAGATAGTCGAACTGTCTGATGTCATTCTTCATCGTGGCGAAAGTCTTGTTAAGGGAGTTCGTCGGAATATCGCAGACGGCGCGGCGCAGTACGTAGCTTACGCAGAGCCGCAGAATTTCCCGCAGTTCCTCGATGGTTATCAAGCCCTTGTCGCAATCGTCGTGCACTTTCAGAAGAAACGGGTAAGCGACCTCCATGCGAATTGCCTTCATATCGCCGTAGAGCGACTTCAACACGGCGTCGCCGCTCCGCACAAAATACATATCGGAATAGTGCTTGGCGAAGCTGTAGATGTCTTGACATAGGTCGCGAATGGTTAGTCCACTACCGTTGTGGTAAGCGCGGAACTCTTTGTAGACCTCGTTTTTGCGAGGAATCCTGCCCAGCTTCATCGTGAGGTAGTCACGGAAGAAGTTGTCCAGCAACTCGCTTTGATGCTCGTAGTCAAAGAGTAGTTCCGTTGGCCGCCAGATGTTGTTGTAAACATCCGTCTGGGTCGCAGAGTCCAAACCCATCAATAGATGATTGCGGATGAGGTCTGAGTCCTTCAAGTCCATACCTGTGGAGTTGAGACTCTCGAAAATCGCCTGCGGGTCATCATACTGGCGGTCGAGGACGATGTCCACGATTTGCAGTTTTCCGATGGCGTCGTAAAGATCGGATGGTGCAATCTCGCCCTTTCCAATCTGCCCTGAGAAGAAGCCGTAGTTGTCCAGCACTCGAGATTTCAAGGTATCGGAAATTGGCGCACCCTCAATCTTCTTTATCAGCGCATCCCTGTCGGACTGCGTAAGGAGCAGTTTGTATTTGGCATTTCCCGTTTCATATTGGTTCAAGAGCAGCGTGTCGGTTATCTTGTTCGGGTTCACACCACAGTCTGAATGAGTCGCCGCATAGTCGCGCAGGGCTACGAGAAGAAGAGTCAGCGTGGTAAGCCTCTGCTGACCGTCGATAATCATTGCAAGGGTAGACCCCGCCGCGGAATCCTCGTCAATGCGGACAATCGATCCGACGAAGTGACCCTCCCTTTGCGTAGTGTGGAGGTTTACGATGTCGCTCCAAAGACGGGCGCACTGCTCACGCTCCCAACTGTATGTTCTTTGATACAGCGGTATTAGGTATTGACAGGTCCCGCCGAGGTATTTGTAGATATTGCTCTTGAAAGCGTTCATCGCTTTGCCCTCCCTTATTTATCCGTCCACATCTCACATTGTCCAATAACAGTGGCAATGGCATCTTCCATACCCTCCGGCGGGTATTTGTACTTTTTTAGCAATTTTTTGACCATCCGGCGCATACCGGCGCGGGCAGACTCTTTCTTTTGCCAGTCGATGGTGCGGTTCTTGCGGAGCATATCGGCAAGTTCATGGGTCATCGCCACGAGTTCCTCATTTTGATAGAAGTCCTTGACCGCTTCTGGACGGGTTAATGCATCGTAGAACGCCAACTCTTCATCAGTCAGTCCCATAGCGTCACCTTCCGCTTGGGCGGTCGCCATCTCCTTCGCCATCTTCATCAGTTCGGCAATGACTTCCTCGTTGGAGAGCATTCCATTCAGGTACGCTTTCATTGCCCGCGAGAGCCTTTCCGAGAACTTCTCCGACTTGACGAGGTTCGTTCTGCGATAGAGGGACACCTGCTCAGCAAGTAATTTCTTTAAAATCTCAACGGCGAGGTTCTTCTCCTTCATCTTGGCGATCTCGTCAAGGAACTTCGGGTCAAACAGGGAAAAGCCAGTGTCTACGTCCGAGAATAAATTAATAACACCTTCGCTTTGAATGCTTGCTTTCAACAGTTCGTTGACGCGTGCATTTATTTCTTTCAAAGACAGCGGTTTGCCTTCTCCTGTGATACGGGTTAGGAGAGTTCGCACCGCCTCAAAGTATGCAGCTTCGTATCGCTGTTCCGCAGTCAGTAGCGAACGGCAAAGGGATAGTGCCTGACGCAGGAGCATAGCCTCTTTGATGAAAGCATCCTTGCGGCTTGTGGTGTCGCCATATCCTATCGATGGCTCGGCAATGCGTGATACCGTCTCTTCCATAAATCTGTGTGGTTGTCTGTCTATTGCCGTCAGGAAGTTCACCCCACCGCTGATTGCCTTAGCACGGGAAAGGTCACTGGCGTTTGACCGCATAAAACCGGAATAGTCGAAACCATGGAAAAGATCGCGGCAGACTTCCAGTTTCTCGACGAATTTCGGTAGGGCTGTTTTTGCGATGTCGGTGTCGCCGTAGTTGCTCTTGTCGCGGTTGGTGTAGTCGTTCATTGCCTGTTTCAAAGCACCCGCAATGCCGACATAATCCACTACCAAGCCGCCTTCTTTATCCTCATAAACCCGATTGACACGTGCGATTGCCTGCATAAGGTTGTGACCTGTCATCGGCTTGTAAACATACATCGTTGCGAGCGAGGGAACGTCAAATCCTGTCAGCCACATATCCACGACGATGGCGATTTTCAGCGGGTCGTCGTTGTCTTTGAACCGCTTTGCCATTGCGTCTCGGTGACGTTTGTTGCCAATTACGCTTCTCCATTCTTCAGGGTCTTTATTGCTTTCGGTCATAACCACGCCGACTTTATCTGCCCATTCAGGACGGAGTTCGATCAGCTTGCGGTATATTGCCATAGCGATGGCGCGGGAATAGCCGACCACCATAGCCTTGCCCGTGAGTTCATATTGACGATTTTCTTCGTAGTGCTTGACGATATCCTCGCAAAGCGCGGTGATGGTTTGCTCCGCACCGAGGATGGAGTCCATTTTGCCGAGTTCCTTCTTGCTCTTTTCGATGGCGTAGTCCTCGGCATTCTGCGCCATGATGTCATATTCAGCATCAATGAGATGTAGAATATCTTCATCCAGTTTCAGATGAATGACTCGGCTCTCATAATAGACTGGGCGGGTCGCTCCATCCTCCACGGCTTGGGTCATATCATAGATGTCGATGTAATTGCCGAACACCTCGATAGTCGAGCGGTCTTTGCTTGAAATCGGTGTCCCCGTAAAGCCTATGTAGGTTGCATTCGGTAGGCTTTCGCGAATAATAAGACCAAAGGATTTCTGAATGCGTCCCGTCTTGCTGTCCACTCGCTCGTCGATGAACTGGCTACGGTGTGCCTCGTCCGCCATGACGATGACGTTTCGGCGATCTGATAGGAATTCTGAACTCTCCTCAAACTTCTGCGCAGTGGTAAAAATAATGCCGTTTGCTTGCCGTCCGGCGAGCAGTTCTTTCAAGTGGCTGCGGCTTTCAGCTTGTTGCGGGGTCTGACGCAAGAAATTGGCGCATTTGGCGAACTGCCCGAAAAGCTGATCATCCAGATCGTTACGGTCGGTCAGCACGACGATGGTTGGGGAATTCAGTGCAGCTTGGAGCAGATGGGCATAGAAAACCATTGACAGCGACTTGCCGCTTCCTTGAGTATGCCAGAACACACCACCTTTTCCGTCCGTGACGGTGGCGGTAGCGGTCGAAGCGACAGCCTTCCGCACGGCGAAATACTGGTGGTACGCGCTTAAAATTTTTGCGTCGCCGGAGAAGCAGATGAAGTTTTTGATGATGTCAAGCAGCCGCTCTTTGTTGAACATTCCTTCAATGAAGGTGTCGAATTGGGCATACTGCGTATTCTCATAACTGCCGTCCTTCGTTTTCCATTCCATGAAGCGGTCTTCGCCCGCTGTTATTGTACCAGCTTTGGAAATGGCAAGGTCGCTCATTACGAGGAAAGCGTTATAAGTGAACAGCGATGGTATTTCGTGCATATAGTTCCGCAGTTGCAGGAACGCCTCGGAAGCATCGGTTTCCTCACGGGAGGGAGACTTTAACTCGAATAGGACTACCGGCAAACCGTTCAAGAACACGATAACATCAGGCCGTTTCTCGCTGTTCTCGATAATCGTCCACTGGTTGGCGGCGGTGAAAGTATTATTGTCTACGTTCTCATAGTCCACAAGCTGAACCAGAGCCGCCCGCTGTTCTCCCTTTTCGAAGAAGTTCACAGATATGCCATTTTGAAGGTAGTCCATAAAATCAACGTTCTTCTGGAATATTGTGCCGCCCTCAAAATTGCGCAGCTTATATACTGCCTCAATCAAGGCGGATTCGGGCAACTTCGAGTTGATCCGTCGCAGGGCGGGCAGTAGCTCGTCCAGATATAGCGGTTCGGCGTAGTCGCGGGCTACGTCGGGTCCATAAGCGTAGCCATACCCCAAGGTATCTCGAAACACCTCAATAACCGCATTTTCATAGTTTGCTTCTGTATATGCCATAGGGTGTACCTCCTCCTGTATCTATATTTGAGTGCCCGAAGGCAGTAAATTAAACAATCATTTAGCGTCGCCGAGGTCGGTGACTGACAACTCGCCAGACATTAGGCGAGGCAAGAGAACGTTGCGGGTTGTTGCGAGGGTTTCGTTTTCAAGACCGTTGGCAAAGACTGTGTCGATAAGTGTCCCGACCGTATCGGTGAACTGATGGACTACTTCTACTGGTGGAATGATAATTGGCTCTGTTCCAAGAAATCCCGAAATATCAAGGTTCTTTATGCCTGTCGTGCCGTTCTCGTAGGAGAACATCACACTTTCGGAATAGAGGTACTTCCAGTAGAAGTAAACAAACGAAGAATATCCAAAAAGTGGTTTGACCGCCCTGCAAAAGTTCGTACAGACCATACCTCGGTCGTATCGATCAAGGAGTGATTGAGTAATCAACGCACAGCGACCCGTAGATTGCGTGGGGCTGCCGCCAGAGATTTCAACTACGATGTCACCAACCATAAGCTGCTTAACGGCGTAGTTCTTAGGGAGGATATAGCGAATGGGCATTTTACCCTTGTTACCAGCGTTAACGTCGGGAATGTCGGCACCACGAATACAGTATGCTTCTTGGGTGTTGTTGCCTGTTGGTGCGTCCTTGCCCCAATCGCCGCCGATAGTCGCAGAAATTATATCGCTGAACGTGCCTTCTCGCCATTCATCAGGCATCACGCCCCCAAATGGCTCGAAGTCTACGAACCACGACTTGAAAATAGCCTGCGCCATCTGCTCTAAATGATTGTTTATCTTCGTGTTGTTTGCGATTTTGTCGTCCAACGCCCGAAGGGTATGTCCAATTTCAACTTGCTCTGGGAGCGGCGGCAAATCTAACTCGACGCGCTCAATGTCAGAGGGCTTGATTGACGGATACGCAGAAACGCTCTGCTCGCCGATGGCGTGTAAGCTATCCACGATTTCGCTCTGGGTCAGATAGTAGTAGAGGAAGTCACTGTCGGCTTTCTCCTTATCAACCGTGATAACCGTAAAGCCCGTGGACACGAGCATGTTCGGTAAAACATCCCTTACGATGCCGTAATGCCGTTGATTCGGTCGAACAGTTGAATAGATGATGTCATCCACGGCGACCTTACGCCGCGCCCTGCTTGGGAGGGTATCCTGCCCAATAACGATGTGCTGTATATCACCCACGCGGTTTTCCGTAATGTTTCCCGTATCTAAGTAATTAACAAACGGCCACTTTTCCGCTACCGAATAGGTGCGCTGATTTGTCTTACATATGTTGCCTATACGTGTAGGCGTCCAACCTTGAGGCATTTTCCGCCCCTCCTTATCCGATGAATTTCCTATGCGAGTTCTTCACATTTGTCTGATTGACCATTGCATAGGACATGGTCGTATCTATCTTCACATGACCAAGTAACCGTTGTACTTGCTCAATGGGCATTCCCTTATCAATGGCTCGCGTTGCAAGCGTCCGCCGAAATTTATGCGGATGTACCTTTTGCATATCGGCTCGCTTTCCGATTTCCCGTAGCCTCGTTTCCACGCCGCCTATCATCAGCCGCTCTCGGGGCAGTGTCAACGACACGAAAAGAGCGGGATTGGCGTCTTTTCTGCCGTCAAGGTAGTTCCTCAAGTGAATTTTTGTTCGAGCGTCAAAGTAGACCAGACGCTCTGTGCTACCCTTGCCGAACACCACGCACTCTCGTTCATGGAAATTGATGTCTTCACGGTTTAAGCCAACCAATTCTCCGACGCGCATTCCCGTTGAAGCGAGCAGGTCAATCATCGCCAAGTCGCGGACTTCCTCGCAGGCGTCGCGGAGCAATTCCAAGCCCTCGTCGGAGAATGTCTCCTTGATGGTCTTGTCCGCTTTAATCTTGTGGATTCGGCGGACGGGACTTTTTATGATGTAATCTTCATCCTCAAGCCACCCGAAGAAGCTGCTGAAGATACGCCGTATATTGTCTATCGTGACCTTGCTGGACCCGCGCTCTTTCTGGTAGTCGGCAAGGTAAATCCGCAAGTCGTCGGTGACGATTTCCCGCACGGGTTTCTTTACGCTGTCGGTCATCTGCTGTATCGTCGAGTCATAATATTTCAGCGACTTCTCCGAGCAGCCTTCTACTCTCTTTGCGGCTATAAACACTTCGAGCAACCCTACGTTCTCGGCGGTTCCCTGTGGGTTAGGGGCTTTTCGCTCCGTGACTTCCACGTTGTGGAGGTGGTACATCAGTACCCGCCGTAATTCCTCCTGTTGCGCCGGATTAAGCGCCGACGCCATGCTTGTCTGAATCTCCGTAATTAGCTTATCTTTCATATGTTCCTCCTGCCTTTCGGTTAATAATGTGTTCTAACAATGGCAGGAGGAGTGGTTAAACAATCATTTAGAGCAGATGGCGCAGGCCATTTGGTCTGAGAGGTTTGGCGGTTTGGAGCCGAATGGCTCGTTGGGTGATATTATCGAGTTGTTCGACTTCAAGCGCATACCCCTTTCTGGTAATCAGCGGGACAAGATGGAGAAAATCTATCCCTACTACGGTGCAGCGACCCTGATGGACTATGTCGATAATTACTTATTCGATGGCGTTTACCTTCTCCTTGGTGAGGATGGAACAGTAATTGACGACTTAGGCTTCCCGACGCTTCAGTATGTTTGGGGAAAGTTCTGGGTTAACAACCACGCCCACATTCTGCAAGGTAGAAATGGCTTTACTGTGGAGAGCCTTTACACTCTCTTAAAACAAACGAGCGTTACCTCGATTGTTACTGGAGCAGTTCAGCCTAAAATCAATCAAACGAACCTCAAAGCACTCGCTGTGGTTGTTCCGAGCGAAGAGGAAATGCAGGAGTTCAATAATTTAATTGCCCCTCTCTTTGCCCAAATCCGAGAAAACAGCGATGAGAATTGTCGACTTGCTGAATTAAGAGATGTTCTTCTCCCAAAGCTGATGTCCGGAGAGCTATCCGTAGCCGACCTCGGCGACGCTAAATGATTGTTTATCGCTCTGTTTTCAGCAATCCGAGCGTCCAGAGCGGCCAGCGTGTCTGCGATCAAATTCTGTTGGTCTCGCTCCAAAATAGGTATAGGCATATTGGCGAGCGTTTGGGCGTTTATATTCCCGCGAGTGCTTCCTGTGTTGAACGATGCCACCCAATCATAGTAATCCTTGGATTGGCAGTAATATTTAACAAACAAAGGATTCACTTTTCTAGGGTCGATGCTGAACTTGATAAGAAAGCCAGCATACACAAATTCACCATCGCTTCCGTCATAAAAGTAATTTCTGCCTGTGCTTGCACCAGTCCGCGCAAAAACAATGTCGTTTGGAGATAAGTAGTATTTAGCTGAGTTCGGATCATCGACCGATTTTAGCCCGCTTTCGTTTAGCGTTCCGTCGTCATTAATGTCCGTGATTCGCAAATAGGTAGGCAGATCAGTCGAAAACTCAACAGCCGAAGCTGCTATTCCATAACTTCCTCCACCAATGCAAATGTCAGAGAGTTTAAATGTCATACCCAATCGCCCCCAGTCTTTTGCGGATTTCGTCCTCCAGTTCGTGGGAACGCTTGAACATTTCAGAGAGTTCGCTGGTCAGCCGCGTCATCTTCTCCTCGAACGGCTCACCATCGTCCTCCTGCTCTTCAATACCGACGTAGCGTCCGGGTGTGAGTATGTAATCCTGCTTTGCTATATCGGCAGTAGTGACGGCTGCACAGAAGCCTTTCACATCCTCAAGCATTCCGTCGTCAAAGGCTTGGAAGGTTGCGGCAATCTTGGAGATGTCCTCGGTGGTCATCTCGCGCAGGCGTCGGTTGACCATCGTCCCCATCTTGCGGGCGTCGATGAACAGCGTCTTGCCCTTCTGCGCTTTGTTACGGCTGATGAACCAGAGGGACACGGGAATCTGCGTTGTGTAGAATAACTGCGTGGGCATGGCAATAATGCCTTCCACGAGGTCGTCCTCGACTATCTTCTTGCGGATCTCGCCCTCGCCACCACTCTGAGAAGAGAGCGAGCCGTTGGCAAGCACCATGCCGATTTTGCCATTAGGCGCAAGATGGGAAATCATATGCTGCAACCACGCAAAGTTGGCGTTCCCGCTCGGCGGCAAGCCATACTTCCAACGCGGGTCGTCGTTTAGGCTGCCATCATTCCAATCGGAAAGGTTGAACGGCGGATTAGCAAGGATGAAGTCAGCTTTTAGCGTCTTGTGTAGGTCGTTATGGAATGTGTCGGCATTATAACCTCCAAGGTCGGCTTCAATACCACGAATTGCGAGGTTCATCAAAGCCATCTTGCGAGTGGTCGGATTGGAATCCTGCCCGTAGATGGATAAGCTGCTGATGTTGCCGGAATGGTTCTCCACGAACTGTGCCGACTGCACATACATCCCACCGGAACCGCAGCAAGGGTCGTACACACGTCCCTTGAACGGTTGAAGCACCTCAACAAGCGTCCGAACCACGCAGGACGGCGTATAGAACTCTCCGGCGCGCTTGCCTTCCTGCTCTGCGAACTTGGAGAGACAGTATTCATATGTGCGACCAAGGATGTCTTTGTCCGTGCCGTGTTCTATCATCTGAATGTTGGTGAACAGGTCTACCACGTTTCCAAGTCGGCGCTTGTCCAATTCACTACGGGCGTAGTTCTTCGGCAGGATGTCTTTCAGCCGCTTATTTTCTTTTTCAATTGCCCGCATAGCGCGGTCGATAATAGTGCCAATATTGTGGGCTTCCCCGTCGATTTCTCCTGTTTTATGTGCCCACTCTGCAATAACGCTCCATCGAGCCGAGGGCGGCACGAAGAATACGTTCACCTCGGCATAAGCGTCCTTGTCCTCCACGTCGTCGTCATCGGCGAGCAGCTCTTGATACCGCTCCTCAAACTTATCCGATATATATTTAAGAAATATAAGCCCCAGCACGACATGCTTATATTCAGAAGCATCCATATTACCTCGCAGAATATCTGCCGCTGCCCAAATTTGTTGCTCAAAGCCTATGCTCGCCGTATTATTTCCGTTAGCCAATTATTGTTCCTCCTTCACTGTCTCAAACAAGTCCTCAACCTTGCAGTCGAGTGCCGCTGCAATCTTCATCAGTACGTCCATTCGCACCGGTTCATTTTTACCGAGCTTTGCGATAGTGTTTGAACTGATTTCAGCAACATCTCTGAGGTCAACCTTTTTCATATTTTTATCGATGAGTATTTTCCAGAGTTTATTATATTGGATTCTCATTTTGCAGTATCCTTTCTGCCCCATTTTCGCCCGAACAGCGCTTGTTCATCAGCATCTAATTTCAGTACAGTGTTTTCTCTAATGATGGACTGTGCCATTTTGTCATATTTGCTCGCTCTATCGAAGGCTATGAATATTTGCTTTTGTTTTTCTCGCGCATACAAAGCCAAAATTTGTCCGATGGTATCATCGGAGACATTAGCAAACAGAAGGGAGTCATGCGCCAACGCAGGGAGCGCCGTACTATTAAGGATACTAATATCATATATCAGCATCCCTTTGAAATTCGTACCTGTCCCAGTATCCTTTGGTGTTTCAAAAGAGTAGCTGTTATATTCCTTGATTCCTAAAACAGGCGGATTATCTTTCCCTTGAGAGACATAATCACTGATCTCACTCATATGGCGATTAATTGTAGTTTCTATGACTTTTAGTACTGTTTCCATCTGCGACTTGAGCCTGTCGCTTGCTTGCTTTTTCTCATTTTGCAATGTGTTACGAGTGTCGAAAGCTTCATTTTCATCTTCTAATTTATGAATCCGGCGGTCAAGATGAGTATAAGCTGCGAGAAATTCCTTGCTAAATACTATTGATGGATGAATTTCCTCTGCCTGCTTTTCCAGGTATGCAATCATCTGTTTTAGCGGCTTTAGTTCTTCTTCTAACCTTGCTTTGGCTGCCTCTAATTCGTCCTGCAAAATAGTCTGTATTTTATTGTGGAACCGCTCTATATCAATGAGTTTTTGCAAGTTTGCTTCCGGAAAATACTCACGTAAACTCGTCAAATCCGCTTCAGTTGGATAGACCCCTTGACTCATATTAAGCTCGATAATATGTAGATCATTTTCTCTCTGGTTCGCTAATCTGCGGGCATCCTGCATCTGTATGATTAATGCATTAGCTTGGTTGGCTTTTTCTACCTCTTCGGAATTGACCGCTTGGTTGTTCGAGGATTCTAAGTCGGCTTTTTCCTGTTTCAGCAAAGCAATAATAGAGATGTTATCCTCATATTTTTTTAGCCCATCTACTGCTGAAGGGATGAACTGGTACTTACGAGCGCTTTTGAACGCTGCAATTTTATCTTCAGCCAGCTGAAGCTGTTCTTCAAACGCCAATACGGATTCGTATTGGTTGAAGAGTGTCACAAGAGCATGGATTGCTGACTCCTGCGATTCCGTGCCACCACGCATTTGTAGTGGACGCAACTCGTTATAGTTGTTCTTCCCATAAATACGGAAAAATCGGCTTATTGCATTCCTAAATTTCAAACCTGTGAAATCAATCTCGTAATGTTCGCTAAGCCAATTGACATACTCATCTCTCTTTAGGGAAGCAATGACGTTTCCATTCCCAGCCAATTGAAAAATATCACCAGGTGAAGCTGTATGTCTTATAAAGTAGTGTGGTTTACCATCAAATTCGAAGGTAAAACGAATATTATGATTGTCAAGTTCTCTGACGGCATCACTTTTAACATATGCATCTCCGCCAAATGCGAAATCAATGATGAGCAGCATTGTAGATTTGCCGATAGAATTTGCGCCTGCTTCACCACCAAGAACAATGTTGAGACCTTTATGAAATTGGACAGGTGGACGCATCTGCTCACCAATTTTAAACAGTTCACAACTTATTTCTTTGAGCATCGTATAATCCTTCCTTCCTCTTCGTTTAGTTCAATCTCTCTAAGTGCATATAAGCAGTCAAGTGCATCCACAAGCTCAAGTGGATTATTCACAATATTGCTAAGACTCAATAGAAGCTCGTTGGGAGTCTTCGGTTGATCCAGCTCTCGTAATATGAGAGGCAGCTTCGAAAGTACACTCTCGTTGTATGAGAATAGTTTATTTGGCAGTAACATTGAACACCTCACACGACTGAATAAAATAAGAAATCACAATGGCGCAGAAACGAATATCCTGCTTGGTGATGTTTCTTAACCTTTCTGATAAAGCACTGTAAATCATCTCCGGGCTATTCTTTTTCTCAGCTAATTTCCGGTAAGATTCTTTTATTTGAGCTCTTAACAAATCGTCACTAAATTGCTTGCGTCTTGCCAGGTCTTGCATTGCCTTTTCTATGAATAAGAAGTATTTTGTCACATGCCCCTTAACCTCGTACACAAGAAAAAAGTGCAGGTCTTCATCAATTTTTTCCGGCACGCTCACCGCATCATAGTTAAGTTCGAGGAGCTGCCCCGGTTTTGCTTTGCTCAGATTTATGACAACCTGTGTTATTCCCCTCTCAATGGCTACTTCATCAAGAGTGCGCCGTGTGCTACGTGCATCGATCTGAAGCCTCTTTATTGTCTGAAGTTCTTTTTCCTCTGCCTTCATATGATTAAAAGTATAATTTTGAAAACAATCGTGACACACTGCAACCAAGTTTTCATATGAAGAAGCCTTGTCTATATTAATACTGACTATTTCATAATCATCAACCGCATGGTTTTTATCATTTACAACTTGTAAATGCTTTCCACAACCTGGTATTGAACAAGCGTACCTGCAATCATCCAACAAGCCAGATCCATATAAACCTTTGGCTTTTTGCGATTTTGTCTTAGCTGCAGAAAGTTTACGGTCGTTTTCTAATTCTGGGTTTACGATAAATTCTAAGGACTGTTTGAACAGATCGAATAAAGCCTCGCCAACATTATCTTTATCTACATCGTCAACAAAAGGCTGTATATCTTCAGCTAAGGACTCAAGAACCACATCAGTACGCTCAGCGGCATAATCATCATGATAAATTGATTCAATAAAATTATCTCGTGTTAACCTACCAAGCATCGACTTCGCTAATTTCTTTGTTGGACCCTTTGTATAGAACTTTCTCAAGGATGAATCCTTGTTTGATTGTTCTGACGAAGGGTCTTTTTTCGTTGACCAATCTTCTTCAGGGATATCGCACAGCATTTGAATCAGATTGCGCATGAAATCGGGAACATCTGCGTCCTTCATAAGATGCGGATGGATAGCGTGTACTAATTCAGTAAACAGCATGCTGATGCGCACCTCCTTAAAAACATCCAAAGTATCTCATGGTATCTCAAAGTATCTAAAATCGAGATGCTCCATTTTATAAAATAAAAGGGATCAATGAGATTGATAAATTATAGCACATAAAACTGAAATTTTCAATCAAATGTTGCTAAACACCAATTTTTTATTGATCAAGTAAATATTCATTCAATGCCTGATTTGCAATAAGGGCAAAGGATACACAAATCGTTCAACGCAGCTACCACAAGTGGTTGTGAGCGATGAGGAGTAGCCTTACCCTTTTGCGCCCATTTTCAGGTTGCAGGGTCTGTGTGCTTCTCGCCGCAGACCCCTTTGTGTTGTCCTTTGACCCCGCACAGGCGGAAAGGACAATCTGATGAAAAACCAAGCAAATCAAAGTCAAAACAACTCATTCAAACCCACCCCGATTCCACACCGCACAAAATCCGGTGAACCGATGGCCTACTACATCCTATCTGAGGATGGAGCACAAGAATTCAAAGTAACAAGAGCGGAGTGTCTTGCCCGTTCCGAAGAACCTAATAACCCATTCCCTCAACGCTGGTATGTCGATGAAGAATCCGGTCTTGTTGTCCGTCTGCCCCGTAACCAGATGGGTGAGGACCTTGCACGGGATAACATGCGTTCTATATGGCGGGAGCAAAAATATCAACAGCGGAAATTTCAATGTGTATGGAAAGGCACAAACAAATGTGATCATAAATGTGAAACATGTACGTCCCGCACGAGCCGAACTGTTGAACTTGATAAGCCATTAGGTAACGATTCTGATGGTTCGGATACATTTTACGAACCTGCCGATCCCACTGACATCACAGAAATTTTAGAACAAAAGGCTGTATTAGACACCCTCTACGCCGCACTTGCTACCCTCACTCAAAAAGACCGTGAGCTTATAACAGACCGGATTATCCTTGAAAAAACCGTGCGTGAATTGGCGCCCAAGTACGATTTTAAATCATCACGAAGCATTACCGTTCATGTACGCCGTATTCTTGACATCCTGCGAAATGACGAAACCCTGAAGCAGTTTTTCGAGTAAATACTCTCCGTGGTACGCAACCGCCCCTCTTCTGTCTGTAGACGGTAGAGGGGCGGTAATGCTTCTCGGAAACGGAGGTAAGAAAATGCAAACAGAAGCAAAGGAAAGGAACGCGGAAATGCGTGATGCCGAGCTGGACGAAGAACTTGCAGGCATCCTCACGGCAATAAGCGTCGTGTCTAAACGTCTTGCCAAGAAGCTGCTCGCACTTCAAAAGCAGAAAGAATCCACCGGGGAAGGAGGTGCACCGGATGAGCAAGATGAGTGAACTCGACCTCTGTGTCAGCGAACTTCGTAATGCTGCACAGTCCCTGAACTCAGTAGCTGATAGCTTGACTTCTCTTTTCAGCGGCAGCCAACCCAGAACATCGGTACAGCCAGAATCAAAGCCAACTTCAAAACCTCTAACACTGGAAGAGGTCAGAGCAGTACTTGCGGAAAAATCTCGTAACGGTCACACCGCTAAAATTCGGGAACTGCTCGAAAAGCATGGCGCTGCGAAGCTATCAGAGATCGACCCCAAAAATTACGCTGCCCTGCTCGCAGAAGCGGAGGTACTGGGCAATGGGTAAACACGCACTTCTCTCTGCTTCTTCAAGCCACCGATGGCTGAACTGCCCTCCCTCGGCCAGGCTTGGTGAGAAGTACGAAGATAAAGGCAGCAGTTATGCCGCCGAAGGCACGGAGGCACACACCCTGTGTGAGTACAAGCTGAAAAAGGCACTCAGCATCCACACCAAAGATCCAACCACCAGCCTGACCTACTACTCCGAGGAGATGGAGGAATGCGCCAACGGATACGCCGCCTACATCATGGAACTGGTGGAAACGGCAAAGCAGAATTGCGCCGACCCTGTGGTGCTGATTGAACAACGCCTCGACTTCTCCAACTATGTCGAGGGTGGCTTTGGTACCGGCGACTGCGTGATCATCGCTGACGGCACGCTCCACATCGTGGATTACAAGCACGGACAAGGTGTACTGATCGAAT
>JAYFPQ010000081.1:0-2824 GCA_034927595.1 Christensenella sp.
ATATCCTTGCTCTTTTAATTCCAGTACCTTCGGTAAAATCTCTTGCCCAAATTGTTTTCCCATACAAAAACCTCCTATCGCTTTATCCTACGATAGGAGGCCCTTTTCTTTCAATGTCCGTTTTCTGGGGTTCAGTTCAAATGGCTTTCCCTTTTTGTGTATCAAGCGTCAACCGAGCGCGACGTCGAGAATCATCATTACGAGAAAACCGAGCATCACGCCGAGCGTTCCAATATTGGAGTGCTCGCCAAGATGCGCCTCCGGAATGAGCTCCTCCACAACGACATACATCATGGCGCCTGCCGCAAACGAGAGCATCCAGGGCATATAGGGCGCGATTAACGAGGAAGCCAGCACGGTCAGGATGCCGAAGATCGGCTCGACGATGCCACTCAGCGTTCCAAAGAGAAACGCCTTGCCTGCGCCAAAGCCCTCCTGCCGGAGCGGCAGCGAAATCGCCGCGCCCTCCGGGAAGTTTTGAATGCCAATGCCGAGTGCGAGCGCGAGCGCCGCGGCATAGGCCGCGGGCGCGTTGGCGCCGTGCTGTGCGGCGAGCGCAAACGCGAGGCCGACCGCCATGCCTTCCGGAATGTTATGCAGCGTAACCGCCATGACCAGCAGGGATGTGCGCTTCATGGAAGTGGAGGGACCCTCCGCATCCCTCGAACCGGGATGCAAATGCGGAATCACCTTGTCCAGCCCGAGCAAAAACAGAATACCGAGGACAAAACCGCCCGCCGCGGGAATCCAGCCGATTTGACCCGCCGCCTGCGCCTCGTCGATCGCCGGAATCAGTAGGCTCCAGACGGAGGCGGCGATCATGACGCCAGCGGCAAATCCGAGGAACACCTTTTGCGACGTGCCGGCCATTGTTTTGCGAAAGAAAAACACCATGGCCGCGCCGAGGGTTGTCATGAGAAACGTAAAGCCCGTACCGGCGGAAGCGTATAACAATGCCTGACCCATTGGATGCACCGTCCTTCTCAATTGCTTCATTTCAGGAGTCGTGTGTTCTGTTTATCAAAAGAGTACTGTTTTCTGCTTCGCGCGTCAAGAGGATTGCCCTTGGCCAAAAGGGAATTGTCCCCGTGCGCTATGGTTCGCCGAACCGTTTCATCGCACGGCAGGTTCTCACAGCGCACGGGGACAATTCAAGGAGAGAGGATGAGAAAAACGAATTCGCCCGCCCTGGATCTCCATTGACCGTACCGCCGAACGGCAACAGAACCGGACGAGAGACGGAAAGCACCAGCGATTCGAGAAACGAATTGGAGCCGGACATTCATCAAGCGATGACGGCCCGATCCATCCGTCCGCGCGGACTGCCTGCCGGCTGCAGCTTGCCCTCAAGAGGGAAACAGGCGAACAGGCGGCACGTGCCGAGCGATGGAATCGTGGAGCGGAAGGGCTGAGGCATCTGCACGCGGGCAGGGAGGGGAGAAGCGGAGTTAGTCTTCCAGAATGTACTGGTTCAGCAGCGATTCGAGGTATTCCTGCCGACCGGAGACGTTTGGCGTAACGCCGTGGATGAGAGCATACGCTTCCAGTTCGCTGAAACCGACGCGGTTATTTACGATGTCCTTGCCGATTCCTTCCGAGTAGCTTTCGTAGCGCTTCGCCTTAAAGCTCTCAAACACGCCGTCCTGTAACAGATGCGCGGCGACGCGGAGGCCTTTTGCGAACGTATCCATGCCCGCGATGTACGCGAGGAAGAGGTCGTCCTCCTGGAAGGAAGCGCGGCGCACCTTCGCGTCGAAGTTGAGGCCGCCGGTGGTGAAACCACCCGCCTGCAGAATTTCATACATCGCCAGCGTGGTGTCATAGATGCTGGTCGGGAACTGGTCCGTGTCCCAGCCGAGCTGCGGGTCGCCGGTGTTTGCGTCCACGCTGCCGAACACGCCGTTGATGCGGGACAGGTTCAGTTCGTGCTGGAAGGTATGGTTCGCGAGTGTCGCGTGGTTGGCTTCGATGTTCATCTTGAAATAGGCGTCGAGGTTGTATTTGCGCAGGAAGGAAAGCACAGTCTGCGCGTCAAAGTCGTCTTGATGCTTCGATGGTTCCTTGGGCTTCGGTTCAATCAGGAACTGGCCGGTAAAGCCGATCTTTTTCGCGTAATCAACCGCCATCTGGAGGAGCCGCGCAAAGTTGTCGAGTTCCAGCGATGTATTCGTGTTCAGCAGCGTTTCGTAGCCTTCGCGTCCGCCCCAGAACACGTAGTTCTCGCCGCCGAGCTCCTGCGTGACTTCAATCGCTTTCTTGATCTGCGCCGCGGTATAGGCAAACACGCTGGCGTTGCAGGAGGTCGCCGCGCCGTGGACAAACTTTTCGTCGCCAAAGCAGTTGGAGGTACCCCAGAGGCAGCGGATGCCGGTGCGCGCCATCTCCTGTTTGACGACGGCAACAACCTCGTCGAGCACGCGGTTGGTCTCGAGCAGGTTTTCCCTGCGGGGGGCGAGATCCGCGTCGTGAAAGCAGAAGTAGCCGATCTGCATCTTCTCCATGAACTCAAACGCCGCGTGTACGCGCTCCTTGGCGCGCTCCACGTCGCTCTTTGCATCGTCCCAGGGACGATTGATCGTGGTGCCGCCAAACGGATCGACTCCGCGATAGGTAAACGTGTGCCACCAGGACATCGCAAAGCGCAAATGATCCTTCATGGGTTTTCCGGCGACCAGTTCGGTCGGGTTATAATACTTAAAAGAGAACGGATTCTTGCTGGCCGCTCCCTCGTAGGCGATTCGGTCGATCTGATCAAAGTATGCCATGGGTCATTTGCTCCTTCGTGTGGTGTCAAAATTGGACAATGGAATGTATTGTGTTGAAA
>JAYFPQ010000137.1:0-10579 GCA_034927595.1 Christensenella sp.
TCAAGCGTGCGCTTGGCGTCGTGAAGTAAGCGCCATGCACGAGCTGGGGATCGTCTTCGAAATTCAAAAGCGCGTATCCGCCGTTGCGGCAGAAAACGGACTCGCGCTGAGCGATATTGCGCAGGTGGTGGTGGAGGTCGGCGAGGCCTCCACCATCGTTCCGCGTTATCTCAAGGAGTGCTGGCCCGCCGCGACGGACGGCACGGAGATGGAAAGCGCGGAGCTCGTGGTTGAGCTCATCGTCGCCCGCGTGCAGTGCAAGAAGTGCCAAACCGTTTACGAATATCTCAAGAACGACAAGAAATGCCCCAATTGCGGCGCATGGGAATGCGTCATGGTGTCGGGGCAGGAGTTTAATATTAAGGAGATTGCGGTGTTTGAGGAGGAGTCGGACGAAGCGCCCGAACCCGATCAGGAACACTAACAAACTCAGCAAAGCCCGCCATCCGGCGGGTTTTGCCACCTTTTTGACAACGTTCTTTGCCCGTTTGTTGCAAACCGAACATTGCTTGGTCACGATCTTGGTCTATACTGAAGTCAGATGAAGGAAGATGGAAAACTCCTCCTCCTTTTGGGAAAGGAAGAAATCATTTTATGCGTCATTATATGTTTTTGAGAATGCTCAACGGGCATTTCTTAGGCGGACTGCTCGCGTTGATCGTCGTCGTCGGCATTGTTCTGCTGATCGTCTATCTGGCGAGCCGCAAGAACAAGACCCCCGCGCACGCGGCCGCCGCTACGAATGGCGGCGCAGTTCACGCAACGCACGAGCGAATTCTCGCCATGCTGAACGAGCAGAAGGCCTCCGGCGCCATGGGCGCGACGGAATTTGAGGAGCGCAAGCTCATTCTCGAAGGCGGCAAGGGCGACAACTACGCCAACGCGGATCTTGTTGCGCTCAAGGAGCGCTACGCCCGCGCGGAACTCACCACCGCGGCCTATCTGGAAGAGCGGAACCGTCTGCTCAACATCGGCTGATTGATCAATCACGCCAACACCGCAGGCGAGTTGGAAACGGCTCGCCTGTTATTTTTTTGCAAGACGCCAGAAAGAAAGCTTCAAGAAATAATTGCAAGCGATTGTATCTGCTTCCTTGTCGTGCTATATTGAAGAAAAGAGAATCGAAACGCGAGGGCAACGCATATGCTGACCTATGGCGGAAGAGAAGCGAGCGATTTTGAGCGCACGGCTGCGGTCGATTTTCTCTCGCGCTTTACCCAGGAGCCGGAAACACTCACGTTTCCCGAGGTCGCCGTACTCGAAACGGACGGCTACGGTCGGGTACTGGTCTTTTTGCGGGTGAAACACGCGAGCGGGCTGGAAGAACCGTTTCTCGTGATCTTTAAGGAACTCCGCCCGGACGGCAGCTATCTTGCGGGGCCAAAGTCGATTTTGCGCGTACGCGAAGCCTCGTTTTACGCGGGGCTGGAGCACCACAAGGTGCGAAACAGCTGGGAGTGCCCGCTGGACGCGGAATCGCCCTTCGATGTTTGAAAATGCAGGAATAAAACATGCTAACTGCATAATTCGATATTCTATTGATAAAATATTGATCTTGACAACCGATGAAAAAAGCGGGATTCTAGCAACGTACCAGTTGATTGTTCAGGTGGTCATCTTATGAAAGCAGCGGGACTCATCGCCGTTGCGGGGCAGTCCAGCCGAATGGGCGCATTCAAGCCCCTGCTCCCGATCCACGGCAAACCCATGATCGCAAATACAGCAGATGTGTTCCTGCGCGCTGGCGTAGCGGATCTCTACGTGGTCGTCGGAAAATCCGGCGAGGACGTCATTCGGGCGCTTTCGGGATACACCGCGCAGTTTGTCTGGAACCGCGAGTTTGCGAACACGGAGATGTTTGCCTCCGTTCAACTGGGGCTCTCTGCCATCCGCGATGCGGGCAAGTTCGACGCCGCGTTTCTATTGCCGGGCGACATGCCAGCCGTTGAACCGCAAGTACTAACCGCCCTGCTGAACACGCTCGAAACGAGCGATTACGACGTTGTGTTTCCGAGCGACGGCACACGCCGCCTGCATCCCCCGCTCATTCGCGCAAGCGTCTTTGACGCGCTGATTGACTATTCCGGCGAGGACGGGCTCCGCGGCGCGTTTCGCACGCTGGGCTCGCGCATCGGCTACGTGGTCACGGGCGAGGCGGGCTGCACGATGGACGTAGACACACCGGAAGATTATGAACGCGCGCGCGCGTTTCTCGAACACCGCGAAGGCGAGGTGAAAAGCGAATGACCGTTGTGGCGCTGATCCTTGCCGCGGGCGAGCCGAGGCAGATGAGCCATTTTCAGCCAATGCTCAAGCTCAGCGGAAAATCCGTCATTCGCCGCCAGATTGAGGCGTTTCGCGCCGCGGGCGTGAGCGATATTCGAATCGTCACCGGCTACCACGCGGGCATGCTGGAGCGGCATCTCTCCGGCGAGGCGGTCCGCTTTATCAAGAACGAGAACTACGCCACAACCGACATGCTGGAGTCCGCAAAATGCGGTCTACGCACGCTGGAGCCAGATTGCGAGCGCGTGCTGATTACCCCGGGCGACGTGCCCTATCTCCACGCGGAGACGATTCAAAAGCTCCTGTGTTCGCAAAAGCCGGTCGCGATTCCGTCCTTTGAGCACGCAGCCGGGCATCCAGCGATGGTGCGCAAGTCCTGCTTTGCGTCGCTGCTGAGCTACACGGGCGACCGCGGGCTGCGCGGCGCGCTGGCAAAATGGAAGAACGACACCGAGTTTGTCCTAACGGACGAGCAAGGCGTTTTGGTAGACATCAACACGGAGACGGACTATCAGCGCGAACAGCGCGAGCAGACCCCTCCGCACCACCCGGAACTTTCCGCCGCGCTGACCATTCGCATCGGCGAGGTTGGCATCGACGAAAAGTACATTCGCCTCCTGGAGTGTATCGAGCAGGAGCACTCACTCCAGAAGGGCGCGCAGCGCGCGGAACTCGCGTACAGCAACGCCTGGCAGATGCTCAACCGCATGGAAGAGGCGCTCGGCAGCCGTCTCGTGGAGCGTACGCTTGGCGGCGCAACCGGCGGCGGCAGCAGCCTAACGGAAGTCGGCCGCGAGTGGGTCTCCCGCTACCGCAGGCTGGAGCAAACGCTCGCCGGAGAGCTGCTGCAGATTCAGCAGCGCGAATTCGAATAAACCCCTTTTTTCCACCCGTTTTCTTCGATTTTCTGGTGATTTTCACGAATATATTCTCTTGGTTTCTTTCCCGTCCTTGCAGGCATTCCTTCAAATTCTAACGAACTTTTCTCTACTTACTGATTCGAAAAACAACCGCTTTATCTCCATACATTCGATACAACTGTTTTAGAACCAATACAACTTCATTCGCCGACCCGACCCGAAAGGGATTATTCGTTACTTTATGATATGAGAGGAGAACCGTTCTTGAGAGATTTTGTGTACCTTGCTCCGGAGACTCTGGAGGAAGCCGCCGCGCTCAAGCTGGAGCACGACGACAAAGCGATCTTCATGGCTGGCGCGACGGACGTCATCATCCGCCTGCGCGACTATCTGATCGCGCCGGACTACGTGATCGACCTGAAGAACATTCCCGACATCGGCGGAATCACGTTTTCCGAGACCGACGGCCTGCACATTGGCGCGCTTGCGACCATGACGCAGATTGCGACCAACCCGCAGGTGCTCGCGCACTATCCGACCCTCGCCGAAGCCGCGTCGACTGTCGGCGGGCGGCAGATTCGAAACCGCGCAACCTGCATTGGCAACATCGTGAACGCTTCCCCGCTGGCGGACACCGCGACGCCGCTGTATTGCTACGACGCGGTGGTTGAAATCTTCGGCCTGCCGGGACGGCGCGAGGTTCCGATTTCGGAGTTCATCCAGTTCGTGCGCAAGGTCGATCTTCGACCCGGCGAACTGGTCACCGGTATTCGCGTTCCGTATCTGGCAAACGCAAAGGGCGTGTTTCGCAAGATTGCGCGCCGCAACGAGGTCGATCTTTCGACCGTCTGCGGAACGGTGCTGCGCACTTCCGATGGCTGGCGCATCGCGATGGGTTCCGTCGCGCCGACGCCGCTGCGCCTTAAGAAGACAGAAGCGCTGCTCGCGGGCAAACCGCTGAGCGACGCGCTCATTGAGGAAGCCGCGCTGCTCGCTGCAACCGAGGTCAGCCCGATTGACGACGTGCGCGCGGACAAACAGTATCGTCTGGATATCGTCTCGTACCTGGTGCGCGACGGCCTGACGAAACTGCGCTAAGGAGGGCCAAACCATGGATTATTGCGTTAAATTCTGCGTCAACGAAGAGCCCGTTGAGCTGACCGTTTCCGGCAGCGAAACGCTGCTGCACGTGCTGCGCGAAAAACTCGGCCTCACCGGCACCAAAGAAGGCTGCGGCGCGGGCGAATGCGGCGCCTGCACGATCATATTGGACGGACAGGCCGTCAACGCCTGCCTCGTGCTCGCGCCGGAGGTCAACGGCAAGGTCATCACCACCGTGGAGGGCCTCGCCCATGGCGACGAGCTCAGCCCGCTACAGGAATCGTTTATCGACCACGCCGCGCTGCAATGCGGCTTCTGCACGCCGGGTATGCTCATGAGCGCCGAGGCGATGCTCCGCGAGAACCCCACGCCCACGCGCGACGAGATTAACCACAACATGTCCGGTAATCTCTGCCGCTGCACAGGCTACAAGAAGATTGTCGAAGCCATTGAAGACGTGGTTGCAAAGGGGGTTTATTCGAAATGAAGATCGTTGAACAAACCAATGCATGCCAGGACACGACCAAGTCGGGAACGCGCGTCGTCGGACAGTCCGTCGAACGTCTGGACGCGATTAAGAAGGTCACCGGAACCGCGATCTTCGCGGACGACATCGTCTTCTCCCGTCCGCTCTACGCGCAGGTTGTGCGCAGCCCCCATGCGCACGCGAACATTCTTTCCATCGACCTCACCGCGGCAAAGGCGCTTCCGGGCGTTCGCAGCGTGATCACAGGCGAGTGCTATAAGCGGCGCGCGGGCCTCTACCTAGAGGACAAGAACTTCCTCGCGGTCGGCAAAACGCGCTATCGCGGCGAACCGGTTGCCGCCATCGCGGCGGACTCGCCGGAGATTGCGCACCGCGCCTGCGAGCTGGTCAAGGTGGAATACGAGGTGCTGCCCGCCGTCACCGACGCGCTGGAGGGCATGAAGCCGGACGCGCCGATTATCCACCCAGACCTCGGTTCCTACAAGGTGCTGCCAATCTTTTACCCCAAGCCGGGCACGAACATTTCGCATCACTATGTGCTAAGAAAGGGCGACACGGACAAGGCGTTTGCCGAGGCGGACCGCGTATTCGACCACAACTTCTACATTCCGCACGTGCAGCACGTGCCGATTGAGCCGCACGCCTGCACCGCGCAGTACATGCCGGACGGTGATTTGACCATCTGGGCGGCCTGCCAGAGTCCGTTTGCGGTGCGCCGCGCGCTGGCGGAGACGTTTGATTTTCCGCTCAACAAAATCCGCGTCATCAGCAAGGCCGTCGGCGGCGGATTTGGCTGCAAGGCGGGCACGACGCTGGAAGGCATCGTGATTCCACTGGCGATGCTCAACCCCGGCCGTCCGGTCAAGATGACCTACACGCGCGAGGATGAGTTCCAGAACGCCTATGTACGTCAGGGGCTGCACATCAACATTAAGACCGCGGTTCGCAAGGATGGCAAGATTATCGGCTCCAAGAACGTGCTCGCCTGGGACGGCGGCGCGTATACGGAATACGGCGTCAATATCGTCAAGGCCGCTGGCTGGGGCTGCGTCGGCCCCTATGACATCGACAACATCAGCACGGACAGCTACTGCGTCTACACGAACCACCCCGTCGGCGGACCGTACCGTGGGTTCGGCATGTGCGAAATCCACTTCGCCATCGAGCAGAACCTCGACATGATCGCCAGCGAAATGGGGCTTAACGCGTTTGAAATGCGCAAGCTCAACGGCATCCGCGAAGGCGGACATTCCGCAACGGGCCAGACGATTGAAGTCGCCGGCTATCAGGAGTGCCTCGACCGCGCGGCGGCGCTCATGGAGCTCGACAAGCCCTGCGCACCCTCCGGCAGCCCGACCAAGCTGCGCGGCAAGGCCATCGCGGGCGGCTGGAAAGCCCCGTCGATGCCGACGGACGTCGCCTCCTCCGTGATCATCCGTATGAACGAGGACGGAACGTTTATCCTACTGGCGTCGTGCCACGACATCGGCCAGGGGTCGGATACCATCATGGCACAGATCGCGGCGGAAACGCTGACCGTTCCCGTGGACAAAATCAGCGTCCGCACCGGCGACACCGACCATACCCCGTATGAATGGCAGACCGTCGCATCCCGCTCGACCTACTGCGCGGGCAACGCGACCAAGCTCGCCGCGGAAGACCTGCGCAACAAGGTGCTTGAGCTCGCGCAGATCAAAATGGGGACGTGGAAGAACGACCTCTACCTCGAAAACGGCTATGTCTGCCGCAAGTTCTATCCGGATCAGAAGGTTCCTCTCTCCGCGTTCGCGCTCGGCCTCTCCCTGCCGGATCAAAGCGGCATCGGCGGGCCGATGATCGGCGTTGGCGCGTTCGTCGTGCCAAATAACATTGCCGCGGACAAGAAGACCGGCCTTTCGCCAAAGCCCGTCGCGTTCTGGAGCATGGGCGTCAACGGCGCGGAGGTCGAGGTGGACACCGAGACCGGCAAGGTCAAGGTGCTTAAGATGGTCTCCGTGTTCGACGCGGGCAAGGTCATCAACCCAGCCATGTACGAAGGTCAGGCTGAAGGCGCGATGGTGCAGGCCATGGGCACGGCGCTCTACGAAGAGCTCAAGCTCAAGAACGGCCGCGTCATGAACCCCAGCTTCGTGGACTACAAAATCCCGACGTTTGAGGACATGCCGGAGCTGATTGTCGAAGCCGTCGAGAAGCCCGAACCGACCGGCCCATACGGCGCGCGCGGCATCGGCGAAATCACGATGGTGCCCGGCGCCCCGGCGAGTGCCAACGCGGTTGCCAACGCCATTGGCGTACGATTCCTGCGCATGCCGCTGACGCCGGACGTGGTGCTCGCCGCACTTCGCGAGAAGAAGGCGAACGAAAACAAATAGTATGACAGAAAAGTAATACTAATTAGACAAAACAAGCCGTTTGCTGGTGCAGGCGGCTTGTTTTTTGCCATTTTACAATCCAAAACCCCGAAATTTTACATTTGCTTAACGCAATTGAGATGATTGTCAAATCCTTTTCCTCTATGATAGACGAGAAAAAGAAGAAAAAGTCTAGAAAAGAAGAATTGGAGGATCCCAATGAAGTCTGCTTCCCACCATGCCATGGGGCATCTGCTGTACGAAGCGCTCACGAACGAAGGTTACCAGCTCGACCGCGAACTGTTTGTACTTGGCAACCTCTTGCCGGACTACATGCCGGAGATGGTTCTTACCCCGCACTTTACGCTGAAATGCCAGCGCGAAATCCATATCTTTACGGAGGCACTGGCGGGCCAGCCCGTCCAGAAGGGCGAGCAGCTTCCGCCGGAATACGCGCTGCGCCTCGGCATCCTCTGCCACTACCTGACGGACTATTTTACCTACGCGCATACCCCGGAATTCCGCCTCGGCCTCAAGGAGCACGCCGCCTACGAAATGCGGCTGGACGAGTACTTCCGCGACCACTACACGGTTGAGCAGAGCCAGCGCGGCCTATACGCCCCCGCCAGCGAGATTGCGCGGGACGTCGTCAAGGACATCTACCGCAACAAGCGCGATTACCGCACGAGCGAGCGCACGCTGGAAACCGACGTGCAGTTTGCGTTCAGCGTTTGCCTGTCAAGCATGAAGCAGCTGCTCGCCATCTCCGAAGCGCGCGAGGAACACGTGCGAACCCCGTTCCGCTACCGCCGCTTCGCCGCCGAACGGTACGCCTTCCAGAGCGAGGTCTGCCGCCGCCGAATCGTGCCCCGCCGCGCCTGGTGCCCCGTCTGCGTATAACCGATAACCTAGCGCGAAAGCGCTTTTAGCTTCTCTCCTCCTAACAACGCCGAAAGGCGTTCTTTTTTTGCCCAGAGTACGGGGCTTTTCCGACGCTTTGCTGCATATATGCATGCATATTGCATATTTCTGTATGAATTCGAATCGTCTCGAAAGATATATTCTTTATTTAAGCCATTTTCTTTCAAAATGGTATTGACTTTTTATGCTAATATTATTAATATATATGCAATTCACCAATTGGAGGCAATGCATATGTCAAACATCAAAAAGATCGTTTTAGCCTATTCCGGTGGGCTGGATACATCCGTCATCATTCCCTGGCTCAAGGAGAACTACCCCGGCTGCGAAGTCATCGCCGTTGCGGGCGACGTCGGTCAGGGCACGGAGCTGGAAGGGCTTGAGGAAAAAGCGCTTAAAACGGGCGCAAGCAAGCTCTACGTTGAAGACCTCACGGAGGAGTTCGTCAACGACTACATCGTGCCGACCATGAAGGCGGGCGCGATCTACGAGGATTATCTGCTCGGCACGTCTTTTGCCCGCCCGGTCATCGCGGCGCGCATCGCCGAGATCGCCCTCAAGGAAGGCGCGGACGCGATTGCTCACGGCTGCACCGGCAAGGGCAACGATCAGGTTCGCTTTGAGCTGACGATCAAGCACTTCGCACCGGAGATGAAGATCATTGCCCCATGGCGTGAATGGGAGCTCAAGAGCCGCGAGGACGAGATTGCCTATGCGGAAGCGCACGATATCCCGCTCAAGATCAGCCGTGAAACGAACTACTCCAAGGACAAGAACCTTTGGCATCTTTCGCACGAGGGTCTCGATCTGGAAGATCCCGCGAACGAGCCGCTCTACCAAAAGGAAGGCTTCCTTGAGATGGGCGTTTGCCCGGAGCTCGCGCCAGACAAGCCCACCTATGTAACCATCGGGTTTGAAAAGGGCGTTCCCGTTTCGCTGGACGGCAAGAAGATGAGCGCTAAGAACATCATTCTCGCGCTCAACAAGGTCGGCGGAGAGAACGGAATCGGCCTTCTCGACATCGTCGAAAACCGGCTGGTCGGCATCAAGTGCCGCGGCGTCTACGAAACCCCCGGCGGAACGATTCTCTACAAGGCGCACGAAGCGCTCGAGACCATCACGCTGGACAAGCTGACCGCGCATAAGAAGCAGGAGCTTTCGATTACCTACGCGGAACTCGTGTATAACGGTCTCTGGTTCAGCCCGCTGCGGGACGCGCTCGCCGCGTTTGTGGACAAGACGCAGGAAACGGTCACCGGCACGGTCAAGCTCAAGCTCTACAAGGGCAACATCATCAAGGCCGGCATCGAAAGCCCGTACAGCCTGTATTCGGAAGCCATCGCCACCTTTGGCGAGAGCGACTACAACCAGAAGGACGCAGAAGGGTTCATCAACCTCTACGGCCTGCCGACCAAAGTGAACGCTCTGGTTCAGGCAAAGAACAAGAAGAAGTTCAAGCTGTTTTAAGCCAAAACCTGCGGGAAGATAGCGAAAAATACAGCACATTCTGATACAATCAAGTTAACGACGCGCCCGCCTCCGGCGGGCGCTCGCAACCAGACAGAATTCGAGGGGTCGAGACGATGGAAAAACTCTGGGCAGGACGGACAACGGGCGGAAACGCCGCACTCGCGGATGAATTCAACCGGTCCATCGCGTTTGACGCGCGGATGGTCGAGGAGGACATTGCGGGTTCCATGGCGCACGCAACCATGCTTGGCGCAACGGGCATCCTCCCGCAGGCCAGCGTGGACGCCATTCTGGACGGACTTAACGGCATCCTCAGCGACCTCAAGTGCGGACTAATCAAGATTGATCCGCTTGCGGAGGACGTCCACTCCTTTGTGGAATTCGAACTGACCCGGCGGATCGGGGACGACGGAAAGAAACTGCACACCGCGCGGAGCCGGAACGATCAGGTTGCGCTCGATTTGCGGCTCTATCTCAAAAAGGAAACGGCCGAGGTCGTTTCACTCACAAAAGCGCTGATCAAGGCGGTTGCCGACGTTGCGGAAGCGCACGCGGAAACCGTCATGCCGGGATACACCCACCTGCAGCGCGCACAGCCCGTCACCTTCGGGCACTGGATTCTCGCTTACGCGTTCATGCTGGAGCGGGACATCGCGCGCTTGAACAACGCGGCGGAGAACATGAACCAGTCCCCGCTTGGTGCCTGCGCGTTCGCCGGAACCACCTACCCCATCGACCGTAACATGACGGCAAAAGCGCTCGGTTTCTCCGGCGCGCTGCCAAACTCTGTGGACGCGGTGGCGGATCGCGACTTCTGCCTGGAGCTCGTCTCCGCGCTGAGCATTCTCATGATGCACCTTTCGCGCTTTTCGGAGGAGATTCTCCTCTGGACGAGCTGGGAATTCCGGTTTGTCGAACTCGCGGACGAGTTTTCCACCGGTTCGTCGATTATGCCGCAAAAGAAGAACTCCGACATGGCGGAGCTCGTGCGCGGCAAAACCGGGCGCGTCTACGGCGACCTCATTTCGCTGTTTACGATGATGAAGGGGCTTCCGCTGGCCTACAACAAGGATTTGCAGGAGGATAAGGAAGCGATCTTCGAC
>JAYFPQ010000030.1:0-15818 GCA_034927595.1 Christensenella sp.
CATAAGAATCCGCCTTCACAACCTCCAGACAGCTTTTCACATTGCTCTGCCAATCGGAACCGCCCGTTGAGCCGATGATGTTGACGCTGCCGCAGTCCGAAATCTTTGTGGAGATGTTCTCCAGAAGATACTTGTGCCCAAGGAAGTTCACGCGCTGGACTTCAAGTGCGTTGGAACCGTCGCTGTTCAGCGCAATACCGTGGCATAGGAACAATGCGGATATTTGATCGGGAAGATTCTTCGATAACGCATCAATATCTGATTTTGCGCCAAAGTCTGCATAGAATTCGCCTTTTACCGGCAAATCCATCTTTGTATGGCGACCATTCTTTCGGCAAATCACATATACATCCGCGCCCAGATCAATCAGCAGTCTGACGGCTGCATAACCCATACCGGAATAACCGCCGGAAACCACGACGGTTTTTCCGGCAAACCCAAATAGGCTCTTAATATCCATCTCAATACCTCCAGAGATAAAGAAAGGCACAGAACTTGAGCTGTGCCTTGCAATTTTTTAGAAGCAGGTCCAGCCTCCGTCAGCGGTGATAATCGAACCGTTGACAAAATGAGAATCATCACTCGCTAGAAACAACGCAACCTGTGCCAGATCTTCCGGCATCCCCATTTCCGGCGAATGAGCCAGCAACGAACTTGTTCTACCGAATCCGAATTCGTTCGCTGGCGGCATCACCAGCGGGATATCGGTCAATACACCGCCGGGAGAGATCGCATTGCAGCGAATCCCGTTCTCCATGTACATAAATGCAGTGTTCTTTGTTGCGGAAGCGATTGCTGCTTTGGAGGCGCAGTATGCAACGCCCGCCGTTTGATGAATTGCGCCGACAGAGGCGATATTGATAATGTTGCCTCCGGCCTGTTCACCCTGTGCGAGGAATGTCTGAACGGATTTACGCATCGCATACATAGAGCCGAACGTATTCACGCGAAACAGCTCAAACATCATTTCGTTGGACAGATCTGCGATTGCAGTATTATCGTCCATGATGCCCGCATCGTTAACCAGGATGTCCAGGCGTCCAAACTCACGTACGGCAAGATCGATCATCCCGTCGCTCGTTGCTTCTACGCCGATGTCGCCTGCAAACGGAATAACGCGGCCGGGAGCGGAGGAAAGCTCCGCAGCCAATTCAGCTAGTCGATCGCCGCGCCGCGCGACAGCGATGATATTGGCGCCTTCCTGCGTAAACAGCTCCACGATGGCGCGCCCGATACCGGCGGAAGCGCCGGTTACTACAACAGACTTACCTTCCAGTTTCATATTCTGTTCTCCTTACAGGAAGCACTTATCGGTGACGATGGCGGGAGAGTCGTTGGATCCGACGGTGACTTTCTCGCCAACGACTGCGTGCGCACGATCGATGACTGCGAAGCCGATGTTCTTGTCCACCGTATAGCCATAGATTACCGCGCGAACGAAGCCGCAGGGAATGCCATGGGAATACACGATCTCGCGCTGGGTGATATCCTCATATGATTCGGCAAGGAACTCCAGACCCATCAGCAGCTGCTTCGGGCCTTCTTCTTTTGCGCGGAGCAGAGCGTCTTTACCGACGAAATCTTTCTCCAGATCGACCGACCAATCCAGCCCGCATTCGTACGGAGTAAGTCCGAACATATCCTGACGCAGCGCAAAGCCCTTTTCCATCGAAAGACTCCGCACGTATACTTCCAAAATGTCCAATTCAACCGCATTGAGCGACTTGCCAACCTCGCGAAGTGCCGCCTCGACAGAAGCTGCGTCGTTTTTTGTACAGTAGATTTCGTATCCGTTTTCACCCGTGAAGCCGCTGCGATGAACCTTGACCTGGACATCGCCGATCTGATTATCCGCAACCTGAAAACGCTTCAGATCGTCGATCGATGACTTCGATAATGCATTCATCATTTTCGCCGAGTTCGGACCCTGCACGGAGAACATCACGGTATCATCGGTGATATTTCGATAGGATACGTCAAAACCGCTGCGGTGTGCATCCGCCCACTTGATAAACTGCGGCGCATACAGCGTCGAGACCCAGTAGTGATTTTCGCCCATATGCATAACGATGGTGTCGTCGATGATTTTCCCATCTTCATTCAGCATTGTTGTGTACTTCGTACGGCCGACGACAGCCTTGTAGATGCTGTTGACAAACAGATAATCGAGAAACTTGCCTGCGTCAGAGCCGGTTACTTCGACAAGATCGTGTGTCCACTGGAACCAACCGACATTCTCGCGAACGGACTGATGCTGCGCACGTGCGACGGTATCTTCTTTGAATAACATAATTTCACCCTCCCACTCGTCAAATCATACGCTTGTCGATCTTGCGGCCGACAACGATGGTCATTTCTTCCTCATCTTTTCCTTCGATCCAGCAGGACCATTCCGGACTGACCATCGTCTTGACAGCGTTGTGCCAGATGGTTTCGTAACCGATCGCCAGCTCTTCCGTGGGCGCCATTTCAAAGCGGCCGTTGAAGTCGTCAACCTTGACCTTGATCCGGATTTCATCCTTGGTGAACGCAGTGAGCTGATTGGGCACGAGCTGGGTGTCGAGAATGGCTTTGATATAGCCGCCCATGAGACGCGGGTCGTTGTCGCCGATTTCATTGGGCACTCCAAGCCAGTTTCGCATGCCATCCACGGCGAATTTTGCGATGAACGCGTTCTTTCCCGCGGTAGAGAACACGATTTTGAAGATACGAAGGTATTCCTCCTCCGAACTTGCCATGTCCCGAATCGCGACAAGGGGGAAGATCACGCACCAAACCCAGCCAAACTCCATGCACCAGCGATAGGACCATTCAAACGTTTTTTCCTCTCCGAAGGCGTTTGAGTACTGACCGTTTCGCAGAATTTGACCCTCTTTGAAGCTGCGCTCCGGCGGCGTATTGTGAACCGGCAAAACAGGCTGCTGCATATGATCCATCCAGCCTTGCTTGGGCAGGTTGAAGACGTCTCTGCGCTCCGCAACAACACGGCAGTGCCGGTCGCCGCAGCCTCTGGCTTCGCACATGTTCAGCGCGACTTTGTTCTCTCCGTTGGGATCCTGCAAATCGAAGTTAGCTGTGAACATCGCGGTAGTCATGTTGCAGAGTTCCGCGCCAACGATATCCCAAGGACAAGAATCGAGCTCTTTTTCAACGCGATCCCGTGTAAACTGAATGACACGTCCCGACATGTTTTCATATTCGTCGCCGGAGTCTCCGAAAATAGCTCCAAGCCAAGCGGTTTTCTCGCAGAACTCCGGGATATTCCATTCGTCGAAGAAATCTTTCATGTACTGTTCGCTGGAAGCAGACATGTTCATCATGTAGGAGACTTCGCAGATTGCCTCTGTGCGCTTGTTGAAGTCCGGTTCCAGAATTCGCATGACCTGGAAGAGATTCGCGCAAAAAGCCGCGATCTCGCGCGTTGCAAACCGATAAGCCTCTTTCTCTGGGATCAGCTTACCCCAAACGGTCTCAACGCATTTAATTTGTTCGAGCTTGTCCTTAAGTGGCATAGTACTTTCCTCCTGATTCATCCTGAAATGATGGTTTGATGTGAGATGGGTGTTTTTATCAGTCTATCTGTCGGGGTATTATTTGAACAGGCTACAAACAAGCGGTGTTTTTGCTTGGAAATGCAGTGCTTCTGAGGGGTAAGCGCATTCCTGCAGTACACCAATAGACCATTCGCGCGAATTTGAGTCGCGTTGACGATTCGGTTGGAATATCTACGGATTTCTTTGATGTGATAAAAGTATGGTTCTCTACAGAAAAAACCATACAAAGTATAGGGTGATAAATCGTATCTGATGCAGGAGCAAACATTGTTTTTTCAGTGAAGGATGTTAAAATTGAAATATCAAATCAAATCGCGAATATTCTGTCTAAAATCGACATTTCAACAGAAGGAAATGCACACATGAAGCTAAATGCCGTTATCCTGAAGGACAATTTATCCGGATCTTATACCGTCGAAATGAACGGGCCAAAGTCTGTCGACCTCTCTCTGGAACGACCGATTCTGTTTACCGATGACCTTCGGGAACTCTCAGACAACCGTTTGTACGTCGCAATTGCGGAACGCCTTCCAAACCGGATGAGTGTTGGAAGCAACGTGGTGATTGTTTGCATCGGGGACGCTCCCCAACTGACGTTCTATCAGATGCGTTGTTGTGTTCTCGCCATAAGAGCAAGCGCGGAGCTGTTTCGGATTTTCAATCAGATTCAGAGCATTTTTAACCGGTATGACGAATGGCATGAAAGGCTGACAGAGATTCTAGATCGAAATGCCAGCATTGACGATATGCTAAAAGCCAGTGCTTCGATCTTTGAAAACCCCATGTTTGTGATCGATTCCAACTTCCATTTTCTAGCGCACACGGCGGATGCTGCTTCCGAGGCTTCGCTGAATAATTTCGAGAGCGGTAACCTTGGATTAGATATACTGGGACAGTTTCTTGAGCTGCACGAGCCATCGATGCATGTGAAAGAGCCCCTCCTGTTTCGACTTCTTGATACGGAAACGCTCAATATCAATCTATACGAGATGGGTACGTATATCGGGTGCTTGACGATTGACTACCGATCGAGAAAACATAGGGAGAGCGATATCCCCCTCGGCAAGATTCTCGCAAGATGGATAGAACTTGCCTTGCAGAAATTCTCCGGAATTTTGACGGACACATACAGCATCATGCGCAAGGTGCTCCAGGATGTCGTAGATGGAATGCCGGTTGACTATGAGCATCAGAGAATGGTGACAGCCGCACAAAGCAAGAAAAACTATATTTGCGTAAAAATGAAGCTCAGCAACCGCTTTGCAAAGCTGCCGCTCGGGTACATTTGCAACCGTGCGGAGACCGTATTTCCCGGGAGTATCGCCTTTGAACGTAAGGGCTACATATTATGTTTCATCGAATTTGATCATACGAAGGAGCAGCAGCTTCGAACGCAGCTGCGTGAAAAGCTATCGTTATTTATTGACACAATGGATCTCAGAATCGGGGTCAGCGATTCTTTTTCCGACTTATTCAGTGCGAGGCTGTATTATCATCAGGCAAGCGCTGCGCTAGAGAACGGAACGTTGGTCAGACCCAATGATAAGTATTACGTTTTTCAGGACTACGCTTTGATTGAACTCGTTATCAACTCCCTTGGAAGACTTCCGACAGAACTCTTCTTTACAGACGGAATGCGCCGCCTTGCCGCGCATGATGCGGAATCTTCCGTTAGCTATATGGAGACCTTGCTCGTCTACCTGAATAACAATATGAACATCACGAAGACGGCGAACGATTTATATGTCCATCGAAGCACACTGCTTGAGCGAATTGCCAGAATCGAGCGCGAGCTGGAGTCGGATTTGCAGGATTCGGACGAGCGTTTACGAATTCAACTATTGCTCAAAGCGATGAAAATACACGAAATCATACAATGCACGCCGACACTTGATTGATTCGTACGGTTAAAAAGACCTCCCGCGATGATGCGGGAGGCCTTTTTGGTTGCTGTCGATTATTCGAGCGCTTTCAGTGCTTTGTCGATCTCTTCCACTTTTTCGGCCGACAGACCTGCCTGCGGGAAGCTGGCCAATTTGCGGAACGTCAAGCCCTGTACCATCTTCATCTGAGGATTGGTTTTAAACCCGGGGGAATACGTCTCAAGAAGATCCGCTGCGGCGGGATGATTCATTAGTTCCTTCACCTTGGAATCCACACTCAAAGACATTCCGAAACCTCCTGCTTTCATGACGCATAGCGCCTTAATTTGAGCAAATGTTTTTTTCCAGTTGCTACTGTCATTGTAAATCTCACATTTATATCATAGTAGCCTACAAAGTAAATGAACAATTTGCAATCCACCCATATGAGAATACGGGTTTTTTGATTCAAGTTGAAAAATCAATCTGCGAATTCTGATTCAAACAGCAATATCAAGTCCCAATACCGTGTTGGCACCCAACATATCTTCCGTCTCTCTCGCGAAAAAATCGCACGTTTCGCGGCTTTCGGGTAAACGTTATGAACGATACACTGGTAACGCATGAAATTGAGAGTCTATTCGTTTGCCAAAAACTGGGAATTTAAAAGGAGAGAATACCATGGAATTCAAAAGCGACATTGAAATAGCACAGGCAGTCAATCCGAAGAACATCAAAGAGATCGCGTCAGTTGCGGGCGTAGGTGAACAGTATCTGGAGCAGTACGGACAGAACAAAGCGAAGATCGACCTGTCTCTGCTGACGGATCTGAAGGATCGTCCGGATGGCAAGCTGGTGCTGGTAACGGCGATTACACCCACCCCGGCGGGCGAAGGAAAGACAACGACAACCGTGGGCTTGGGTGATGGTCTTAGAAAGATCGGCAAAAAGTCGATCATCGCGCTGCGCGAACCGTCTCTCGGGCCGGTGTTCGGCGTCAAAGGCGGCGCGGCAGGCGGCGGATATGCGCAGGTAATTCCTATGGAAGACATCAACCTGCATTTTACGGGAGATTTTCACGCCATCGGCGCGGCGAACAACCTGCTCGCGGCGATGTTGGATAACCATATCTATCAGGGAAACAGCCTGAACATCGATCCCCGTCGTATTACATGGCGGCGCGCGGTGGATATGAACGACCGCCAGCTTCGAAATATCGTGGACGGTCTCGGCGGCAGAGTGAACGGAACGCCACGCGAAGACGGGTTCGACATTACGGTTGCGAGCGAGGTTATGGCGGTGCTGTGTCTCTCGAGCGGCCTCGCGGATCTCAAGGCGCGTCTCGGCAGAATGATCGTCGGGTATACATATGACGAAAAACCTGTGACTGCGGCCGATCTGCACGCGGAAGGCGCGATGGCCGCTCTTTTGAAAGACGCGATCAAGCCGAATCTCGTGCAGACGCTGGAAGGTACACCTGCGTTTGTCCATGGCGGCCCGTTTGCCAATATTGCGCACGGCTGTAACAGCGTTATGGCGACGCGGCTTGCGATGAAGCTTGGCGAATATACCGTGACGGAGGCGGGATTCGGTGCCGACCTCGGCGCGGAAAAGTTTCTGGATATCAAGTGCCGCATGGCGGGGCTCGAGCCTTCCGCGGTGGTCGTCGTAGCGTCGATCCGTGCGCTCAAGCATCACGGCGGCGTCGCGAAAGCGGATCTTGGCAGTGAGAATCTCGCCGCACTCGAAAAGGGACTGCCGAACCTTCTTCAGCATGTTGAGAACGTAACGAAGGTCTTCGGCTTGCCTTGTGTGGTCGCGATCAACGCTTTCCCGACCGACACATCTGCAGAGTTGAAACTGGTTGAGGACAAGTGCCATGCGCTCGGCGTAAACGTCACGCTATCGGAAGTCTGGGCAAAAGGCGGAGAGGGCGGCAAAGCACTCGCGGAAGAAGTCGTGCGCCTCTGCGAACAGCCTAACAATTTCCAAAACAGCTATGCGCTGGAGACGACGATCGTCGAAAAGCTCGATAGCATCTGCAAACGGGTCTACCGTGCAGACGGCGTAATGCTGACCGCAGACGCAGCCAAGCAGGCAGCGCGGCTGACGGAGCTCGGATTCGCCAATCTTCCGATCTGTATGGCAAAGACACAGTACAGCTTCTCCGACGACGCGAAGCTCCTCGGAGCGCCGCGCGGATTTACTGTAACGGTTCGCAACCTGAAGGTATCCGCAGGAGCCGGTTTCATCGTTGCGCTGACCGGAGACATCATGACCATGCCGGGCTTGCCGAAAGTACCGTCCGCCGAAAAGATCGATGTCGACGAAACCGGCAAGATTTCCGGATTATTCTAAGCCGCGCAGGAGAGAAGAATGTTGAATAGCAACGAAGAAAATAAAATGACCCGATACTCCTGCGAAGATTTCGTCTTCAAGCTTGCTTCAAACACACCTGTGCCCGGCGGTGGAGGAGCAAGTGCGCTTGTCGGCGCGATCGGCATGGCGTTAGGTGACATGGTGGGAAGCCTGACACTCGGCAAGAAGAAATATGCAGATGTACAGGAGGATATCGAACGGCTCAAGAAACAAGCCGGCGAGATCGAGCGGGAACTGCTGAGCCTGATCGAGCGGGACGCAGAGGTATTTGAGCCTCTCTCACGTGCATATGGTCTGCCGAAAGATACGGCGGAGGAGCAGGCGTACAAAGCAAAGATCATGGAAGCAGCATTGAAGGAAGCCTGTTCAGTTCCGCTGTCGATCATGGAGCGCTGCTGCGAAGCAATCGCTCTGATTGACGAATTCGCGCAAAAGGGAACCGCGATTGCGATCAGCGATGCGGGGTGCGGGGCTGCCTGCTGCCGCGCCGCCTTGACCAGCGCCTCGATGAATGTATTCATCAACACAAAGGCTATGACAGACAGGTCATACGCAGAAGAGATCAACCGAAAAGCGAGTGCAATGTTGGAGGAATATATACCGATGAGTGACGCGATAACGACCTCCGTCCTCGCGAGATTCCGATAAGGAGACAAAATGGCGAAACTGTTATCAGGAAAAGAAGTCGTTCAAACGATGAACGAGTCGCTGACGAAGCGCGCGGCGGATTTGCGGGAGCAGGGGATCGTTCCTTGCCTCGCGATCGTGCGTGTGGGCGAACGCGGAGACGACATCGCATATGAAAACGGCGCGGAGAAGCGATGTGAAAAAGTCGGCGTGACCGTGCGGAAATTCATGTTGGCGCAAGACGCCGCGCAGGAAGACTTGCTTCGGGTGATCGAAGCGGTGAATTCCGACGATCGCATCCATGGATGCTTGTTGTTTCGACCACTGCCAAAGCAGTTTAACGATGAAGCCATTCGAAACGCGCTGCTGCCCGAGAAGGATGTGGACGGTATCACGGATGGTTCGCTCGCGGGTGTATATGCCGGAACAAAGCAGGGCTTCCCGCCGTGTACGCCGGCTGCGTGCATGGAGATTCTCGACTACTACGGGATTGAAACAACAGGCAAACGAGCAACGATTATCGGACGATCGCTCGTGGTTGGGAAACCCGCCGCGATGATGCTGATTCAACGAAACGCGACGGTTACCGTTTGCCATACGAAGACCGTCGATATGCCCGGCGTTTGTCGACAGGCGGAGATACTGATTGTCGCGGCTGGGCGCGCTGGAATCGTCGGGAAAGAGTACTTCTCCGAAGGACAGACTGTGATCGACGTTGGTATCAATGTTGATGATCAGGGGAACCTGTGCGGGGATGTCAACTTTGGTGAGGCGGAGCATATCGTAGGCGCGATTACACCCGTGCCGGGCGGCGTCGGAACCGTGACGACCTCAGTTCTTGTAAAGCATGTCATCGAAGCTGCGGAAAGGAAACAGAAGAGATGAACTATTTTACGCCTGCCGAGTTTGTAGAAAATTACGCGCTGATCGGCGAAAAGAAGTCCAATGCGCCGGTTTGGAAGCTGTTTCTGCTGGGCATCTTCGGCGGATTGTTTATCGGCCTGGGCGGTGCTGTGACGAGCACGGTTTCGCACTCTCTGACAAACGTCGGCCTGATTCGTCTGGTGAGCGGTCTTCTGTTTCCGTTCGGCCTGATCACAATCATCATGACCGGAACGGAACTCTTTACGGGCAACTGCCTGATCAGCATTTCCGTTCTGGAACGGAAAGCGACCATCGGCGGCATGCTGAAAAACCTCGTCGCCGTATACATCGGGAACTTTGCCGGATCGGTGTTGCTTGCGGTAGGATGCGCGTTCTTCGGGCAGATGAACTATTCCGCAGGAGCGCTTGGTGAATATGCGATCAAACTTGCCGCGCTGAAATGTTCCATGCCGTTTTGGAACGCATTCGTTTCGGGCATCTTTTGCAACGTACTTGTCTGTGCGGGAGTGGTATTATCCCTTTGTGCGAAGGATGTTGCAGGCAGAGCTGTTGGCGCTTATGTTCCGGTTGCGATGTTTGTTCTTTGCGGGTTTGAGCATTGTGTAGCGAATATGTTCTTTATTCCTGCGGGGCTATTTGCTCTTACGGTGCCGAAATATGCAGCGCTTGCGCTGGAAGCTGGTATCGACACAGGTGTTTTGACCTGGGGTAACTTTCTCGCTAAAAACCTGCTGCCTGTGACACTGGGCAACATCGTCGGCGGCGTTGCGCTCGGCGCTACCCTCTGGGCAGCGAACAGAAAGAAGGGGTAAGCGAGACAAAGATAGAACAAAATATAAGGAATCGTCGCAGAGTAGGTTCGTCGCGTTAAGTGCCGGTGGATGGGAAGTCGCCGCCGGACGAAGGAGCTATCGTGTTCCGCGATGACGTTCCGCATCCACTGCCGTATATGTGAGGATAAAGCCCTCCTTTGCGGCTTACTGCAAAGGAGGATATTATTATGTCGGAGCAAACGCTTCAAAAAAGCAGAAAGATCATTTCGATTCAGTCAATTGTGGTCATGGCAACATTAGTTGCCATGGAAATCGTGCTCTCCAGAATGCTTTCCTATTCCGTTTGGGATATGAAAATCGGTTTCGCATTCCTCCCCGTCGTCATCGCGGCAATCGTCTTAGGACCTGTGCGCGCCGCAATCGTCGCCGCACTGGCGGATTTCCTTGGCGCGATTCTATTCCCGATTGGGGCATACTTCCCGGGCTTTACGCTGACTGCGGCTCTGGTTGGAATTCTGTATGGCCTGTTCCTGCACAAAGACCAACCGTTCTGGAAGATTCTGATCTCCGTTTCGATTCATCAGCTAATCTTAAGCCTGCTGATGAATACCTATTGGATCTCGGTGCTGTATGATTCTCCATTTACTCCACTACTGGTCACCAGACTCTTGCAGTGTGCGGTGATGATTCCGGTCGAACTGCTGGTGATCGGGCTGATGGTCAAAACGCTGGGAGAGTTTATGAGAAAGAAGGCGATGCAATGGGTATAGAGGAGACGCTGCATTTTATCCACTCGACAAGCTGGATGGGAAGCCGTCTTGGACTAGAGCGCATGCAGGAACTCATGTTCCGCCTGGGAAAGCCACAGGAGGAATTACGGTTCGTTCATGTAGCGGGCTCGAACGGGAAAGGTTCCGTCTGCGCAATGCTAGCATCGATTCTGACGGCGGCAGGCTACCGTACGGGGCTCTACACCTCACCGCACTTACTGCGTGTCAACGAACGGATGAAGATCGATGGAGCGGACATTTCTGACGAAGATCTGATCCGTACTGCCGAACAAGTGAAAACCGCTGTCGAACAAATGGATGACAAACCGACCGAGTTTGAGGTCATCACCGCAATGGCATTCTTCTACTTCCGGCAGCAGAAATGCGATATCGTCGTTCTGGAAGTCGGCCTCGGAGGACGGCTGGATGCAACAAATGTGATTCCCGTGCCCGAGTTGGCAATTCTCATGAACATCGGGCTGGAGCACACCGAGGTGCTCGGAGACACGCTGCAGGAAATCGCCGCGGAGAAGGCGGGGATCATCAAGCGCGGCGGAAGCGTTGTCTTTTACCCGCAGCTGCCGTCCGTTGAATCCGTGTTTGAAGAAGCATGTGCGCAGCGAAACGCGACTTTTGTTCGCGCCGACACAAGCGATCTTCTGGTGAGAGAGGAGTCGCTGGAGGGCTCCGTATTCGATTGGAAGCAGCAAAAGCAGCTGCGGATTAACCTGCTCGGGCGTCACCAGATTTGGAACGCTGTTGTCGCATTGAGCGCCGTGGAACAACTGCAGGCAAGGGGCTGGGGAATTCCTGCGGATGCTGTTCGGAATGGGTTAGTCAATACCAAATGGCCTGCCCGACTGGAAATACTCAACGAAGCGCCGCTTTTCATTCTTGACGGTGCGCATAACCCGCAATGCGTCGAAATGCTGGAGCAGAGTTTGCAAACACTGTTCCACGAACGGAAGGTTGTATTCCTGACTGGAGTGCTGCGGGATAAAGACTATCTGAAAATGCTGAACTTGATTTCTCATCGCATCAAAGAGGTCGTTTGTCTGACACCAGACAGCGACAGAGCGCTGCCCGCAGAGACTTTGGCGAGTATGCTGGCGGGCTTTGAGATCAAAGCGAAGGCGTTTCGTGATGCGGAAAGCGGCATCATTGCCGCATGCACTACCGCAAAAGGCAGCCCTATCGTCGCGTTCGGGTCGCTGTATTTGGCTGGAGCGATACGATCCATTTTCCCGCATGCCTATAAAAAATGGCTGAGGAATGAGAGCATCCGTTTACGGAATGCGATGTCTGAAAACCAAAGAACCGCAAGATCACAGGCGATCGTGCAAAGAATCGTGGAAAGCGCATTTTTTCTCCATGCGAAGACCGTCATGAGTTATCGGGCGATGAAAGCGGAAGCGGATTTGCATGAACTGGAAGAGCATGCAAAACGTTTGGGTAAACGAATTGTATATCCGAATTGCATCAGCGCAACAGAGATGATTGCGCTGTATCCGGGTTCCGACCAAGACTGGCAGCGAAGCAGCTTTGGTATCCTAGAGCCTTCGCTTGAAACCGCGATTCAGATTGATCCGGCGGAAATCGATTTGGTGCTGTGCCCGTGTACGGCGTTTGACGAAGTGGGGAACCGTATCGGTATGGGCGGCGGATATTACGACCGATACCTGCCGCTTTGCAGTAACGCGACCGTCGCAGCGGTAGCATTTGAGTTGCAGAAATCGAGAAAAATTCAACCCGAACCCCATGACCGAAGCATGGACCTTGTTTTTACGGATTCAACGACATACCTCACAAATCCGGACAAAACGAACACAGATTTGATCAAAAAACAAGACGAATAACGGGAGACATTGATGTATAGAATAGCAGCAAAGCGTGCTCTGCACGATACTGTGACACTCATGGAAATCGAGGCGCCCTACATCGCGAAAAAGGCGAAGCCGGGGCAGTTCATCATCCTGCGCGTGGACGACAACGGAGAGCGTGTACCGCTGACCGTAGCGGGAACCGATCCCGCGCGCGGCACGGTGACCATCATCTACCAGAAGGTCGGCTACACGACCAAAAGGCTGGACGTGCTGAACGAAGGCGACAGCATTCTGGACTTCGTGGGCCCGCTGGGCGTCGCGAGCCACCTCGACGGCATGAAAAAGGTCGCGGTCATCGGCGGAGGTCTGGGCGTCGCCATCGCGTATCCGCAGGCGAAAGCCCTGCACGATATGGGCGCGGAGGTGGACGTCATCGTGGGATTCCGCAACACCGACCTGATGATCCTCATGGACGAGCTGAAGGAAGCGAGCACGAACCTCTACGTCATGACGGACGACGGCAGCAACGGGCACAAGGGTTTTGTCACCACCGCGCTGGAAGAGCTGCTGAATTCAGGAAAAGAATATGACCACGTGATCGCGATTGGCCCGCTGGTCATGATGCGCGCGGTTGTGAATATCACCAAACCCCGCAATATCCCCACCGTGATCTCGATGAACCCCATCATGATCGACGGCACAGGCATGTGCGGCTGCTGCCGCGTCACCGTCGGCGGCGAGATGAAGTTTGCCTGCGTGGACGGGCCCGACTTCGACGGTTTTTTGATCGACTGGGACGAAGCCATCGCCCGCGGCAGGATGTATCGCAAAGAGGAGGCGCAGAGCCTCGAATGCAAGGCCTGCAACCTCAAAAATGTCGAACTGCAGTCTTCGCGGGGAGGGAACTGATCTATGCCGAATATGAGTTTGACCAAGCTGCCCGCGCGCGAGCAGGATCCGGATATCCGCAACTGCAGCTTTGAAGAGGTGTCGCAGGGCTACGACGAGGCGATGGCCATCGAAGAAGCGACGCGCTGCCTCAACTGCAAGCATAAGCCGTGCGTGGCGGGCTGCCCTGTCAACGTCCGCATCCCGGAATTCATCCAGCTGGTGATTCAGGGCAAGTTCATGGAGGCCAACGAGGTCATCCGCTCCACCAACGCGCTGCCCGCCGTCTGCGGCAGAGTCTGCCCGCAGGAGACACAGTGCGAGGAGAAGTGCGTGCGCGGTATCAAGGGCGAGCCGGTCGGCATCGGTCGTCTGGAGCGCTTCGTCGCGGACTATGCCATGACGCACGGCATGGAGACGCCTGTTCCCCTGCCCGACAACGGCAAGAAGGTCGCCATCGTCGGCAGCGGCCCCGCGGGACTGACCTGCGCGGGAGACCTCCGCAAGCTCGGATATGAAGTGACGATCTTTGAGGCGCTCCATACCCCCGGCGGCGTGCTCGTCTACGGCATTCCCGAATTCCGTCTGCCCAAGCAGCTCGTGCGGGACGAAATTCGCATTCTCGAAGACATGGGCGTGAAGATCGAGACCAACATGGTCGTTGGCCGCAGCATCACGCTTGACGAACTGCTCAACGAAGAAGGCTACAGCGCGGTGTTCGTCGGCAGCGGCGCGGGACTTCCGCGCTTTCAGGGAATCCCCGGCGAAAACCTCAACGGCGTGTATTCCGCAAATGAGTTTTTGACGCGCATCAACCTGATGAAGGCGTACAGCTTCCCGAATTCGGATACGCCCGTGCAGGTCGGCAATAACGCGGCGGTCGTCGTCGGCGGATACGTCGCGATTGACGCGGCGAGAAGCGCAAAGCGGCTGGGAGCGGAGAACGTCGATATCGTCTATCGACGCGGCGAGGCGGAGATGCCCGCCCGTGTCGAGGAAGTGCACCACGCCAAGGAAGAGGGCATCATCTTCAAGATGCTGACGAATCCCACGGAGATTCTCGGCGACGAGAACGGCTACGTCAAGGGCATGACCTGTGTGGAGATGGAATTGGGCGAACCCGACGCCAGCGGACGCAGGCGCCCCGTCGTCAAGCCGGGCAGCGAGCACACGATCGACGTCGATACCGTCGTGATCGCGATCGGTAACAGCCCGAATCCGCTGATCAAGAACACCACGCCGGGACTTGCCACCGAAAAATGGGGCGGCAGCATCGTGGACGAATGCACAGGCAAGACCAGCCGCGACCACGTTTACGCGGGCGGCGACACGGTCACCGGCGCCGCGACCGTCATCCTCGCCATGGGCGCGGGCAAAACCGCCGCGGCAGCCATTGACGAAGAACTGGGCAAATTACCTTAACAAATGTTTGGAAACAGGAGGGATCGATGGAGCAAACGCTTGTAATCCTTAAACCGGACGCAATTCGTCGCCGACTGGTCGGGGAGATCATTCTGCGATTAGAGCGTAAAGAATTGGTCATTACGGACGTAAAAGTACTGACGATCGACAGAACGATTGCCGAAGAACACTACAAGCATGTATTGAGGTGTCCCCCCAAGAGCAGTCCACTTTGAACGAGAAAAAAATCGATGTTGAGGTGTCCCCCAAAGAGTAGTCCACTTTGAGTGAGGTGTCCCCCAAAGAGTAGTCCACTTTGAGTGAGAAAAAATCGATGTTTTGAGGCGTCCCCCAAAGAGTAGTCCAGCCTGAATGAGAAAAAATCGATGTTTAAACGGCCTCAAGGCCCGAGTTTCGGGCAAATTCGGCCGGTGTCAGGTATGTTAGTGCGCTGTGCGGACGGAACTCGTTGTAGTCCCTTCGCCAGCGCTCTACTTTGTCTCTGGCGTCCTCCAGAGACATAAACCAGTTCATGTTCAGGCATTCATCCTGAAAACTTAATTTGAAAAATTCGATACATATTGTCTGCTTTTATGCAAATTTGAGAATAATACGGCTTGACATAATCAAATATGCCGAATGTCCTATGACTGGGAGCGAGCATAAGTCGATGAAAGAACCTAGATGCTTTCGGGCCATTCTGTCAACTGGATTACAAATTTCCTCTTGACGATGAGTTATACATATGATTAAATGATATACGTGGTGATATTGTGACAAAGGGACAAGCAGAGGCAAAGATCAGCGAAGCGGTTAGCAAGTTCGAAATTGAGTATATGGGCAGAGGCCCGAAGCA
>JAYFPQ010000064.1:0-3214 GCA_034927595.1 Christensenella sp.
GCAGAGACAGCCGACCCGATCGGGGTAGCACACGGCATGATGATCAGAAGTATTGAGCGTAAAACATACGCCTTCGTTCACGCCGTCGCCTTGCGGACCGTTGCGGTCACTTCGCCCGATCATGCTGCCCTGCAGCGCATAAGGCTGCTGCTTCATTCCCGTATTCGCGGATAACGCTCCGGCGACACCACCGAGATCACGCACTTCATCACGCTGGTTCTGTGTAAACGCGACAACCGCGATACCGCCTTGGTTGCAATCCGGCCTACCGCCGTTCGCGTCGAGCGTACGGGCGGTGGCCGCTTCGTAAAATCCGCTCTCGGGGTTGTTCGATCGCATGGCATTGCTGCCATCGGAGCACACGCCGAACGCGCGGTTCATAACGAGCGGAACGTTCATCCCACCCGTTCCCATGCGCGCGGCAAGAGTTTGAACCAGACCGTCCTTCTCCAGCTTGCAACGCCCGTCGATCGGGTGGTTCTCTATGGCGACCGCCGTTTGGTTGTCGCCCATATCCGCGCGAAGACAACCTGCGCTTTCGGGCCATGCGTGGCCGCCCATTCGCCTCAGCGCGCCGGGTTCGAATCCAACTGACGTGACAACGCTTCTCTGAGAATCTCCGGCAGGTGTTTGCCTCTGGCTTGAGCGCGGCGTAAAATCCCTGCGCACGCCTTCGCGCTCAAATAGTATTTCTCCGGCGCGTTCGTCGACAAAACTTGCGACAAGGTAGATGCGACGGCGGCGTTGGGCGACTCCGAAATATTGCGCATCGACAACGCGGTATGCCACGCTCCATCCTGTTCCCAGATATACGTCGGCGTATGGCCACTTGCCGTCCACAGGCGCAGGCACCTCGGCTCCCGGCGCGACGATCCCGACGATCGCGTCGAGCACCGCTTTGAAGTCCTGTCCGCCGTTGCTGCTGAACGCGCCCGGGACGTTTTCCCACACGATGTACTTTGGATATACTCCATTCGTTACTTCCCTCATTTGCCGCACGATCCGGATCGCTTCGTGAAACAGGCCGGACTGCGAACCCGACAGTCCCGCGCGCTTTCCCGCGACCGACAGATCGGTGCAAGGCGAGCCGAACGTGATGATATCAACCGGCTCAATCAGTGCTCCGTCGATACGCGACACGTCGCCCAGATGCCGGATGAGCGGAATCCGCTTCGTCGTGACGCGGATCGGGAACGGTTCGATCTCCGCTGCCCATATAGGGCGTATCCCGCAAAGCAGACCGCCAAACGGAAATCCGCCGCTGCCGTCGAACAGACTGCCAAGCGTCAGTTCACGCATGCGCAACCTCCGCGTAAGGCGTTTCCACACCGTCACGAACTAGAGTGACGTCCTTCGGCGAACCAACTTGCTCGATATACCGCTTCACAATCACGTCGCAGTACTTCTCGTCCAACTCGATCATGCGACAGATGCGATCTGTCTGTTCGCAAGCAATCATGGTGCTGCCGCTGCCGCCGAACGGGTCAAGCACGACGCAGTTCGCCATGCTGGAATTCAAAATCGGATATGCCAATAGTTCTACAGGCTTCATGGTCGGATGGTCGGCGTTATGTTTCGGTTTGTCGAACTCCCAGATCGTTGTCTGTTTCCGGTCGGCGTACCACTCGTGCTTTCCTTTTTTCTTCCAGCCGAACAAAACCGGTTCATGCCTCCACTGATATGGGCTTCGACCGAGCACCAGAGTCTGCTTCTTCCATATGCAGGTGCCGGAGAGATAAAACCCCGCTTCCGAGAATGCCTTGCGGAAGTTCAAACCCTCGGTGTCCGCGTGGAATACATAGATCGACGCGGCGTTCGCCATACACGCTTCCATGTTCTGAAACGATGCGAGGAGGAACTCGTAGAACGCGGAATCAGTCATGTTATCGTTCTTGATCTTTCCCGCGCTGCCTTCGTAGTTCACATTATAAGGAGGATCGGTGACCACAAGGTTTGCTTGACCGCCGTCCATGAGCAGGTCGAACACATCGCGTTTCGTGCTGTCGCCGCAGACAAGCCTATGCTTGCCGAGCAACCAAAGATCGCCGGTTTTCGTAATCGCAGGTTCTTTAAGCGCAGCGTCCACGTCGAAATCATCATCGTGAACATCGGCGCGCTGCGCGTCCTTGAACAGCGCATCTAACTCAGGAGCATCAAAACCGGTCAGCGATACATCGAAATCCGCAAGCTGCAGATCGGAGATCAGCAGGGAGAGCTTTTCTTTATCCCACTCGCCGCTGATCTTGTTCAGTGCGACATTGAGCGCTTTCTCTTTGTCTTCGCTCATTTCTACGACAACGCATTCGACCTCGGTCACACCGGTGTCGATCAACACCTTTAGTCGCTGGTGCCCGCCGACAACGTGGCCGGTAGTCTGATTCCAGATGACCGGCTCCACATATCCAAACTCTGAAAGCGAACGTTTCAGCTTCTCATATTCCGGGTCGCCGGGCTTCAGATCTTTGCGGGGATTGTAATCCGCCGGAACAAGCTTATCGGCTGACAGCGTTTGAATGACCATGCTGTACTCCTTTCGAGACGATTTTCCGTAGGCCGACCTGCGCCGCTGTAAGATTTCCCGCGAGCGCTTGTCCGCGCAGCGTTTTTCGTTGCTGGCTCGTCAGGTGGTGGTATTTCAAAGCGCGAATGAACGCTTGTACTTCATCCATATTCATTTCCCCCTGCGCGCGGTCAGCAGTCGCTCCATAACGTCGTCCTGCGGATTCGCACCAGTGTAGTCGGCGGCGCAGTTCTCCTTCACGATCTGGAAGATCTCGTACCAGAGTCGGTTCGTTTGCGCCATGTAATTCTGGCTCATCGCCACGTAAGGGGACTGGATCGCGCTGCCCGTCGTCGGATGTTTCGCTAAGAAGCCGTAATCTGTGACCGCTTCCTCGCACTGAATCCAGCGCGCGGCGCTCATGGCATATCGCTCCAGCAACTGCGGAGAGACGATCCTCGCCGCGCCGCGCTGGTCGAGCCAGTCCCAAGTGATCGCAAAGATCTCCGCCGCTTCGAGGTTACGCCCATCCTTCTGCCGCGCGGAAAGCAGTTCCCTCGGCAGCGGCATATCGTTGCCCTGAAGATTGGCGGTGTTGGGAAACTCCACGACGGTCAGCTTGCGCTTGCCCGGGTTGCCGTCGAGCATCTTGTCCGCAAGCGGTTTTTTCTTCTGCCCCGCGCCTATTCGCGACCCGCCGTGACCGTTTGGCAT
>JAYFPQ010000095.1:0-18314 GCA_034927595.1 Christensenella sp.
GTCGCGGGGCCGCCGCATTTGGGGCAGGTGGTGTGCAGCCAGTCCTTGGCGCGCGCCAGACAGCTGCTGCCGTCGTCGGTGGGCGTAAAATCGTCCAGCATCGGCAGTTCGAGCGGGAGCTGGTCGTAGGGAATCGGCACCCAGCCGCAGTGCTCGCAGTAGACGAGCGGAATCGGTTCGCCCCAGTAACGCTGGCGCGAAAAGACCCAGTCGCGGAGTTTGAAGTTCACCTTACGCTCGCCGATTCCTTTTTTTACAAGGAAATCGATGATCGCGGGAATCGCTTCGGACACCTCCATGCCGTTGAGGAAGCCGGAGTTGACCATCTTGCCGTGCTCGCACTCGGTGTAGGCTTCGGTGGTAATGTCGCCGCCCGCGACGACCTCGATGATCGGCAGATCAAACGCCTTGGCAAACGCATAGTCGCGCTCGTCGTGCGCCGGAACCGCCATAATCGCGCCCGTGCCGTAGCCCATGAGCACATAGTCCGAAATCCAGACGGGAATCGTCTCGTCGTTGACCGGATTGATCGCGTAGATGCCGCCGAGCGGAACGCCCGTCTTGTCCTTGACCAGCTCGCTGCGCTCAAAATCGCTCTTGATCGCGGCGGCCTTCTGGTAGGCGCGCACCTCGTCGAGGTTCGTAATTTTACCGGCGTACTGCTCAATGAGCGGATGCTCCGGAGACACGACCATATACGTCGCGCCAAAGAGCGTGTCCGGGCGCGTGGTGAAGACGATCAGCTCGTCGTTGAGTCCGTCGAGCGCAAACTTGACCAGCGCGCCTTCGCTGCGGCCGATCCAGTTGATCTGCTGTGCCTTGATCTTTTCGAGATAGTCCACCGTGTCCAGATCGTCGATCAGGCGTTGGGCGTAGGCGGTGATTTTGAGCATCCACTGCGAGCGAACCATGCGGACGACCTCGCCGCCGCAGCGCTCGCAAACGCCGTCGACCACCTCTTCGTTGGCAAGGCCAACCTTGCAGCTCGTGCAGAAGTTGATCGGAATCTCCGCCTTGTAGGCTAGCCCCTTCTCAAAGAACTTGAGGAAGATCCACTGCGTCCATTTATAATAATCCGGGTCGCTCGTGTTGACCTCGCGCGAATAATCGAACGAATAGCCGAGCCGCTGCAGCTGGTTGCGGAAGCGGATGATGTTGTCGTGCGTCACCTTGGACGGGTGAATGCCCGTCTTGATCGCGTAGTTCTCCGTCGGCAGGCCGAAGGCGTCGTACCCGATCGGGTAAAGCACGTTGTAGCCCTCCATGCGGCGCTTGCGCGCAATGACGTCCATCGCGGTGAACGGACGCGGATGGCCGACGTGGAGACCCTGCCCGGAAGGGTAGGGAAACTCAATCATGGGAAAATACTTGCGTTGGGTTGGGTCGGTTTTCGCCTCAAAACAATGGCTGTCCGCCCAGATTTTCTGCCACTTGGGCTCTATCGCCTGTGGGTCGTAGCGATCCTGCATGAAACAATGTCCTCCGAAACTATCCTAAATATGTAGCTTATCCTTTTTGAGGTGGTTTGTCAATCAAGCGGGCGGCAAACGGGCAATCGCTTTACGCCCTTTCAAAATCGTGATACAATCGTATCCGTTCCGAGCCGCGATGTTTTCGCGGCAAAACACGCACAAATGCACTCATAACGTCATTCAATTTTTGTAAGGAGGCGTCATTATGGAACAGTATTCTGAACCGCTTACCCCCGAACAGCAGGCGCACAACAAGTCCTCGGTTACCGCAATGGTGCTCGGCATCGTGAGCCTGGTGGTCACCTGGTTCCCGGTTGTCGGCCTCGTGCTCGCCATCGTCGGCCTGACCATGAGCCGCTCGAACCGCCGGTTCGCCGAAGCGCACGGCTTTAAGGAAAACAGCATGAACACCGCCGGATACGTCACCAGCGTCGTCGGCCTCATCGCGGGCATTCTGTCGATCGTGGTTACGATTCTCGTCATCGCGTTTGGCATTGCCGCCGCGGCCGGACTCTGGCACTACATCGTTCTGCCGGAAATCTTCTAGTTCGAACCGAACCGATAAGGAGCAGTATGTTACCTTCATTTACCGTCTTTGGTTTTATCATTCCAATGTATGGCGTTCTGTCCGCCAGCGGCATGCTTGCCGCGTTCGTCCTGCTGGCGCTGACGCGAAAGTATACCCGCTTCTCGGAAGACCACGTGCTCAGCGTGATCATCTGGGCGGTGATCTCCGGGTTTCTCGGCGCCAAGATTCTGTATTGGCTCGTGGAATGGAAGCAGGTCGTTGCCGATCCCGCGTTTCTGCTGCGCACACTCCGGGAAGGATTCGTCTTCTACGGTTCGCTGCTTGGCGGGCTGATCGGCGTCGGCATCTTTGCCGCGCGGAAGAAGCTGCCGTTCTTTGCGTTTACGGACTACACGATTCCCGGGTTGGTGCTCGGGCAGGCGTTTGGCCGCGTCGGGTGCCACTTTGCGGGCTGCTGCTACGGCATGGAATGCGAAACGCCCATCTCCGTCGTGTTCCCCGCGGGCGGTATGGCTCCGGCCGGAATTCCGTTGCTGCCGACGCAGTTGATGGAAGCGGCGTTTCTGGTGTTGCTGACGATTCTGCTCGTCGTGCTGCTCAAGAAGAGGAAGCCGTTTGGAACGGTCTCCGGCTGGTACATGGTGCTCTACGGGGCATGGCGCTTTGCCATCGAGTTCTTCCGCAGCGACGAGCGCGGGTTCGTGGGCGCTCTGTCCACCTCGCAGTTCATCAGCATCTTCGTGTTTGCGGGCGGTGTTGTGCTGCTGGTGCTCGTTGCCTGCGGCGTGCTGAAAAAGACCGTGCTCGATCTGCCGATTCCGGTGGAGGAAGAGCCGAAGAAGAAGAGCAAAAAGGGCGGAGACGACGAGGTGTTCGACGCGGAGGAAGAAGAGCCGAAGGCCACGATGCCGGAAGCCCCCGCCGAAGCGAAGCCGGAAGCTCCCGCCGAGCCGAAGAACGAAGAAGAAACGAAATAACGAAACACAAACAAAGAAACCGCCGAAAGGCGGTTTCTTTATGTTATTGATGTACCCCATGCATTTGCGATTTTTTCTAGGTCATCATTTGGATACAAGTTGTTCCAAAAATCAATGAAGCTGTATTTGCTATTAGATAGTCGCTCAAGAATAATTACTATCTCAGGTTGCGTGAAATAAAGGTTATCAGAATTTGACTTAACAACATCGATTACCCTTTGTTCAAATTTGGCTATAAAGCTGTCAATTTTGAGTTTTGGATTCTCATTATCATATGCTATTTGAATGTCCTTCAAGAAATACGCCGTTAACTCACGATCATACTCGGCACCGATATTAGAGTAAAAAAAAGGTTCAAGATAATTAATTAATCGTATTGGGTTTGCGTCAGGTAATCCTTCAATAAGATTGTTTATTAATTGAAACTGATTATCCGCCAACTCGAATACTGCACTTAATGCATTTAGTTCCCGTTTTATGTCTAGAGGTAATTCTATCTCTGTTTTGTAAGCTAAAGTATGGGATAATTCGGACCAGTTGTTTTGGCATATCGTTCGTAATTGCAGTTCGCAAAAGTATTCTATTTCACCAATTCTCTTGCATATATCATAGTGAATTGATTGGTAACCAAATATAGCTTCTCCAAGTTTCTCTGACATATCCTCTCTTTTTCGCAACTCATCTTTGAAGAGCTGACATATTATTGTGTCTATTTCGTTCATTTGCTTTTTAAAAGGTACTACAATTCGAACGCCAACCTTGTCATGTATGGAGTCGTATAATGAATTCTTTCGAACGATCTTTTTCAGTAGACTGTCGGTTTCTTTTACCCTTGAGGAAATCAACGTACTAATACCATGTTTCTTTAACTCAAGTGTAATTGACTCTTTTATATCTTCTCCAACAGAAGTATAAACTGGTTTTTCTAAGAGCCAGCGCTCCCGTGCAGTAGTTGCTAAATCCATATCAATCTACTCTCTTTAGATGATCCGTAATTTCAAACTTAGTGCTTCCATTTATACTAGGAATCACTCGGAGTTTCTCCTTCATAGCTTCTTCAGTACCGGTGAGTTTGATACCACATTCAAATTCATACTTTACTTTAGAAACTCGATCAAAAATTAAAGAACAATCCTTTTGAAAGGTACTACTAATACCCTTAGCATTCATTAATTCCATAAATCCTTGAATCTTCCCTGTTGGAATTGCTCTTTGAGCAAATGATAACACATTTAGCGTTAAAGAATTATCGGATATTTCAGAAATAAGATGTGTACGAACGTCTAGTTTCTCAGAGTCGGTTAGAATCCCACTATTTATATAATTAGTTACAGCTTCGTAAAAGTCTTTTGTTGACAAATATGCTGCGGTTTTTAGTTTACAACCAAGAAATCCAGTTAGAAAAAAATCAGCGACATCTCTATTGTTTATTGTTCCTTGCTGCTGGTCACATACAATTCCCGAAATCTCATTTTCATAAGAATAGAATAAAACAATCTTAAACAACTTTGTTTTACTGGTTAACATTAAATCTCGAATATGTTGTGCGTTGAATGTAAACTTTCCTTGTGTAGTTTTTTCCCTTAAAATTCTAACACCGGCTTCTCTTTCGACTTTTAAGATAGCGATTCCATGTTGAGATTGGTTATGGCATGGAATAAAAAGGAGAATTCCACCAGGGTTTCTAGCAGTCTGAACATCATGTAATGACTTAGCAATATTCTGAGTTATGCGAATGCTCTCGTCATCGCTTAAAGGAAATCCATTCTTGTTGCCAAATTCGAAATACTCACGAATGGCGATTTGAGTCATATTATTAGAATATTGTGGATCAAGTTCTATGTCGAAGGCGCTTGATGATCCGATAGTGCTAGCGATTCTCTCGTAAAAGAACCCGACTAATTCACTATCAAATTCTGTTGGAATCTCGCTCAATATAATCTCGTCTTCTTCGAGATCGGGATTACTCCTAGAATAAACTTTTGAGAACTTCTTTGGAACTTCGTGAACTATCAATCTGTCAACATGCAAACTAACTAGATCCATTCTCATATTGAATGCCTCCATAGAATTCTAGTAACAATAAAATGTCTTATATTACTATTGATAGTATTATTCGAGTATATATTAGTTACATTGCTGTTTCAACACTTTGATCATAGTTATTTGGCAGAATAAAAAACCCAGATTATAAAACAATAATCTGGGTGAGCTTGGTGTTCGGAGTTATTCTTAAAAGTAGAATCTCTTCTTAATCTCTTCCTTCACCCGTGCGCGCCGGTTGAGCAGCAGCAGCGACGAAGCCAGCACCAGACACGGGAAGAGCACGTAAAGCGACCACGTCGGCCAGGCGATTGCGTGCTGGTAGAGGCCAATGAGAAACTCAATTGCGACCACGAGCAGCCCGATGCAAACCAACCCGAAGGCGAAGCGAACGAGAATGGGCAGCTTAAAGTTTGGCCCCGCCATGATGCAGAAGAACCAGCTCATCAACGCCGCCAATGCGGTAATCGGAAGTCCCAGCAGCAGCAGCCAGTCCCAGTTGCCCTGCGCGATGACCTGAATCAGCAGTAGCAGTACGCCGACCGCCGCCGCGTCGATCACCACGTATAGAATCTTTGGCATCCGCGCGATCATGGGCAGCAGAAATACCGTAAAGGCAACCAGCTCGCCGCCGAGCACATAATAGCTCCAGCTGAGCTTGCCGGAGACGAGAACGTTTGCGAGCATAACCGTAAAGAGCGGAATCAGCATCAGCAGCGATATAAACGAGGCGATGTAGCGCCGGTCTACGGTTTTGTCGAGGTGCTCCACATGGCTCGGATACGGACGCGCAGGCTTTTCCTCGCGCAGCTCGTTGGGGTTGATGACCTCCGTGCCGCAGAGCGGGCAGCGCGGCTCACTTTTTTGCAGCTCAACGCCGCAGTTGACGCAATAACTCATATGGGTTGCTCCTTTTCGTCTTACGAAACAAAATGTCCGGTTGCAGATGGATTATTCCATCTGGTTGCTTTCTACCTTCACGGGGATGCCGAGTTTGACCAGCCGCGTAAAGAACTCGCGCTCCAGAAGCGGTTCGGCGATGATGCGCGTGCAGTTAAACCGCAGCCTGCCGTTGTAGGTCAGCGCCGCGGTGTTCACGCGGTTGTCCGCCGGCGGGCCAAGAATAAAGTCCATGCGGCGGATATACTGCTCCATTTCCTTGGGCAGTTTGGTCACGCCGAGGTTGCTCAGCGTGGTGGTTGAGAGCACGTCGCCGACCTGGGAATAGGCAATCTTCATCGCCATATTCTTGATGAACAGCGGCGTCAGGCGTAACAGGGTGTTTTTCTGGGTCTGCACGTTGGTTGTGATCTTGACGTTGAGCAGCTTCTTCGTGACCTCCATCGCCATGGAATGGTGAACGATGTTGAGCACCTCGTCGAAAGTATACTCGCCGAGCCGTGGATCGATTCCGACGTTGGCGTAATTCGCGAAGTTGCGCAGCGTCTTGCTCGGAAAGATGCTTCGAAGGTTGATGGGAACCGAGATCTTCACCGGCTGATAGCGGTGCTCCTGCGGAACTTTCCGGCGCTGAATCGCGTCGATCGACAGAATCAGCACGGCGGTGAGGTACTCCGTTACGGTCACGTTCTTTTCGCGCGCTTTTGCCAGCACATCGCTGGCGTTCATCGAGCCGGTGATGATGTGCACAAAGCCGGCGCGCTCATCGGTCCCCTTGATGTGGTAAGCCTTTACTTCCTTGCGCGACTGCGTAATCTTTCCGGAATGGACGGCAAAGCTGTCCTCCGCCTCTTCCGGTTTCGGGTCTTCGGAGCAGTCCAGCACCTTGTCCCCGCGCGGAATGTTTGCACCGTATTTCAGGCGCAGGTACTCGGCAACCAGCGTCTGGAGAAAGACCAGTCCGCCGGTTCCGTCTGTTAGCACATGGAAGAATTCAACGGCGATGCGGTTTTGGTAGTAGCGCACGCGCATGCAGAAGCTTTCCTTGCGCTTGAAGCGCATGCGAACGCAAGGGTTGCCGACGTCCTGTTCAATCTTTGGTAAATCGTCGCTGTGTTCCAGATAGAACCAGAACAACCCGCGTTTGAGCTTGTAGGCAAACCAGGGCAGGCGGCGGAGCGTGCGTTTTTGCGCAACCTCTAAAATGTCCTCGTCGATGGGTTCCGTCAGCGTAGCGGAGAGACGAAAGAGCGCGTTCCAGTTCCGGTTCATCGTTCCCGGATAAATCAGCGCCGCATTGTCAAGCTTCATCCATTTCGCTGGCTTTTTTGTTTTCGGCATAGCAGTGAGTTCCTTTTTTAGCCGCGCATTGTTCGCGGGTTAGTGTTCAATTGCGGACGCCGGCAGAGCGGACTCGAGTCCGAGCCGGGTCCGAAGGAAGTCGGACATGCGCACGAGCGCGCGCCTTCCTTCCGGCGTGCCATAGAGCGGATAGACGTGCCACATGCCGTCCGCAACGATCAGCTCGCTCGGCACCCCGGCGCGCTGCAGTTTGTAATGGACGGTCTTTGCGTCCGAAAGCAAAATCTCGTCGCTTCCAGCAAAGAACAGGCATGGCGGAAAACCGGTAAAGTCGCCGAAGGCGGGCGAAGCATACGGTTCGTATTCATGCCCCGCGGCGTAGGCGATGACGCTGTAGGCCAGCGACTCGCGAATCAGCGAGGGATCGCGGTAGACGTTGTTCCGATAGGACGCGCCGGAGAACGTGAGATCCGTCCATGGGGAAATGCAGACGATTCCGGTTGGAAGCGGCATCTGCTCATCCCGAATTTTCAGTGCAAGCGCCAGAGCGAGTCCGCCGCCTGCGCTTTCGCCCGCCAGCGTAATATGCTCTGGCAGATAGCCCCGCTCTAACAGGTAGCGGTAGGCGGTAAACGCGTCGTTCAGCGCGGCGGGATACTTATATTCCGGTGCGAGGCGATAGGCCACGCAAAATACGTTCAGCTTGGTTTCGGAAGCGAGCAACGCACCAAACCCCTTTGCGTAGTCCAGCCCGCCTGCCGTGTAGGCTCCGCCGTGCAGATACAGAATCGCGCGGTCGCAGGAGCCTTCGCAGTCGTTGGAAAACGCGAAACAGGCGGTGAAATCCGGAAACGAAATCGGCTCAAAGGAAACCTTGTCCTTGAGCAGGCGCGTGGTAATACGGCCGAGCTGATCCTGCGCGGCGCGTGCCTGTTCAATACCGGTAAAACGAACCAATGGTTTTGCGAGTCGAAGCTCCAGTTTGAGCAGATTCGCGCTGAGGCTTGGCATATGGCGGGAGGTTCCTCTCGTCGTAGTTTCATTCTAATTCTATTCTAACATAGTTCCACTTAGTGCGTTGTGTTTTCTTTTTTACCGGAGTTTGACGCGAAAAAGGCACGTGCGTAAACGATTGCTCAACAGCAATCCGAACTTCTGTCCATTGTGATAAAATACAAGCAACAAAGTACGAAAGAAGGGGTGAACCCTTGCCACTGCAGATCATCCACGGAGATATTACCAAACTATCGGCGGACGCAATCGTCAACGCCGCGAATTCCGCGCTGCGACAGGGCGGCGGGGTCTGCGGCGCAATCTTTGCCGCCGCGGGCGAGCGAGAGCTTGCCGCCGCCTGCGACAAGATAGGGCACTGCGCGGTGGGCGAGGCGGTCGCGACGGAGGCCTTTCGCCTGAACGCGAAAGCCATTCTGCATACGGTCGGCCCGGTCTGGCGCGGCGGCGAATCCGGCGAGGAGGCACAGCTTCGCGCCTGCTATCGAAACTGCCTTCAACTGGCCGAGTCGATGCATCTGAATTCCGTTGCCTTTCCGTTGATCTCCAGCGGCATCTTTGGCTACCCAAAGGAGCAGGCGTACGACGTTGCCGTCTCCGAGATTGAGCGATATCTACAGACGAGTCAGTTGCAGGTCTACTTCGTGCTGTATCCGTAATCCTACTGGAACACAAGAAGAAACCCGCCGAAAACCCGGCGGGCAGTCGCAGATTGATTTAGAAGCTACATGCTCCAGATGTCCGGACAGGAGGCGGAGACGGCGAGCGCGCCCGCCGAAAGGGCGGCGATGACGTCCTCCTTTTCGTGGATGAACCCGCCCGCGATGATCGGAATATCCACGCGCGCCTGTAAAGTCGCAATCACCTTTGGCAACAGCCCCGGCAGAATCTCGACAAAGTCCGGCTTGCTCTGCTGGATCTGCGCTTCAAAGCTCGCGAGCGACCGCGAGTCGAGCATAAACCCGCGCTGGATCGCCGCCATGCCGAGCTGCTTGGCCCGCTTGATCAGGGTGCCGCGCGTGCTGATGATTCCCTCCGCGTGCGTTTCGCGGCAGACGGCGTCCACGGCAATCTCCTTGCTGGAAAAACCCTCGATCAGGTCGAGGTGAATGACGCAGAGCTTGCCCGCGTCGTGTACACGGCGCGTGAGCTCGCCAATGTCCATGACGTTGCCCGTCAGCAAAAACACCACGCGGCAGTCGGATTTCAGCGCGAGTGCGAGCTCTTCCTCATTTCCGGCGGTGGCAATGACGGGGTTATTCTGGAGCTGCTCTTGCAGCAGCGCGGCGGATGATTCCAAGGCGATTTCCCCCTTCGGGCAGATGCTGCTACTAGCATATGGAAAAAAGCGAAAAAGCGCAAGCTTGTGGTGAAATTTCGAAAAGCAATGCTTATCTGCAATAAGCAGAAAAAAGCGAAAAAGCGCAAGCCTGCGGCGAAATTTCGAAAAACACGTTTGACAAACGATAGCAACGGTTATATGATAAATCTGTACAAAAGTTCCTCTGAGATTTGGAGTTTGGAGCGGCGCACAAGTTTTTTGTGTATGCTCCTTTTTTCATGTCCGCGCGTAGAACTCCGGGACACGAAGATGAATTCACAACCAACTTTCCACAATCACGAATATTGACACAGGAGGAAAATGACCTATGGCAGAAACCAGACCGTATGTTTCCTGGGACTTGATGGAACACTTCATGATCGATACGTTCGTTGCGTACGGCGTACCGAAAGAGGACGCGAAGATTTGCACGGATGTGCTGCTCGAAAGCGACCGCCGCGGCATTGAGAGCCACGGCTGCAACCGCTTTAAGCCCATCTATCTGGATCGCATCGACCAGGGCATTCTGTACCCCGTGACGAACTACGAGGTCGTTCGCGAAACGCCGACCACGCTCGTTGCGGACGCGCACGACGGCATGGGTATGGTCGCGAGCCACAAGGCGATGACGACCATCATCGAAAAGGCGAAGAAGTATGGCATGGCTATGGCGGCGATTCGCAACAGCTCGCACTATGGCATCGCCGGTTACTGGACGAGCATGGCGGTCAAAGAGGGCATGATCGGCATTTCCGGCACCAACGCCCGCCCGTCCATTGCGCCGACCTTCGGCGTGGAAAACATGCTCGGCACCAACCCCTTGACCTTCGGCCTGCCGACGGACGAGGACTTCCCCTTCACGCTCGACTGCGCAACCAGCATCAGCCAGCGCGGAAAGATTGAATACTACGCCCGCAACGGCAAGGACACACCCGCCGGCATGGTCATCGGCCGCGACGGCAGCGCCATGACGGACAGCCCGGCGATCCTCAAGGGCCTCACGGACGGTTCCGCCGCACTCGCGCCGCTCGGCGGCATCGGCGAGGACCTCGCGGGTTACAAGGGCTATGGCTACGCTACCGTGGTCGAAATTCTCTCCGCCGCGCTGCAGGCGGGCAGCTTCCTCAAGATGTGCGTCGACCGCGACGAAAACGGCAACAAGAAACCGTATCACCTTGGGCACTTCTTCATCGTTATTGATCCGGAAGCGTTCTGCGGCCTCGAAACCTTCAAGAAGATCGCAGGCGAAATCCTGCGCGAACTGCGCGCTTCCGAAAAAGCGCCGGGACAGACGCGTATCTACACCGCGGGCGAAAAGGAATGGGACGTTTGGCAGATTCGCAAGGACAAGGGCGTTCCCGTCGGCGAAGCGGTTCAGAAGGAATTCATCGCCATTCGCGACAAGAAGAACCTGCCCTACAAATTCCCGTTTGAACTGTAAAAGACAAGGAGTATAGAGTCTATGGATTACGCAAAAGAGTCTCTTCGCCTCCACAAAGAGTGGAAGGGCAAAATCGAGGTAAAGGCAACCGTACCCGTCGCCACGCGCGAAGATCTCTCGCTGGCGTATACGCCCGGCGTCGCCCAGCCCTGCCTGGAGATTGAAAAGGACGTCAACCTCAGCTACGAACTGACCCGCCGCTGGAACCTCTGCGCGGTGGTTACGGACGGCACCGCCGTGCTCGGCCTTGGCGACATCGGCCCGGAAGCGGGCATGCCGGTCATGGAAGGCAAGTGCGTGCTGTTTAAGTCCTTTGGCGACGTGGACGCTTTCCCGCTCTGCGTCAAGAGCAAGGAAGTGGACGACATCGTCAACACCGTGTACCTCATCAGCGGCAGTTTCGGCGGCATCAACCTCGAGGACATCTCCGCGCCGCGCTGCTTCGAGATTGAGCGCAAACTCAAGGAAAAGTGCGACATCCCGATTTTCCACGACGACCAGCACGGCACCGCCGTCGTCACCCTCGCGGGGCTCATCAACGCCCTCCGCGTGGTCGGCAAGAAAAAGCACGACGTCAAGATCGTCATCAACGGCGCGGGCGCCGCGGCAATCAGCGTCACGAAGCTGCTGCTTTCGGACGGCTTTGCCGACGTGACCCTCTGCGACCGCTCCGGCATCATTTACGAAGGCCGCAAGAACGGCATGAACTGGATCAAAGAGGAAATGGCGCAGATCACGAACCGTGCCAAGAAGCAGGGCTCGCTGGCGGACGCGATGGTTGGCGCGGATGTGTTCATCGGCGTCTCCGCGCCGAACATGGTGACCACCGAGATGGTCAAAACCATGAACAAGGACGCGATTGTCTTTGCCTGCGCAAACCCGACGCCGGAAATCTTTCCGGACGACGCGAAGGCGGGCGGAGCGGCGGTCATTGCGACCGGGCGCAGCGACTTCCCGAACCAGATCAACAACGTGCTGGCATTCCCCGGCATCTTCCGCGGCACGTTCGACGTTCGCGCGAGCGACATCAACGACGAGATGAAGATTGCCGCGGCCTATGCGCTGGCGAGCCTGATTCCGGCGGAGGAGCTCAACGCGGACTATGTCATTCCCAAGGCGTTTGACCCGCGCGTCGGTAAAACCGTTGCGGCGGCGGTTGCCGAAGCGGCGCGCAAGAGCGGCGTCGCGCGCATCTAACAAAAACAATCCTCAAACCGCATCCGGCGGCAGTCGAGCGCAGCAGCGCACGGCTGCCGCCTTTTTCTCGACGCAAACCGGCATCTTTGTCGCGAATAATGACAAAACCACGAAAACCATATATAATGCAGTCACAGAAGTGGACGATCGGTGCAGGGCATACCGTGAACGAGAGGGTGCTGCGGCATGGAAGGCAAGGAAACCACGAAAACCAGAATTTTCAAGCTGGTTCGATATTTCGGTTTCACGATCATCTCGGTGATCGTCCTTATTGCGGCCTTTCTGGTGTCCAGCCGAAACATTGCTTCGCAAATTCAAACAGGGACCGACCAGACGCTGAAAGACGCCACTCGGCAGGGAAGCGTTTCAATTCAAAAATATGTCGGCCTTATCCTTGCGCAAACCACGTTGATTGCCGAACATAATGCACACCACGAGGCAAAAGAAATGGTGGATGAGCTTCGCGCCGAGCTCAAGTCCAATGTGTTCTCCGCAGAGATTGGTTTTGCCAATGCAGACGGCAATCTGATCTACAGCGATCAGCCAAAGATCAACGTGACCGGCGACGATTGGTTCCAACGGAGCAAAAGCGGCGAGGAACAGGTTTTTCTCTTTTCCAGAGATGCAAGCAAAATACAAAAGGACTTATTGATTTCCGCGCCGGTTCACACATCCGATGGCTTTCTTGGCGTTTTGTTCGTAACGATCGAAGGATCGGAAATTGCCAACCGAATCAACACGCAGGCCTATGGCGGAAAAGCCGCGTCGATCATCTGCGACTCGGAAGGAACGATTCTGTTCGTTGAACCGAAACTAAGCGGTGCCTCCCTCGGTAACAGCGTGTTTGATTTTGCCGGTTCGGTGAAGATGCACGAGAAAACGGATGCGCTCGGGCTTGCCGCTGCCTTAAAGCGCGGTATAACCGCGAGTTTTACCTATCAATATTACAATAAGAGCTATTATGCGGCGACCGCTCCCGTCGGCGTTTTGAACTGGCAGGCGATTACCTTTGTGGACACCACGGCGGCGGATACGGTTCAGCAGCAGGTGAACCTATATCTAATCGGCATGCTGATCGCAATGCTGACCGTCGGCGTGTCCATGGCGATTCAGGCATTTGTGCATGAGCAGAGAACCGTACGAAAACTTGAACGGGACAAGGGACTGCTTCGCCAGAGCGCAGAGCGCTATCGAATCATTACCAAGCTGTCCAACGAAGTGATGTTTCAGGTGGATTGGCATTCGGGCGCCATCTCGTTTAACGACAATTTCGAGGGCATGTTTGGGTTTCCGCCGCCGATCTGCACGGTGGATCAAATCGACAACTGCCTGCCTCTGATTGCGGAGGTCGATCGCGATCGCTTTTTCGCGATGATGCAGAAAATGCAAAACAACGCATCGGAGTCGCATGAGGAACTCCGAATGGTGCAGTCCCGCGGGGTTACGCGCTGGAAGCGAATTGATATCTATTCGATCTTTGATCAAAACGGGCACACCGCGGAGCTCGTCGGAAAAATTGTGGACGTCCATCGGCAGCGGCAGTCCATGCAGCGATTGATCCGCAAGGCGGACAGCGATCCGCTCACGGGGCTGTTCAACCGCGCGTCCATGGAGCGTAACATCAAGGAATATCTCACCGGCGAAGGGCTACATGGTACGCACGCGCTGATGATGATAGACTTCGACAACTTCAAGGCGGTGAACGATACGCTCGGCCATGCCAAGGGGGACGATTTGCTCGTTTCCTTTGCGGCGATGATTCGCCATGTGTTCCGCTCCGGCGATTATGCGTCCCGCAATGGCGGCGACGAGTATATGGTGTTTCTCAAGAACATCTCCGAGGACGAAGTTGCGCAGGAGAAAGCGGAGGCGCTGCGTGCGGAAATGACGGGGCTGAGCCGAAAGATCGGCGTCCCGGTTTCGATTAGCGTCGGAATCGCGCTCTATCCGCAGGATACGGACACCTTTGAGCACCTGTACAAAGCGGCGGATGACGCGCTCTACTATGTGAAAAACCACGGTAAAAACAAGATTGCGTTCTATTGCGACCTGTCGAAAACGGACTCTGAACCAAAGTAGCGCCGTGCCAAGTGCAGGCGAAAACATACCGCAAACGAAATGGGAGGGCAAACCAACGCAACAGCAGCAGAACAATGGCGTAGAAGCCACACCGCAGGCGGCGGCACCCGTCAAATTCACGAGGAAGCAGAACTTTCTGCAGGGATTCAAGTATCTGTTGTTCACCGCCTCGGCGGGCATCATTCAAGCGGCGTCGTTCGCGCTGCTGAATGAGACGATCCATTGGGCGTATTGGCCGAGCTATCTGATCGCGCTGACGCTGTCGGTGGTATACAACTTTACGGTCAACCGGAAGTTTACGTTCAAGTCCGCAAAGAACGTACCGCTCGCGATGACGCAGATTTTTATTTACTATCTGGTGTTTACGCCGCTCTCCACCTGGTGGGGCGAGGCGCTGACGCTCGCGGGATGGAACGAATACGTCGTGCTCTTTGGCACCATGGTGATTAACATGCTCACGGAGTTCTCCGTCTATCGGTTCATCGTGTTCCGCAAGCACATGTACACCAACAAAGAAGGACAAGCTGAGCTCGCGAAGATGCAGCTGGAAGAATAAGTCATCTCAATAAACAAGACCTCCGAACAAAATCGGAGGTCTTTTGCATCTATTCGGGTCTGGGGCGAAGCCCCAATAATTATGCCTTATTCCATCGGCTTAAAGCCTTCACCGTGCACCTCCGTTGCGTCGGTCACGAAGATAAACGCCTGCTTGTCGATCTGCTTCACAGCCTTGAGCGTCTGCGAAAACGAATTGCGCCGCGTGACCAGCATCAATACATGCTTGTCGCGCTTGGTGTACCCGCCGCGCCCCTGCAGCACCGTTACCCCGCGGCCGAGATCGTCCGCCAGCAGTGCGAGGATGTCGTCTCCGCGTTCGGTTACGATGTAGATCACCTTTGCGTGATCCACGCCCTGCATAATCGCGTCGATGGTTCGCGTGGTGGCAAAGATGGTCACGATGGAATACAGCGCGACCTCGATGTTGCGGAACACCAGCACCGCAAACAACACGACCGTCGCGTCCACGAACAGTAGCAGCGACCCCACGGACGTATTCGGAAAGATGCGGCTGAGCATCAGGCTGATCAGGTCGGTTCCGCCCGTCGTCGCCCCGCGCACGAAGATAACCCCCATGCCGACGCCGCAGAGCACGCCGCCGAGCACGGAGGCCAGCAGAATGTTGTTCGAATACGGCGGAAGCACGCGCAGAAACAGCTCGATAAACGCCGAGAGCAGCAGCGTGGTCACAATGGTTTTAATCAGCGGACGAAAGCCCAGTTTCCACCAGGCAAGCGCGACGAGCGGCACGTTGAGAATCAGCGACCAAATGCCGACGGAGACCGGCGTAAAATAAGCCAGCGCGGTGGCGAGGCCGGAGACGCCGCCGGGCGCAATGTCGTTTGGAATCGTAAACAGCACCAGTCCGGCCGCGACGAGCGCGCTGCCGAACACAAAGGCGAGGATATCGAGCGCCCAGGTACGGGCGGATTGTTTCATAGCGATCCAACCTCCAAAGCCGGCGCCGCTCGACGCCGGAACTCAGGCTTACGGGTTCAGTCCCTTGAGCGAATCCAGCAGGAAGATACCGTCCTTGCGGATCAGCTTGCCGTCGAACCAGATCTCGCCGCCGCCGAACGCCTTGGTCTGAATGCAGACGATGTCCAGATGCAGCTGGCTCTTGTTGCCGTTAAACGCATCCGCGTAGGCGCAGCCGGGCGTCAGGTGGAACGAGCCGCCGATCTTTTCGTCGTAGAGCGTGTTGCCGATGGACTTCGTCACCGCGTTGTTGACGCCGATGGCGAACTCGCCGAGGTAGCGCGCGCCCTCGTCCGCGTCCAGCATTTCGTTGAATCCGGCAACGTCCCCGTCGCAGCTCGCTTCGTCGATGCGTCCGTTCTTGAAGACGAGACGCGGGTTGTCAAAGCGCTTGCCATAGCGCATGGCGGGGGTGTTGTACTGCACCGTGCCGTTTGCGCTGTCGCGCACGGGCGCGGTGTAGACCTCGCCGTCCGGAATGTTCAGTTCGCCGTTGCAGGGAACGACCGGAATGTCCTTGATCGAGAACGTCAGGTCGGTGCCGGGGCCGAGGATATGCACCATGTCGGTCTTCTCCATCAGCTCGACAAGCGGGCGCATGTCGCGACCCATCTGCACATAGTCCACGAGCGCGGCGGAGAGGAAGAAGTCGAAAAAGTCGTCGTAGCACATGCCGGCCTTCTGCGCGTCCGCCATGGTCGGCCAGTGCAGGTAGACCCAGCGGCGTTCGTCAATGATCCGGTCACGCAGCTCGCGGCGCAGGTCGCGATAGTAGGTAAGCGCGCGGGTGTCGACGGCGGAGAGTTCCGCATCGTTTTCATCCACGCCGATGTCCACGTGCGCCACGAGGTGATCCCAGTATTTCGTTTCCCACTCAAGCTGCGCGTCGATGGCGGGTTTTGCCGCTTCGAGGTGCTCGGGGTCGATGAAGCCAAAGAACAGGCGGCTAAGCTCGTCGTCCGTGAGTTTCACAAACGGAACCGCGCCCATGGCGTTTGCCTTTCGTTGCAGCGCCTTGATGAGCGGCTTGGCGGGCAGGCTGCCATTGATCTCAAAGAGATCGCCTTTCTTGAGCTTGAGGGAATAGGTTAAGAGCAAATCGGCTAGCCGATCGATCCGTTCGTCTCGCATACTGGAACCTCCTTATGCACTGTGCAACCTATTCTATAGCAAACAACGCCGAACTTCAACACCATGAATCGATTGCATAAAAAAGCGAAGGCCGAAACCTTCGCTTGCTTGCTATAATCGGTGTCTGGGGCGAAGCCCCTGAGTCAGACTAATTCCTTCTCGACCGGTTCGCCATCGCGAGCAGCCGCAGAAAGCTGATCAGCGACGCGACCGCCGCCCAAACATAGGTCATCGCAGCGGCGTTGAGCACCTTCTTTGCGCCGTCGGACTCCTCATAGCTGATGTAGTTGCCCTCTTCGAGCATCCTGAGCGCGCGGGCGGAGGCGTTGAACTCCACCGGCAGCGTGACCACCTGAAACACCAGCATCGCGCCAAAGAGCACGACGCCGACCATCGCGAGGTTAAAACTGCCCATCATGAACCCGAGGATGACGATCCACGGCGCAGCAAAGGAGCCGATGGACGCCACGGGCAGAATTGCGTTACGAAGACGAATCGGCACGTAGCCTTCCTGGTACTGCATCACATGGCCAATTTCGTGCGCGGCAACCGCGACGGCGGCAATGCTGTTTTGCCCGTAGACCTGCGTGCTAAGACCCACGACGTTATTGCGCGGGTCAAAATGGTCGGTCAGCGAGCCCTGTACCGGCGTAATCTGCACGGGGCTGTTGCCGTTGTTCAATAACTGCTGGGCAATCTCCTCCGCGCGCAGTCCGCTGGAGATTGGCGTCTGCGAAAACTGCGTAAAGGTGCGCTGCACCTTGCTCTGCGCGTAAAAACTGATGCCCATGACGACGAGCAGCAGAATAATGTAGATTCCGTCGCCCGATCCGAGGTTGTAATACATAGTTCATCCCCTCCGATGATTCTACCGCCAGTATAGCATATTCATTGTAAGGGGAAAGAGGATTTCAAGATCGTTTGCAATAAATACAGGATAAATTCAAAAAGAATCCTTATAAGAATAAGTCTAAATTAAAAACGGTATAAACACCTAAATACAAAGTTTTATTTCTTAGGGTCTTTAGGTTTTAAAGAAATGTCGAGATCACTGGCCTTACTCCGAACAGCACTTTCTGTTCGTTGCAGGTCTTTTGCCATATCTTTTGTGGCGACATTTTTTCTGCTCAATTCTTTTAGCCGCGCTTCCTCTGCTTTTGTCCATTTCATATTACTTCTAGCTGGCTTTCTGACCATGTCTTTCTCTCCTTAATGCAAGTATTACAATGAATCTATAGCTAAAAACTGTATCTGTCAACCGAGGTTTGTATTCAAACAGAAATATCACAATCATCTGTTAAATTCTTAGCTATTTCACCCTTTTCCAATCATTTTTGTTTCCCAATTGGGTGATTTTAATCATTATTGTGGTATA
>JAYFPQ010000158.1:0-7141 GCA_034927595.1 Christensenella sp.
ATATCCTTGCTCTTTTAATTCCAGTACCTTCGGTAAAATCTCTTGCCCAAATTGTTTTCCCATACAAAAACCTCCTATCGCTTTATCCTACGATAGGAGGCCCTTTTCTTTCAATGTCCGTTTTCTGGGGTTCAGTTCAAAAAGCGCCCTCTTTTCTTATTATATCTCAACTTCTTTCAACTTAAAAAGCACAATTTGAGATATTGATTAGTTCTGGACATCTGATACAATAGTTACTAGTAGCATCGATTGGAGGGTTCTGTATGGGTGAAATAGCAAAAGTGGCAGAAGCATTCTCTGCACCAATCGTGAAATTCATCGAAGTCGTTTCACGAGGAATTGGCTGTGCCTATGAGCCTACCCATACTCGAAAAATGGCAGACGCAAAAGCGTATGAAATAACAACGATCGCAAAAGCTCTCAGGGATAATGCTGATTTACCTGCCTTTTTTGATAGAGATGGAGTTCAAATAGATTTACGAGATATCAATGCGCTTGCTGAACGCGCTAGTCGAAGAGCGCTCTTGCAGGAAATGAGGAAGCAGCAAAACATCGAGGCTATTGTTGACAGGGCATATGAAGAGATCCAAAAAGAAACTGAAGTTTCAAGCGAACAAGTCGATGATGATTGGATCGTTCGGTTTTTCAATTCAGTTGAAGATGTGAGTAAAGAGGATCTTCAAAAAATATGGAGCCGTGTATTGGCTGAAGAAATAAAAAAACCGAAGAGTTTCTCGATGAGAACTCTTGATATTTTAAAAAACATCTCTCTTTCAGAAGCAAGACTGTTCCAGGATTTTTCATTCTGTTTACTTAGCACTCAGAATAGAGTGTTTATTCCAAATGATGAAGCAATCTGGAGTGAAGTTGGGTTACAATTCGGGGATGTATATACCCTGAGTTGTGCTGGATTGATTAATCTTACTACAATAGATCTATTGTTAGATGTAAGCCAGCGTAAAGCTTTGATATATAATCAAAAGATCGTCGGAACAATAGAGCGCAAGGAAACTATACCAAATGATATAGTACATGTTAATATATACTGCTTGACTGAATCGGGCATGGATATTGCAAAAGTCTTAAATATCAACGACGAGAAGTCAAAAAATTTTGCTGTTAAATTCTTCTCTAGATTGAAGAAAGTTAGAAACACTTATATTATCCGTGCTTATTTGATTATGAATATATACGAAGGATATATAAAACATGAGACTCAAGATTTACTGATAGAATAACATTGACACACAAAAAGAGGGCGCAAAAGCGCCCTCTTTTGTTTCACTCGTTCTTTTAGCCCTTCGTCTTTGTCGCGATTTCGTCCAGCAGTTTTGCGCGGAAGTCCGCGAGGGTCATCGTGCCGAGGTCGCCGTCCTTGCGGGAGCGAACGGCCACGAGCCCCTGCTCAATTTCCTTGTCGCCGATGACGAGCATATACGGAATCTTGTTCATCTGCGCCTCGCGAATCTTGAATCCGATCTTCTCGTTGCGCAGGTCGGTTTCGACGCGAATGCCGTACTGCTCCAGCGACTTCTGCATCTCGACGGAAGCATCCGCCGTGCGATCCGTAATCGGCAGCACCTTCACCTGCACCGGCGCCATCCACGTCGGCAGCGCGCCCGCGTATTTCTCTATCAACAGCGCGAGCGTGCGCTCGTAGCAGCCAATCGACGTGCGATGGATAACGACCGGATACTTCTTCTGCCCGTCGCTATCCATGTACTGCATGCCAAAGCGCTCGGCGAGCTGGAAGTCGATCTGAATCGTGACCAGCGTATCTTCCTTGCCGTAAACGTTGCGAATCTGGATGTCCAGCTTCGGGCCGTAGAACGCGGCTTCGCCGTCCGCTTCGTGGAACGGCACCTGAAGGTCGTTGAGGATGTCGCGCATCATGTTCTGCGTGCATTCCCAGTCCTCTTTATCGCCAATGTATTTATCCTTGTCGTTCTCGTCCCACTTGCTAAAGCGGTAGCTCACGTCGTCCGTAAAGCCGAGAATGTCGATGAAGTACTTCGCGAGGTCGAGGCAGCCCTTGAACTCCTCTTCCACCTGATCCGGACGGCAGGCAAGGTGGCCTTCCGAAATCGTGAACTGACGCAAACGAATCAGGCCGTGCATCTCGCCGGAGCTCTCGTTACGGAAGAGCGTGCTCGTTTCGTTGTAGCGCAGCGGCAGGTCGCGATAGGAGCGCGAGCGGTTGAGGTACGCCATAAACTGGAACGGGCAGGTCATGGGTCGCAGCGCGAAGACCTCCGCGTTTTCGTCCTCCACGTCCGGTGAGTCGCTCATGATGAACATGCCCTCGCGGTAGTGATCCCAGTGGCCGGAGATCTTATACAGCTCGCGCTTGGCCATAAACGGCGTCTTCGTGAGCAGGTAGCCGCGCTTCTGCTCCTCGTCCTCGACGAAGCGCTGAAGCAGCTGGATCACGCGCGCGCCCTTCGGCAGCAGAATCGGCAGACCTTGACCGATGATGTCCACGGTGGTGAAGAGCTCCAGTTCGCGGCCGAGGTTGTTGTGGTCGCGCTTTTTCGCCTCTTCCAGCGCGGTGACGTACGCGTCCAGATCGGCCTTCTTTTCAAACGCCGTTCCGTAGATGCGCTGGAGCATCTTGTTCTTTTCACTGCCGCGCCAGTAAGCACCGGCGACGTTGAGCAGCTTGATGTTTTTCACGATGCCCGTGCTCTTGACGTGCGGGCCCGCGCAGAGATCGACAAAGTCGCCCTGGCGGTAGAAGCTGATGATTGCGTCCTCCGGCAGGTCGCGAATGAGCTCAACCTTATACGGTTCGCCGAGCTTGTCCATGTACGCGATTGCCTCCGCGCGCGGCAGCTCAAAGCGCTCAATCTTCTGGTCTTCCTTCTCAATCTTTGCCATCTCGGCCTCGATCTTGCCGAGGTCTTCCGGCGAGAAGGTCTCCGGCGTGTCGAAGTCATAGTAAAACCCGTTCTCAATCGCGGGGCCGATGGCGAGCTTGGTCTCCGGCCAGAGGCGCTTGACCGCCTGCGCGAGCACATGGCTCGCCGTATGGCGATATGCCCAGCGGCCGTTCTCGTCCTTAAACGTGTAAAACGTGAGCGCATGGTCGCCCGTGATGGGGCGGAAGGCGTCGCTGTGCGCGCCGTCGATGGAGCACGACAGCGTTGCCCGCGCAAGACCCGGGCTGATTTCGTTTGCGATTTCGAGGCCCGTCAGGCCGTCCGCAAACTCGCGCTGGTTCCCATCCGGAAACGTGATTTTCATATTGGTTCTCCTCCTGTTTTGCTGCAATTCTGCTCGGCAGTGCCGAAAAATAAATACGCCCCGAAGCCGTGTTCCGGCCTCGGGACGATAGGGTACGCTACCGTGGTTCCACCCGTGTTCGCGAATTGGTTTCGCGCGCTTTTTCCGCTGTATCGGGCGGTACCCGCTGGTTCGGTCGCCGGGTGGTCTTCGCGCCGTCATCCATCGCCGCGCTCGCAGCCTCTGCGCGGCTCTCTGGGGGTGGATGCGCTCCGGTTGGGCGCTACTGCTTCCCGGGTCTTTCCGAAAGTGGTTTTAGTATACGCCGGGAACTCAGAAAAGTCAATTCTTCGGGCAAGATTCGCACCGAAGCCGATTATGCTCGCGTGCTCTAGACCGCGCTCGCCGCGCGCTCCAGCACGTCCGCAAAGCCCAGCACATCCTCCATTTCATACCAGCCGGATTTGCCGAGAATGAACTTTGCCGCGCGTAGCGCCCCGCTGGCAAACGCGCTGCGGTTGAACGACTCGTGCGTCAGCGAAAGCCGCTCACTGTCGCTCGCCAGCAGCACGGTATGCACGCCGACGTATCCGCCCACACGAGCGGAGTGAATCGGAACTTCCGCATCCTTCGGCAGTTCTTTTCGAATGGTACCCGCAATTTTCTTGGCCGTGCCGGAGGGAATGTCAAACTTCTTGTTGTGGTGCGTTTCCGTAATCAGATAGTCAAACTCCGGCAGCGCGCGGGCAACGATTTTGAGCGCCGCGAGCAGCACGTTGACCCCGAGCGTCACGTTTGGCGCGTAGACCACGCCGAGGTTGTTGTGCGCGACGAAGTCGGACATCCAGATCAGGTCCGCTTCGGTATAGCCCGTCGTGCAGAACACAATCGGAATCCGGCGTTTCTTGCAGGCGCGCAGCAGCGGCTTTGCGGATGCGGGATTGGAAAAATCGATGACCACATCGATCTCCGTATCGTTAAACACCTGCTCGGATTGCGTAATGTCCTGCGCAAGTATGCCGATTGGTACGCTTTGCAACAGCGTGCCCACATCTTTCCCCGCCTTCTCGCTGCCTGGCCGGCAAAATGCGGCGGTTAGGGAAAAACGGTCGCTGTCGCGGATGGCTCGAATCACCTCCGAGCCGGTTCGCCCTAAACCACAAACGGCTACTTTGATCATACGCCCTCTCCTTTCCCGTACGGTACGGCTGGCAACATCTGCGGCGCATGGAGACAAAAAAACATGCGCCCGCGAAATCGCAAGCGCAATCAAAAACCGTTTCACTTTTTCGGTCGCAAAACACACGTCGAAAAAACAGCTTCCTACGCTTACGAGATTAGCTGACGGGTTCGGGCTGAAAGCTGCCCTACCGGTGGCGCCCACCGGATTCACCCCAACAATTGGTTCTCCCGCTCCCCCGCGCGACGCGGAGGACTCAGCTATTTATTTGTGTATTTACTATACCGGACGGATCGTGGTTTGTCAAACCTCCAGAACGGTTGTTCACAAGAAATCCGAATTTCGAGAAATGGACCTCTCTTCGCCTTGCAAGATTGGTCAATTTACAGATCATTCAGGCATGGTTTTTCCGCCAGAAACTCCGCCGGAACACCGCACTCCTCGAAATAACGAACCATCGCGCGGCAGGCATATTGCTCCGTGGACTCATGCGTTGCGCCAATCAGGCTGATTCCGTTCTCACGCATGATCTGGTGAAACTCCATCGTCGGCTCAAACGACGGCATTGGCCGCGTCACTCCGGTGATATAGTGTTTGACTCCAAGCGCAACGAGTTCCCGCGCAACAAACGGATAGCTGCCGCCGCCGGCGGCAACCGCGACGAGACCATCCGAAATTGCGTCCTGCCCGTAGGCGTAACGCTTTACCTCGTGCCCCACGACGGCGCGCACATGCTCCGCCAGCGCGCTGCCAGTTTTGTAAATCGTTTTGCAGATGACGCCGACCTGAATCCCGTCGTACTCGCAGAAGGGGCGCTCAACCTGTAATCCAAGCGCGCCCGCGAGCGAAACCGAGGTGGAATATGGGCCGTTTCGATCCAGCGCGGCATGGAGCATGTAGAACGCGATGCGTTGTTCCTTCATTCGCGCGAGCAGATCGCGCGGAATCTCGTAAAACGGGAACCCTTCCAGATTGCCGTCGTACCCCATCGCATGATGGCAAAACAGAAGCGCGTCCGTTTCTCCACCGGAGAGAATGCGCTCCAGAAGAGCGGTGTTCGGAAACACGGCGGTGTAGACCTTGTTGATCTGCTGCGCATTGTCGAGCACGAGACCGGCATAGTGCGGCGCAGAGAACGAAGGGGACATGTACTCGTTTCGGGGTAGAAAGCTCCACTCGTCGACTATTTGCTCGATTTCGAAATCGCGATCCAGCTGCCGATAGAGATCCGATGCCTGCATGCTCTGCCCTCCCATCGATGTGTTGAATACGAACTTACTTATGATACGGCTCCCCCGCGTTGATCTTGAACGCGCGGTAGACCTGCTCCAGCAAAAAGACGCGGCAGAGCCCGTGCGGCAACGTCATGTCGGAGACGGAGAGCCGACTGTCCGCGCGTTTGAAGACAGTCTGGCTTAACCCCAGCGAGCCGCCGATGACGAACGAAATCGTCGACGCCGAGCGGTCGAAGGTGCTCTGTAGAAACGCCGCAAACTGCTCGGAGGAATAGCGTTTTCCGTCGATTGCAAGGCAAACGACGAATTCGCCGGGCAGTAGCTTTGCAAGAAGGCGCTCGCCTTCGCGCTCCTTGACCTGCTCCTCCTCTGCGGGGGAAAGCGACTCCGGCGCTTTTTCGTCCGCCACTTCGCAGACTTCGAGCGTGCAGAACCGGGAAAGACGCTTTGCGTATTCCGCAATCGCGTCCCGAAAGAAGCTGTCCTTTAGTTTTCCAACACAAACAATCTTTACTTTCACCGGTTATCCTTGCAAAACAGAGTTCTTTGCTTCTTCCTTTTGAAGAAAGAAGAGCCCCCTTACAGTTCAAACAACCCGCAGGGCTGAAAGCGATCCGCAACCGTGACGAACATGCTCTCCAGCAGCCCCGCGCTTTCGAGCACGGACTGCACGGTGACAAGCGCGAGCTCCGGCGTGTTGTTCTCTTGCGAGAGGTGCCCCAAAATCGCGTTTTTCACCCCGCGCGCATGCAGCTTTTGCAGCACAAGCCCCGCGTCCTCGTTGCAGAGGTGCCCGCGCGAGGAGAGAATCCGCATCTTGAGCGGATACGGGTAGCTGCCCGCCTTGAGCATGTCCACGTCGTGGTTTGCCTCCAGCAAAATCAGGTCGGAGAACGCCACTGCATCCAGCATCGTATTGGACACATGCCCGATGTCGGTCATGATTGAGAGCTTCTTTCCGTCGTGGACAAACGTATACCCGACCGCGTGCGCCGAGTCGTGCGGCGTCGTGAAGGGGTGCACACAGAGCTGCTTGAGGTAAAAATCGCGATCCGGCTCGAACACACGAACGTTCTTTGGCGCGATTTCGCCAATGCTCTTTGGCATGTTCTGCCAGCACTCCGCGGCGGCAAATACGGGCAGGTCGTAGCGGCGCGAAAGCACGCCAACGCCCGCCACGTGGTCCGAATGCTCATGGGTTACTAGGATTGCGCTCAGCGTTTCCGGCGCAACGTCGATCATGTCCATCAGTTCCTTCATGCGCCTGGCGGGAACACCCGCGTCTACCAACAGACGCACGCCGCCCGCGTCGACAAACGAGGCGTTGCCGGAGGAACCACTGCAAAGAGGGGAAAACAGCATATACGGTAATGCTCCTTATTCAACACCCAATAGTATAGCACAAGTTCTCCGCTTTTCGACAAACCGTCGTATTTCCCTTGCCTCGCGCTCTGGCGCTGAACGCGCGAATTTGGTATACTGTTTGGTATGGACAGAACCATCG
>JAYFPQ010000016.1:0-41433 GCA_034927595.1 Christensenella sp.
TTGAGAACCGTCGCATCGGGCGTAGAATCGGCTTTCCAACGGCGAACATCGCGCCGGAAACGAACCGCGTGATCCCGAAGGACGGCGTCTACGCGACGGTTACCTGCGTCAACGGCGCGAGCTATTGCGCGGTGACGAACATTGGTACAAACCCGACCGTACACGGCGACCATCTCACGATTGAAACGCATATGATTGACTTTGATCAGGATATCTACGGCAAGCGGCTGACCGTCGCATTCCGGAAATATCTGCGCGGCGAACTGATGTTTACGAGTTTGGACGAGCTGAAGGAACAGATTCGTTTGGACATTGCCCGGGCGGCAGAGCGCTGAAGAAATCCGGCTCGCGCATACCACCAAAGCAGGCTTAGCTTCATATAATAAGAAAAAATCCGGTCGAGTGTTTACATTGCATTCGTGATATGCTATAGTACATACGTATTTATGACCGTTTACTGGGGGAAGCGACGCTCCGACGCTCTGTCTCAGTTTACGGTGAAAAGAAAAAGGAGAAAAGATCATGTCGAAAACAGAAACCATCGAAAAGTACGCGCTCCACGAGGGCGACACCGGTTCCCCGGAAGTGCAGATTGCGCTTCTGACCGAGCGGATTAACCACCTCAACGAGCACCTGAAACTGCCCTCCAAGGACCATCACTCGCGCCGCGGGCTTTTAAAGATGGTTGGCCAGCGCAGAGGACTTTTGAACTACCTCAAGGAAAAGGACATCGAACGCTACAGAGCGATCGCTGCAAGCCTGAACATTCGTATTAAGTAAAGGAAGAGGCGGGGCTGTTCCCGCCTTTCTTTTTATACGCCGAATGTTCGCGCCTGCGCTTGCTCGCGCGATTTGCGGGCGGCTAGCCCGTGAACATCAATATGGTATTAATAAAAGAAGATAAAGAAGAAGAAGGAGCAATTAAACAATGGAACGAATCTTCCAAATGCAGCTTGGCGGGCGGACGTTAGTCGTCGAGACCGGCAAGTACGCCGAACAGGCGGGTGGAAGCTGTCTCGTGCGCATGGGCGACACGGCGGTGCTGGTTTGCGCAACAATTGCGAAGACCGCGCGTGACGGCGTGGACTTTCTGCCGCTTTCGGTGGAATTTCAGGAAAAACTTTACGCGGTGGGTAAAATCCCCGGCGGATTCATCAAGCGCGAAGGCCGTCCGACGGACCGCGCCATTCTGACCTCGCGGTTGATTGACCGTCCGCTGCGTCCGCTGTTTCCGAAAGGATTCTACAACGACGTACAGGTGGTTGCCACCGTGTTGTCCGTTGAACAGGACGTTCAGCCGGACATCCTTGGCATGATCGGTTCCTCCGTCGCGCTCGCCATCAGCGAAGCGCCATTTTCCGGCCCCACGGGTTCCGTCTCGGTCGGCATGATCGACGGGGAATATGTGGTCAATCCCGACGTAGCCCAGCGCGAGAAGAGTCGCCTGACCCTTACGGTCGCCGGCACGAAGGACGCGGTCATGATGGTCGAAGCGGGCGCGAACGAGATTTCGGAAGACGAAATGCTCGGCGCAATCCTCTTTGCGCACGAAGAGATCAAGAAGATCGTCAGCTTCATTGCCGACATCGAAGCGCAGATTGGCAAGCAGAAAATCGAACCGGTGATCTACCATCCGGACGAAGCAATCGAGGCGAAGGTTCGCGCGTTTGCGTTCGACAAGGTGGTTTGGTCGCTGGATACCGTCGACCGCTCCGAGCGTGAAGTGCGCGGCGAGCAGGTGAAGGCCGAGACGATTGAAGCGTTCAAGGAAGAATTCCCGGATTCCGGCAAGGACATTGCCGCGATTCTGTACAGCATTACGAAGGAAGTCGTCCGCGATAAGATCATCAACAAAAAGATCCGTCCGGACGGACGCGCGCAGGACGAAATTCGCCCCATCTGGAGCGAGGTCGGCATTCTGGCGCGCACGCATGGCAGCGGCGTCTTTACCCGCGGACAGACGCAGGTTATGACCATTGCCACCCTCGGCACCATCTCGGAATCGCAGACGCTCGACGGGCTGACCCTCGAAGAGAACAAGCGCTATATGCACCAGTACAACATGCCGCCGTACAGCACCGGCGAAGCGAAGCCCATGCGTGGAGTTGGCCGCCGCGAAGTCGGACACGGTGCGCTCGCGGAGCGCGCGCTCGAACCGGTACTGCCGAGCGAAGCGGAGTTTCCGTATTGCATGCGCCTCGTGAGCGAGGTCATCAGCTCGAACGGTTCCACCTCGCAGGCTTCCATCTGCGCGAGCACGCTGGCGCTGCTGGACGCGGGCGTTCCGATTAAAAAGTCCGTCGCGGGCGTCGCCATGGGTCTCATCAAGGACGACTCCACCGGCAACATCGCGATTCTGACCGACATCCAGGGCCTCGAGGACTTCCTCGGCGACATGGACTTTAAGGTCGCGGGCACGCGGGACGGCATCACCGCCATCCAGATGGACATCAAGATCAAGGGCATCAGCAAGGAAATCCTGACGCGCGCTCTGGAGCAGGCCCGCAAGGGACGCATGTTCATTCTCGACAAAATGGACGAAACTCTCCGCGAACCGCGCGCCGAGCTCTCGCCCTACGCGCCGCGGATCATCACCTTCAAGATCAATCCGGACAAGATTCGCGAAGTCATCGGCAGCGGCGGCAAGACGATCAACAAGATCATTGCCGATACCGGCGTGAAGATCGACATCGAGGACGACGGCACGGTCTACATCGCCTCGCCCGACTCGGCGGCGGCGGCGGAAGACAGGCGCATCATCGACGGCATCGTCAAGGAAATTGAAGTGGGCGACGTGTACCTCGGTTCCGTCGTCGGCATCAAGGACTTTGGTGCGTTCATCAACCTCAAGCCCGGCACGGACGGCTTGCTGCACATCTCCCGCATCGCGAACAAGCGCGTGGAGAAGGTGGAGGACGTGCTGTCCATGGGCGAACAGGTTCTCGTTCGCGTCATCGACATCGACCCGAAGACCGGCAAGATCAGCCTGACCCGCAAGGACATGCTCCCGGCGGACAAGGAATAACCACATTACGCAGCGTCGGGGGGCGCGGCGGCAACGCCGCGCCCTCTTTCTCGGTATAGGGCGCAGTTGGACTTCACGGGAAACCGAAAGGCAACATTTCTATACCGCAACCACTCAATTTATGGTAAAATACAAAATTGCCAGCATCCGGTGATGCACAAACGCGGAGAAACGAAGGGAAAGCGCAACACATGATTCATCAAACCACGCTGCCAAGCGGCATTCGGCTGATCTACGAGAAAATTGAACATGTGCGTTCCGTCTCACTCGGCGTATGGGTCGACACCGGATCCGTTCGTGAAACGCAGGCAACGGCGGGCGCCTCGCATTTGATTGAGCACATGGTGTTCAAGGGAACCGAGCGCCGCAGCGCCGAGCAGATTGCCATTGAGATGGATGCCGTCGGCGGAAACATGAACGCCTTTACGAGCAAGGAATGCACCTGCTTTTACGCCAAGGTGCTGGACGAGCACCTCGATCTCGCGGCGGACGTGCTCTCGGACATCACCTTCCACAGCGTGTTTGACGCGGAAGAATTGAAGAAGGAGCAGGGCGTCGTTCTGGAAGAGATTCTGATGAACGAGGACAGCCCGGAGGATCTGGTCTCCGAGGAAAGCAACATGCTCTTCTTTGGCGACGAACCGCTGGCAAGCCCGATCCTGGGCACCCGCGAGAGCGTCCGCGCCTTTACACGCGAGTCGCTGCTTGCCTACAAAAACGAATTTTACGTACCGAAGAACATCGTGATCGCCTGCGCGGGCAATTTTGACGAGCAGAAGCTGATTGAAACGGTGTCCCGCTGGTTCGAACAGCCTCGCCTAGAGCGCGAAACGAAACCCGTTTTGCAGCGTTACCCCGGCGGCAAGCGCGAAAAGTTTGTGGAGAAGGATATCGAGCAAGTGCACCTGTGCATGACGCTGCCGGGCTTTGCGCGGGATACGGACGGGCAATACCCCATTGCGGTGCTCTCCAACATCATCGGCGGCAGCATGAGCTCGCGCCTGTTTCAGAGCATCCGCGAGAAGCTGGGGCTCGCGTACTCCGTCTATTCCTACCCGACGAGTTATTCCGGCGCAGGCACGTTCATGCTCTACGCAGGCACGGGCGAAAAGCAGGCGGCGGAGGTACTCGGGCGCATGATCGACGAGATTGAGCGCGTCCGCAAGGAAGGCGTGACCAAGGAAGAGCTGGAGCGCTGCCGCGACCAACTCAAGGGCAATTACCTGCTAGGCATGGAGTCCACCAGCTCGCGCATGAACGCGCTGGGTAAGGTGCTGCTGTTACAAAAACGTGAATATAACGAGCAGGAGACGATTCGCAGAATCGAATGTGTTACAATGGAGGATATTGAACGAATCATTCCTGTTTGTCTGGATTTGAGTCAGGCGAGCACCGCGCTCGTCGGACGGCTGAAAAAGCAGAAACCCGCGCTGGAAAAAACACTGGGTTAACGAACACACCGATTACGTAAACAACATTCGGAGGAAGCCGCCTTGGATAAGCTGGACGTCATCTTTCAACTACAGCAATCGCTCGACGAGGACATTGTTGCGCGCCGAAACCTCGATTTCCCGAAGGAGGTTTGGATGCAAAAGGAAGTGCTCGCCATGATTTCGGAGCTCTCCGAAGTGCTGGACGAGGTGAACTTCAAGTGGTGGAAGAATCCAAAGCCGGTGGATGATGCGGCGCTCAAGGGCGAACTGGTCGACGTGCTGCACTTTTTCGTGAGCATGTGCCTCAAGAGCGGCATGAGCGCGCAGGAGCTCTTTGAGCTCTATAAAGCGAAGAATCAGGAGAATTTCGACCGCCAATACGGCAGGTCTCAAAAACAGGGATACGAAATCGGCGGTGAATCGAATGGCTAAATCGAAAGTACGACTCAGAGGACGCTTTTTCCTGATGATTCTGTCCGTCGTCGGAATCATTGCGCTGGCGGCGGTAGTTGTTAACCTCACGAAGAAGACGGGTGAGATTCAGTTTGGCTCGCTCGGCGCGAATATGGAAGCTTCGGCGGCGGTTATTCGCGACGAAACGGTCATCATGTCCGAACCGTATGAGAAGATTACGTTCGACGTGGTCGAGGGCGACACCGTCAACAACGACCAGGTGATCGCGCAGCTCTACAAGCGCGGCTATCAGGACGAGACCATGGTCACACTGCTGAACCTGCAACGGCAGATCTTTGATTATCAGATGCAGCTTCTTGGCGGGCAGGAAACGCCGGAACTGTCGGAGCTCAACAGCAGCCTCAAGACGGTTGAGCTGCAGATTCGTTCCGTCGCGCGCGGCGAAAGCACGCTGGACATGCTCGATCTGGAGCAGACGCTCAAGGACCTCATTTCGCAGCGGGAGACGCTGCTGAAAACGGTCGTAACACCCGACCCCGCGCTGACGCAGCTCTACACCGATCTGGCGGGGCAGCAAAGCGTCATCGCCGGTTGGAAGCGCGACATCAAGAACACCTCCGGCACGGGCGTCGTCAGCTTTTATTTTGACGGCTACGAGCAGGTGCTCAACATCAACAAGCTTTCGACGATCAACTCCGCGCTGGTCAAGACGGTTGTCAAGGGTGGCAACACCGCAAACACCGCCGCCTCAACCAGCGAGGTGCCAATCTATCGCATCATCAACAATACGCATTGGTTCATCGCGTTCGTGACGGATGCCAAGGACCCGCTGCGTCTTGCGGACGGCGAGCAATACACCGTCATCTTTCCGGAATATTCGGAGCAGCAGTACACCGCGACTGCACGCGCGGGCACCGTTTCCGAGAACGCGGTGGTCAACCTGCTGGAGTTCAACGTGGACATTGGCAAGCTCATCGGCGTGCGCACCGTTAAGGCAACGATCTCGAAGTCCGCGCAGGGGCTCGTCGTGCCGCTGAAGGTCATTGAAATCGTCAACGGCGTTCCGGGCATCAACATTGCTTATGGAGACAGCGCGCTTCGCGTAGAGGTGGATATCCTCGCGCAGGACGAGACGAAGGCGGTCATCCGCGCAAAGAACGCGTCGGACAATCTCACCGCGGGAATGAAGTATCTAAAGCCATGAGTATCTCGGAAAACATAGCGCTCGTGCGCGAAGAAATTGCGTTATCCGCCGCCCGCGCGGGCAGAGCAGCGGACGAAATCAAGCTGATTGCCGTTTCCAAGTACCAGCCAACCGAGCGAATGCTGGAAGCGTTTGAAGCCGGAATTCGCGATTTTGGCGAAAATCACGCGCAGGAATTGAACGAAAAGAAAACTTTTTTTGAACTACATGGCTGCAAGGTGCATTTTATTGGACAACTGCAGACGAATAAGATAAAATACGTCTGTGGTTTTGCCGACCTGATCGAGTCGGTGGATCGCCAGACCCTCGCGAGCCAGCTGGAACAGAAGGCGGCGTCGCGGGAAGTCGTTCAGGACATCCTGATCCAGGTCAACATCGGTGCGGAAGAGCAAAAGGGCGGCGTCACGGATGGGGACTTGGATTGTTTTGCGGATTTGATCCAAGAATCTCCGCATCTTCGTCTGAGGGGGCTCATGTGCGTTCCTCCGGCGCTGGAGGCGGAACAGGCAAGACCGTATTTCCGGCGTATGCGGGAGCGGTTTGATCAGCTGCAACAGCGGTTCGACCGGGAGACGTTTGACACGCTCTCGATGGGCATGAGCCATGACTTTTCGGTTGCGATTGAGGAAGGGGCGACGCAGGTTCGCGTTGGAACCCGCATCTTTGGCGCAAGGGACAGACTATAATACGAAGAAAAAGCGGCGCGGAACGGAAACCGTAAGCGCGTCTTCGACACAACAGACCGGTACTAAAAATTCAAGCGAACGCCGCAATTACTGCGGCTGACCGATTTTCGGAGGAAGACGGATGGCAAGCCTTTACACAAAGTTTCTGGACTTTATCGGCATAGAGGAAAGCGACGAAGTCGAAGACGAACGCGGCGACGACGGTTATTATCGAAACGATTCGGATGACCGCGGGAACGTCGTCAGCTTTAATGGCGGCGCGAAAGCCGCCGCGCCTTCGCATCGCCGCAACGACCGCTCGCAGGGCGCTTCCGGCGCGAATCTGCCGATTTCCGGCGGAATGAAGATGATCGTGTATCATCCCGTGAGCTACGAGGATACGCAGAGCATCATCGACAACCTCAAGAACCGCAAACCGGTCATCGTCAACATGGAAGAGCTGGAGCTGGACACCGCCCAGCGTATTTTAGACTTCCTTTCTGGCGCGGTCTACGCGCTCAACGGAACCATGTGCAAGATTTCGCGCGGAATCTTCGTGGTCGCGCCGAACAACTACGACGTAGTTGGCAACGTCGAGGACGACTACGGCGACCTCGTGTAAAGCACGCAAACAACAAATGAGTTTAACGGCACATCAACGGCTTGGTGTGCCGCTTTTGTCCAAAGGGGATTTACGATTTGGAACCGACGAACAAGATTCGAAAGAGGGCTTTCGCCATGCGCATGGAAGACATCGTAAACAAGGTGTTCGCGCGATCGTTTCTGGGATACGACATGGAACAGGTCGATCTGTTTCTGGACGAGATCATTGAACGATTTGAGCAGTATGAAGCCGAAAAGAAGGAAATGCTGCTTGCGATGGAGTACCTGCTCAACAAGCTGGAACACGAACAGCAGCTGCCGATTACGGAGATGCGCAAAGCGATTGATACCGGCAAAACGCAGAAGAAGCGCCTGCCGGCCGGCTCTCGGCTGAATGCGCCGATCGCAACCGAACCACAACCGCCAAAGCCCCCAATCCGCCCGGAGGAGACCAAACCGGCTCGTACGATTGCGCGCGGAGCGCAGCCGCCAAAGCCCGTGCGTGCGCCAAAGGTAAATCGCGTGCGCGTGGAATCGGAACCGACCGAACAGGAGAAGTCAAAGGAGGCTGCCATGACGCAAAAGCAACCGACGAACGCGCCAGAGCCAACTCCGACCGGCGACACGCAACCAAAAGAGGATGCGCCCGCCGCGGGAAACTGGCTGGACGAACTGCTGATCAACCTCATTGAGCGCGAAAAGACCGGCTATGGCGAGCCGCTCGCGGCGGCGGAACAGCCAGACTGCAACAACGGAGACCTCGACCCGCTCGCAACGGAACCGGAACAAGAACAGGAAGAAGAACTCGCGGAAGAATCGGAACTGGATTCGGCCGCGATTGAGGAAGAACCGCGATAATGACAAAACAGAAACCCTTGTTTCCGGCCGTCTCGCAGGAGGAACTGCGCGCGCGCGGCATTGACCAGCCCGACTTTGTACTCGTCTCTGGAGACGCTTACGTCGACCATCCCACCTTTGGCGCAGCGGTCATTACACGCGTGCTGGAGCAACAGGGATACACCGTTGGCCTGATTGCCCAGCCGGACTGGCACAACGCGGAAGCATTTCGCAAGCTCGGCAAGCCGAGGCTCGCGTTTCTCGTGACCGCCGGAAATCTGGATTCCATGGTCAACCATTACGCCGTCTCCGGCGCGCGGCGGGATACGGACGCCTACACCGAAAACGGCGTTGCGGGCAAGCGCCCGGACCGCGCGACCATTGTTTACGCAAACCGCTGCCGCGAAGCATACGCGGGCGTTCCGCTCGTCATCGGCGGGTTGGAGGCGAGCCTGCGCCGTTTTGCGCATTACGATTATTGGGACAATCGCGTTCGGCACTCGATTCTCTACGACGCCTGCGCGGACATTCTCGTCTACGGCATGGGCGAACGTGCAATTCGGCAGATTGCGGACGCGCTCAACGCCGGAACGCCGGTCGGTGAACTGACGAGCATTCCCGGCACCTGCGTTCGTGTTTCGAGCGCGGAGCAGGCGAAGGGCGCGCTGCTGCTGCCCTCCTACAACGAGGTTGCCGCCGACAAGCGGAAGTACTGCGAAGCGTTTGTTCAGCAGACGCGCGAGCAGGACGCCGTCCGCGGCAAGCGCCTGTTACAGCCGCATGAAAAGGGATTTCTACTCTGCAACCCGCCTGCGGCGCCGCTCTCGACCAAAGAGCTGGACGAGGTCTACGCGCTGCCGTACACCCGAAGGCCGCATCCCTCGATTCGGGGGCGCGTGCCCGCGCTGGAGGAGGTTTCGTTCTCGATTGCCTCCGCGCGCGGCTGCTTTGGCAACTGCAACTTCTGCGCGCTGACGTTTCATCAGGGGCGCGTAGTTACGGGGCGCTCGCACGAGTCGATTCTGAGCGAAGCAAAAGCGTTTGCCAAAGACCCCGCGTTTAAGGGGTATATTCACGACGTCGGCGGGCCAACAGCGAACTTCCGGCACCCGTCCTGCACAAAGCAGCTCAAGAGCGGCGTTTGCGCGGACAAGGAGTGCATCGGCTTTACCGCTTGCCGGAACCTCGACACGTCGGAAGAGGACTACGTCGTGCTCCTGCGAAAGCTCCGCGCGTTGGACGGAATCAAGAAGGTATTCGTTCGCAGCGGCGTGCGCTACGACTACGCACTGCTCGACCGCGATGATACGTTTCTAAAGGAGCTGATTGAGCATCACGTGAGCGGCCAGCTCAAGGTCGCACCGGAGCATGTTTCCGACCGCGTGCTCAAGTATATGAACAAACCGCCGCACGCGGTCTATGAGAGCTTTGTGCAGAAGTTCGACGCGATCAATCGACGCCTTGGGGTCAGGCAGTATCTGGTGCCGTATCTGATCAGCTCGCACCCCGGTGCGAACCTGCACGACGCAATCGAGCTCGCGCAGTACCTCAAACGCATCAATCACAAGCCGGAGCAGGTACAGGATTTTTACCCGACGCCCGGGACGGCGTCCACCTGCATGTACTATACGGAACTCGACCCATCGACCATGCAGCCGGTCTATGTTGCGAAGACGCACGAGGAAAAGGCGATGCAGCGCGCGCTGTTGCAGTGCCACATTCGAAGGAATTGGCCGCTGATTCGAAAGGCGCTGCGACTGGCTGACCGCGAGGATCTGATCGGCACCGGCAGGGGCTGCCTCATACCGCCGGACACCAGGCCGGAAGTAGCCGCCTCCTCAAAAAAGGGGAAACCGGGCGGATCAAACAATCAACCAAACGGGCGCGCGGGAGAGCGAAAAGGCGGCGGCAGAAACGCGAAAAACAGCGCTTCCAGCAGGCGCGGACGCGGATAATCGAGCGGCACGCGAGGCGCAAGAGAAATCCAGCGCGAAATTCGAAGCAGAAACGCGCGAGGTTCTTGACAAAACGCTCCCCAGCCGATAAAATACTTTCTGTTGCGTGGAAAACGCGCAGTCTTTTCATGCGCGCTGGCTGGAACAAACGAGCCGATTTCCTCGGCGGAACAGGCGGTGGAAATCATGCGAATTCGAGTTGCGAATGCAATCAAACGAACGGGCGAACCGTTTGCGTTTGAGCAAAGCGAGCGGTTCGAACCGCAGGAGTTCGGTGAACGTAATATTACGTTTCGCGAACCCGTTCAGGTTTCGGGAACCTATGTGTATGACGGGAAGGCGTTTACCGTGTCGGCGAAGGCCGAAGCTACGCTGGACGCCGTCTGCGCCCGCTGCACAAAGCCGTTTGTCGAGCACGTTTCCTTTTCCTTTACCGAACGATTCGTCAAAGGGGAAAGCGCGGCGGCAGAGGAAGAAACGTATCCCTATTCGGGAGACGAACTCGATCTCGACAAGGCCGTGCTGGACAATCTCTTTCTGGAACTGCCCATCGCGGGCGTGTGCCGGGAGGATTGCAAAGGACTCTGCCCCGTTTGCGGCGCAGATCGCAACATGACCCCGTGTAATTGTATACCACCAGAAGCCTAGGACAACCCGCTTGTCCAACGCGCTATCCGAAGAAGAATAGGAGGGATTATCATGGCAGTACCCAAGAGAAAAACGTCCAAGGCAAGGCGTGATTCGCGCAGAGCCGGCAATTTCAACCTGACCGCTCCGCAGCTCAACGAATGCCCGCAGTGCCACGCGCTTGTGCCGTCCCACACGGTTTGCAAAACGTGCGGCTATTACGGCGGCAAGCTGGTCGTCGACATGGAACAGAAGGAAAAGAAGAACGCCTGATTATCCGTCCTTCCGGCCCGTGTCGAGCAATCGACCGAACCAAGTTTTATGCAGATTGGCTTTCCTGTGCAGTTTTGTGCGGGGGAGTCTTTTTGCGTTATTAGGAGTAAAACAGCGCGTTGCAACAAAATCGTATGTCCCGTATAATAGGGTATTGGGATTGCGGCAGGCTGGCCGTGCAAACAGGAGGTAGGAATCATGAAAATAGCAATCGACGCAATGGGCGGAGATTTTGCGCCAAAGGCGGTGCTGGAGGGCGTTTCGCTCGTGCTGCCGGAATTGGCAAAGGACGTGGAACTCGTGCTCTACGGGGACGAGGCGGCGATCACAAGTGGACTGAAAGAACTCAACATCACCGACGCGCGGGTAAAGACTGTCGCGACGAGCGAGGTGATTGGCTTCGACGAGCAGCCGACGCTTGCCATTCGAAAGAAAAAGGATTCCTCCATGGTGCGCGCCATTGAGGCCGTGGCAACCGGAGAAGCGGACTGCGTCCTCTCTGCGGGCAGCACCGGCGCGCTGTTAACCGGCGCGACGCTGATCATCAAGCGCCTCAAGGGCGTCAAGCGGCCCGCGCTTGCGACCGTGCTGCCGACGCTGGACGGCTGCGCACTGCTGCTCGACTGCGGCGCAAACACGGACTGCAAGAGCGACTATCTCGTTCAGTTCGCCATCATGGGTTCGGCGTATATGAAGAGCGTGTTCGGGCTGAAGGAACCGCGCGTCGGACTACTGAACAACGGCGCCGAAGAAGAAAAGGGCAACGAGCTGACGAAGGAAACGCACGGGCTGCTCAAAACCGCGCCCGTCCGCTTTACCGGCAACTGCGAAGCGCGGGACGTGCTCAGCGGTGAGTTTGACGTTGTGGTCTGCGACGGGTTCGACGGAAACGTCGTGCTCAAGGGCACGGAAGGTACCGCCATACTGATGATGAGCCTGCTCAAGCAGGGCTTGATGATGAATCTGCGCACGAAGATCGGCGCGCTTCTTTGCAAGCCCGCGTTTAAACAGCTCAAGAAGAAGCTCGACTATACTGAGTACGGCGGCGCGCCGCTGCTCGGCGTCAACGGCGGCGTGATTAAGGCGCACGGCAGTTCCAACGGAAAGGCGTTCCGCTCCGCAATTCTGCAGGGCGTCAAGCTGATTTCCTCAAACGCGACGGCGCTGCTGGGCGAGCAGATTTCGCAACTGGCAATCGAAGAATAGCGATAAACCGGCACGGTCTGCACATACACAATTGGATGAGGATTGACAGATTGGGCTGGGTACTATAGAATACTACGCGAATGAGATGCGAGTAAAACGCATTGAAAAGGAGTTTTCACATGAATTTTGAGAAAGTTCGCGATATTATTTCGAAGCAGCTGGACATTGACGCCGGCACCATCAAAATGGACAGCCGCCTGATCGACGACCTGAAAGCGGACTCGCTGGACATCGTCGAACTGATTATGGATCTCGAACAGGAATTCAATATTGAAATTCCGGACGAGGAACTGCCCAAGGTACAGACCGTTGCCGACATCGTTGGCTATCTCGACAAAAAGTAACCGAAACAAAAACGAAGTTTGCCCGCATCCGATTGGCAGAGAGAGGGTGCGGGTTTTTTCGTAAGACGAACGGCGTTTTTTGACGCGTTCGTTCCATACCGCGTCCGAAAAACAACCCAACACAAAGGAATCGCAACATGCCGCAACCGATCAATGCGCTGGAATCGCTGGAAGAAACCCTTGCGTATACGTTTATCGACCGTTCCCTGCTGGAAACGGCGCTGACGCATACCTCGTTTGTCAAGGGCGACGGAAAACGGAAGGCACACAACGAGCGGCTGGAGTTTTTAGGCGACGCGGTGCTGGAGCTCTGCGTGAGCGAGCACCTTTATCGGGGACACCCGGAATTGCAGGAGGGCGCGATGACGCGCCACCGCGCGCGGCTGGTCTGCGAGCGGGCGCTGTTTTCCGCGGCGGTTGCGCTGGGCATTCCGGAAGGGCTGCGGCTCGGCAACGGCGAGGAGCTCACCGGCGGGCGGAGCAAGCCCTCCATCGTGTCGGACGCGTTGGAAGCCGTCATCGGGGCAATTTACCTCGACGGCGGTCTGGAGCACGCGCGCCGCGTGATTCTGGAGCGCGTGATTCGTCTGCTGGAGGACGCAAAGGAAGACGAACTGGATCGCGACTTCAAGACGCGACTGCAGGAGTATGTGCAAAAGGGCCACATCGGGCTCATTGACTACGAGTGTCTGGACGAAACAGGTCCGGAACATCAGAAGCGCTTCACGATTTGCGTTCGTCTCTCCGGCGCGGTGATTGGCGAAGGAACGGGACTGAATAAGCAAAGTGCGGGGCAAGCGGCGGCGAAGGACGCCTTAATGAGACTGGGCGTTCTGGAGGGCGACGCATGCGACTGACGAAACTGGAGCTCAACGGATTTAAATCCTTTGCGCGCAAAACCGAAATTCGATTTGGAGACGGCGTCACCGCCATCATCGGCCCAAACGGCAGCGGAAAGAGCAATCTTTCCGACGCGGTTCGCTGGGTGCTGGGCGAGCAGAGCGCAAAAGCCCTGCGCGGTTCCAAGATGGAGGACGTCATCTTCAACGGAACGCAGCTTCGTAAGGCGCTCGCCTACTGCGAGGTTACGCTGATTTTCGATAATTCGGATGGGCTGCTCAACGTTCCGTTCACCGAGGTGGCGATCACCCGGCGCGTCTACCGCTCCGGCGAGAGCGAGTATTGCATCAACCGCAACAATTGCCGCCTGCGCGACATTCAGGATCTGTTCTGCGACACGGGCATCGGCCGGGACGGCTACTCCATCATCAGCCAGGGCAAAGTGGAGGAGATTCTCTCCAACAAGAGCGGCGACCGCCGCGCGGCGTTTGAAGAGGCCGCGGGCGTGATGCGTTACCGCGTGCGCAAGGAGGACGCCGAGCGCAAGCTAAACAATACGGACAAAAACCTCGAGCGCATCGAGGATATTTTAAAGGAACTGGGCGACCGCCTGGAACCGCTGGAAGCGCAGAGCGCCTCCGCACGCGCCTACCTGCGCCTGCGTGACGAACTGCGCGATTTGGAAGTCAATCTCTTTCTGTATCAATACGACCGTGTACACGAGCGGCTGGAGCAGATTGCCGAGACCACGAAGCAGATGATTGCCGAGCGTGATCTGTCCGACGCGGGGGAAACGACGCTGCTCGCCTCCTGCGCCGCGCTGGAGGAGCAACTCCGCGCGCTGGACGCATCCCTCAACCTGCAACAGAACAAGCTCATGGGGCTCGTCTCCGAGGCGGAGATGCGCGTTGGCTCGAGCAACGTGCTCGCCGAGCGGCGCGAACACGCCGCGGCGCAGAAAAAGCGCATCGAGCAGGAGCGCGAGGCGGCAAACGCGCGCGTTAGCGAGCTGGACGGCGTAATCGCCACGCTTCAGGCGGACGACTCCGGGCAGGCGGCGTTGGGCCTACTTGAAAAGGAGATGGAGCTTTCCGAACAGCGCCTTGGCGCGTTGGACGCGGACATCGCAGGCCGCGAAGAAACTCTGGAGGCGATGAAAAACAGCATCATCGAGGCGATGAACCGCATGTCGGACGTCAAGTCCAGCATGTCCCGCTTCGACGCGATGCGCGGTTCCATGACCGAGCGAATCACCGCGATTGAATCCGAGGCCAAGCGCCGCGCGGAGGAGACGGAACGGCTCAAGGACGAGCTGGAGCGCGCAAACGCGCAGCACGCCGCCGAAGCGGAAAAGTTTGAACAGGCAAAGCGCGATCTGGACGGTTCCGTCGAACACCGGCGGAAAAAACTGGACGCGTTTACCGCGCTGCGCGAGGAGATTTCGCGGGACGAGCAGGGGATTAGCTCCCTGCAATCGCGTCTTCGTGTGTTGGACGAAATGCAGCGCTCGCGCGAGGGCTATTACGCGAGCGTGAAAAACATTCTCAAGGACGCACCGAACGAGCCGAGGCTGAGCCGCGCCATCGTCGGCGTGGTGGCGGAGCTTATCCGCGTACCCAAGGAATACGAAATCGCGGTCACCATGGCGCTGGGTTCGACGTTGCAAAACATCGTTACCCCGACCGCCGAGGACGCGAAATACGTCATCGAGTACCTGCGTTCGCACGACTACGGCCGCGCGACGCTGCTGCCCATGGCGTTATTAAACCCCACGCGGATCACCCGCGAGGAACGCGCGCAGATGGACATGCCCGGCTGCATCGGCGTTGCCAACGAGCTGATCGACTGCGACGAGAACGTCCGCAGCGTGATGGACTATCTGCTCTGCCGAACGATTATCGTGAAGGATCTTGACGCGGGCATCGCGCTCAAGAAACGCACGCGCGGCGCGTTCCACATTGCGACGCTGGAAGGCGACATCATCAGCACCGGCGGCTCCATGAGCGGCGGCAGTCTGCAAAAGAACAGCTTTAACCTATTAAGCCGCGAGCGCGAGATTACGGAACTGCGCGAAAAACTCAAGCGCGCGGACGCGGCGCTCGAAGAAAAGAAAACACTCCTGCGCAAAAACGAGCAGGAGGTCTTCCAGTGCGACATTCAGGTGGATTCGTTCCGCGACGCGGTGCACGCCTGTGAAATCGCCGCCGCCAAGCAGGCGGAGCAGCTGGACATCATCCGCCGGGACGTGGAAAACAGCCAGCAGCAGGAGCGCGAACTGGAAAACGAGCGCGCGCAGCTGAGCGAAAACCTCGAACAGATCGAGCGCGAGCGCACGGACGCGGACGCCCAGCAGTCCGGCATTGAGCAGGGCAACGAGGCGACGCGCGAGGACGTTGCACGTGCACAGGGCGAACTGTATGAACTTCGCAAACAGCGCGAGGCGCTCGCGGGCGAACTCACGGACCAGAAAGTGCGTCGCATGGCGCTCTCCAAGGAGCGCGAAGCCGTCTATGCCGAACAGCGGCGGCTCGTTGCGGAGCACCGCGAGTTGACGATTCGGCTCAACACGCTGGCAAAAGAGGCGGAGGAGAACGAGGCAAACATCGCCGCCATGGAAGCGGAACTAAAACAGATGCAGTCCCAGATTGAGAGCGACCAAAAGCTCACGGGCGCGGAGAAGGAAGCACAGCGAAAGCTCGAGGAAGAGCGGCAGTCCGTTTCTGCCGCGTTGTCCGAGCAGCGCGCGCGCCGCGAGGAACTGCTCGTTTCCACGCGCGATCTGGCGGAGCGGCTCCATAAACAGGAGATGACGCAGAGCCGGCTCGAGATGGAGCTCGGCGCGATGCAGGACCATATTTGGAGCGAATACGAACTGACCTACGAAAACGCCGCCGCGCTCAAGCGGGACATCGCCATTGGCGCGAGCAACGCGCGCGTCTCCGAAATCAAGGCGGAGATTAAAACGCTGGGCGACATCAACCTCGGCTCAATTGAAGAATACAAAACCGTGTTCGAGCGGCACAGTGAGCTGAACACGCAATGCGAGGATTTGCACAAGGCCAAGCACGATTTGGAAACGCTGATTGTCGAGCTGACGACGACCATGGAAACGGTCTTTTTGCGCCAGTTTGAGCTGATTCAGCAGAACTTCTCCAGCACGTTTGCCGAACTCTTTGGCGGCGGTCAGGCGGAGCTCCGCCTCGCGGACAAGAGCGACATCCTCGGCTGCGACATCGACATCATCGCCCAACCGCCGGGCAAGAAGCTCCAGTTGCTCTCGCTGCTCTCCGGCGGCGAGCGGACACTGACCGCCATCGCGCTGCTGTTTGCCATGCTCAAGCTCAAGCCGCCCGCGTTCTGCATGCTGGACGAGATTGAGTCCGCGCTGGACGAGGCGAACGTAAGCCGCTTTGCGGACTACGTGAAGCGCTATTCGGACGGAACGCAGTTTATCCTCATTACGCACCGCAAGGGCAGCATGGAGGTCTGCGACACGCTATATGGCGTTTCTATGGAAGAAAAAGGTGTGAGTAAGGTTGTTTCCGCACGCTTTGGCGACAATGGCATCACAACTGCACCGGAGCAGGCGAGCTAGATTATTTTTTGTTTTAGGATCGCGTGGAGAAAAAGTCTATTTTGATTAAATAGAATTTATAGATTAAAGGAAACTATGGAGAAAAAGTCTTTATTTAATAAATGGAAAACCGGACTGGGCAAGACGCGCACGGGATTCTTCGCACGGTTGTTTGCCTCCAAGGACGGTATCAATGAAGAGTTCTACGAAGAACTTGAGGAAGCGTTGATTCTTGCGGACGCTGGCGCGGCGGTGACCGAGCGCCTGCTGGACGATCTTCAGGCGGCGATCAAGGAGCAGAAGATTTCCGACCGCGAGACGGCAAGAACTGTCCTCGCCGGACTGATTGCCCAAATTGTTGCGACGAAACAGCCGTTTCCGGCGGACACGGGCGCGGCGGTGCTGCTCATTGTCGGCGTCAACGGCGTCGGCACGACGTCGAGCATCGGCAAACTCGCCAACAGCTATCGCGAGCAGGGACGAAAGGTCATGCTTGCCGCGGCGGACACCTTCCGCGCGGCGGCGGCGGAGCAGCTCGGCGAGTGGGCGAAGCGCGCGGATGTGCCAATGGTCAAGCACGGCGAAGGCGCGGACCCAGCGGCGGTGGTGTTTGACGCGATCGCGAGCTACAAAGCCAAGGGCTGCGACCTGCTGCTTTGCGACACGGCGGGGCGCCTGCACAACAAGACGAATTTGATGAACGAGCTCGGTAAGATTCGCCGGGTCATTGCCCGCGAACTGCCGGACACCCCCTGCGAAACCCTGCTCGTGCTGGACGCGGTGACGGGACAGAACGCGGTGGCGCAGGCAAAGGCGTTTGCGGACGTCTGCCAGCTCGACGGCGTGATTCTGACCAAGCTGGACGGAACGGCCAAGGGCGGCGTGGTGATCTCCATCTGCGAGCAACTCAAGGTGCCTGTTCGCTTCGTCGGCGTTGGCGAGGGAATTGACGACTTGCAGCCGTTCAACGAAAATCTCTTCGCCGAAGCGCTGCTGGCGAGCGACGCGGACTGATTTTTTTACACATTTCTGCGATTCTGCCGGAATCTGCTTGACTTTTTCACCGGTAACCGTATAATAGAGCGGTGTAAAGGCTTTTTACTTTACAGGTGATACATGAGTCGATTGGTCGAACTTGGACAATTATTGGACTGGTACGGCGCTTTTTTAACCGAGCGTCAGCGTTCGCTTGTGCGCCAATATGCCTATGAGGACTGCTCGCTGCGCGAGATTGCGGAGCGCGAGGGAATCACGCGGCAGGCCGTGCGGGACGCGATTACGCGAGCCGAGGCCGAGCTTCGAGAGATGGAAGCGAAGCTCAATCTGATCGAGACCAACCAGAAGCAACGAGCGCTGCTGGAAGCGATCAACAAAACGAAATTGAACGATACGCAAAAAGACCTGCTCAAACAATTGATGGAGCTGGTTTCGGAGAGAGATGATGGCGTTTGAAGGCGTCTCCACAAAATTACAATCCGTATTCAAAAAGCTGAATTCACGCGGAAAGCTCAGCGAAGGCGACGTGAAGGAAGCTATGCGCGAGATCAAACTCGCGCTGTTGGAAGCGGACGTGAACTTCATGGTCGTCAAGGACTTCGTCAAGACCGTAACCGACCGCGCGGTGGGCACCGAAGTGCTCCAGAGCCTCACGCCGGGACAGCAGGTTGTCAAGATCGTCAACGAAGAGCTCACGCGGCTCATGGGCGGCGAACACGCCAAGCTGGAATTCGGCAACCAGAAACCCGCAGTCATCCTGATGGCCGGTTTACAGGGCGCGGGCAAGACCACGATGTGCGGCAAGCTCGGCGCATACATTCAAAAGAACTACGGCAAGAGCGTTCTGCTCACCGCCTGCGATATCTACCGCCCCGCGGCGATTCAGCAGCTGCAAATCGTAGGCGAAAAGCTCGACATCCCCGTTTACGAACACGGCACGCAGAACCCCGTGCTCACCGCGAAGGAAGCAATTGCCGAGGCGAAGCACAAGTTCATTGACGTGGTCATCGTCGACACCGCAGGCCGTCTGCACATCGACGGGGACATGATGGAGGAGCTCAAGCGGATTCGCGACGCGGTCAACCCCGCGGAGATCCTGCTCGTCGTCGACGCGATGACCGGTCAGGACGCGGTCAACGTTGCCAAGAGTTTTCACGAGACCATCGCGCTCACCGGCGTGATTTTGACCAAGCTGGACGGCGATACCCGCGGCGGCGCGGCGCTCTCCGTTCGCGCGGTGACCGGCAAACCGATCAAGTTCTCCGGCATTGGCGAGAAGCTGACGGACATCGAGCCGTTCCATCCGGATCGCATGGCGAGCCGCATCCTCGGCATGGGCGACGTGCTGACCCTCATCGAAAAGGCGCAGGGCGCGTTCGACGAGAAGAAAGCGCTTGAGATGGCCGAGAAAATGAAGACCAATTCGTTCACGCTGGACGATTTTCTCGACCAGATGGATCAAATGAAGAACCTCGGCTCCATGGAAGACCTGCTCAAGATGGTGCCCGGCCTGGACGCGAAAGCACTCGGCGGCGCACAGGTGGACGAAAAGCAGATGGCACGCACGAAGGCGATCATCCAGAGCATGACCAAGCAGGAACGTCGCGACCCGGACATCCTGACCGCGAGCCGCAGAAAGCGCATTGCGCGCGGCAGCGGAACGAGCGTGCAGGAGGTCAACCGCCTGATGAACCAGTTCAACGCCTCCCGCCAGCTCATGAAGCAGATGAGCGGCAAGATGAAGAAGGGGAGAAAAGGCGGATTTCCGTTCGGATTTTAGTTCCGGCAAACTCAATAGGGCGAATCACGTTTTGACGTATTCGATATAAAAAACTACAACATATATTTGGAGGAAGCACACAATGCTCAAGATCAGACTGCGCCGTATGGGCGCGAAGAAAGCACCGTTCTACCGTATCGTCGTTGCGGATTCCCGCGCGCCGCGTGATGGCGCGTTTGTGGAAGAACTCGGCTACTACAACCCGCTTGCCAACCCCGTTGAGCTGACCGTGAACAACGAGCATGCCGCGGAATGGATCAAGAAGGGTGCGCAGCCGACGGATACCGTTCGTGCGCTGCTGAAGAAGAGCGGCGCGATCGAGTGAGGCGCGCATGATGGAGGAGCTCGTACGCTTTATTGCGAAGAACCTTGTTGACGAGCCGGATTCCGTCAAGGTCGAATCGCGTGAGGAAGGGGACACGGTTGTGATCTCCCTCTCCGTTGCGCCTTCCGACATGGGCAAGGTGATCGGCCGCCAGGGGCGCATTGCCAAGGCGATCCGCACGGTCGTCAAGGCCGCTAGCGTTCGCGAAGACAAGAAGTACATGGTCGATATCGTCGAGCAGTAATCCGCGAAACCATCCCGCCGCGGCAGGAATATCATTCTGCCGCGCGGAACTTCAACCCAGATTGGGAGATCAACTTTGCGAAGCGAGTATTTGCGCGTCGGCCAGATCGTCCGCGCGCATGGCGTGCAGGGGGATGTAAAAATCATCCCGCTGACGGACGATCCGGCGCGGTTTCGCGCGCTGAAAACAGCATACCTCGAAACGGCAGGCGCGTATGCGCCTGTTGCGATAACAGGCGTTCGCTTTCAGCCGGACGCCGTGCTGCTGCATCTGTCGGACTATGATACGGTGGAGCGCGCGGAGTCGCTGAAGAACGTCTACCTCTGCGTCACGCGGGACAACGCCGTGAAGCTCCAGAAGGACACCTACTTTGTCGCCGACCTGATCGGCTGCGACGTGTTTGACTCCAACGGCAAGCCTTACGGCAAGCTCACGGATGTGCTGGAGACCGGCGCAAACGACGTCTATGAGATCGACGGTGGCAAGCTGCTTGTGCCCGCGCTCAAGCGCGTGCTAAGTGAGGTGGACGTGGAACACGGCAGAATCGTGCTTGACGCGGCGGTGCTGGAGGAGGTCGGCTGCTTTGCGGATTGACATCCTAACGCTCTTTCCGGAGATGTTCGACGGGGTCTTGTCCGCGAGCATGCTCGGGCGCGCGCAGGCAAGCGGCCTCATTGACATCCGCGTGCACAACATCCGCGACTACACGGACAACAAACACCGAAAAGCGGACGACTACCCGTTTGGCGGCGGCGCGGGCTTGATCATGATGGCGCAGCCCATCTTCGACTGCATGGACGCCGTGCTGGAGGGCGGGAGCGCGAAGCGAATCCTGCTGACCCCGCGCGGACGGACGCTGAACCAGAAGATCGCCAAGGAACTCTCGCAGGAGGAGCGCATCGTGCTTCTCTGCGGGCATTACGAGGGCGTGGACGAGCGCGTGATGAGCATTCTTGACGACGAGATTTCGATTGGGGACTATGTGCTCACCGGCGGCGAACTGCCCGCCATGGTGCTCGTGGACTGCGTCAGCCGCCTGATTCCGGGCGTGCTGGGCAGCGAGGAGAGCGCGGCGGACGAGTCGTTTTCCGACGACCTGCTGGAGTACCCGCAGTATACGCGCCCCGCGAATTTTCGCGGCATGGAAGTGCCGGAAATCTTACTCAACGGGCACCACGCAAAGATTCAGGCTTGGCGTCTGGAGCAGGCGCGGCTTAAGACCGCACTGAACCGTCCCGATCTATTAACGGAAGAGACGGATAAGGGCGAAACCATCGAAGCGCCAGACGACGCTTGGCTGTAAGCCTAAGAGAATCACACTTTACAGGAGTCAGGTCGGACATTCCGGCCGATGAAATATGAGAGAATCCACCAAAGGCACCATTGCCATGATCGTGACCGCCCTGCTCTGGAGCATGGGCGGCATCTTTATCAAAATGATTCCATGGAACCCGCTCGCCATTGCGGGCCTGCGCGGGCTGATCGGCGGCGGCGTGATGTACGTCTATCTCCGCATCCGCAAGATCAAGCCCGTCATCAACAAGGATACGATCAAGATTGCGCTCTCGCTCGCGGGCGTCTGCACGACGTTTGTTGCCGCAAACAAGCTGACCACCGCGGCTAACGCAATCGTGATTCAATACTGCGCGCCGGTCTATGTGCTGCTTTACATTGCTTTTGTGCAGAAAAAGAAACTGCGCCCGCTGGACATCGCCGTCGTGCCGATTACGATCCTTGGCGTTTCGCTCTGCTTCGTCGGTCAAATGGGAAACGGTCATCTGGCGGGGGACATCGTCGCCGTCGTCTCCGGCTTTTTCTTCGCCGCCATGTTCATCTTCAGCGAGGGCGTGCCGGATCAAACGCGCGCCAGCGGCATTATGCAGGGTCAGTTTTTGACCGCTCTGATCGGCATACCCGTGCTGATTGCCACGCGACCTGCGTTTACCTTGCAGGCGGTCGGCGGAATCCTCATTCTGGGCATCTTTCAGATTGGCATTGCTTATGTGCTGTATTCCATCGCGATTCGCAGCGCGCCGCTGTTGACCTGTTCGCTGCTCGCGGTGCTTGAGCCGCTGCTCAATCCTGTTTGGGTGTTTCTCTTCGCGGGCGAAAACCCCGGCATCTGGTCGCTGGTCGGCGGGGTGATCGTCGTGGTTGTCATTACGCTCTGGTACGTTTACGACGCGCGCCAGAAACGCGTTGAGCCGGAGCCAAACCCCGCATAAAATCAAGAAAAACGGCTTGCATTTCACACGCGGGCTGTGGTATAATCGCGTTCGTGACATCGGGCGGTCCTCTGTTCGGCTTTTGAAGTATGAACGCCTGCAAAATCGAAAGGAGAATTTTCAAATGTCGAACATCATTCAGGAACTCGAAAAAGAGCAGCTTCGCAGCGATCTGCCGGAGCTTCTCGTCGGCGATACCGTTCGCGTATTCGTGAAGGTTATCGAAGGAAACCGTGAACGCCTCCAGAACTTCGAAGGCGTGGTCATCAAGATTCAGGGCGGCGGCGTGCGCAAGAGCTTTACCGTTCGCCGCATCTCCTACGGCGTAGGCGTGGAGAGAACCTTCCCCTACAACAGCCCGCGCATCGGCCGCATCGAACTCGTTCGTCACGGCGTTGTGCGCCGCGCCAAGCTCTTCTACCTGCGTGAGCGCTCCGGCAAGTCGGCTAAGATTCGCGAGCGCATCGAAGAAAAGAAGAACGACTGAATCACGTAAAACAGGACAAAACCCCTCTGCCGAACCTGGCACAGGGGTTTTTCTTAACAGGAGGGAGACACGCTATGCCTGCCATCAACTGGTACCCGGGGCACATGGCCAAGACGCGCCGCATGCTCGTGGACAATCTCAAAATGATCGACGTCGTCGTCGAGGTCATCGACGCGCGCGCACCGCTTGCTTCCCGCAACCCGGACTTTGACGATCTTTTCGTCGGCAAGGCGCGCGTGGTGCTGCTCAACAAGAGCGACCTCGCGGACGGGAACAGCACGAAACGCTGGATTTCATTCTACAACCGACGCGGCATCGAGGCGTCGGGCGTCAGCGCGACGGGTGGTTCGGCAAAGAAAATCGTCACCGCGTTGATCGAAAAGGCGGCCAAGCCCCGTGTGGATGCAATGAAGGCAAAGGGCGTCAATAAGGTCGTTCGTTGCATGATTGTCGGCATTCCAAACGTCGGCAAATCGACGCTGATCAACCGCATGGCGGGGGAATCCCGCGCGGAGGTGGGCGACCGGCCCGGCGTGACGCGCGGCAAGCAATGGGTACGCATTTCGCCGTATCTGGAGCTGATGGACACGCCCGGCATGCTCTGGCCGAAGCTGGAGGATCAAGAGCTCGCCAAGCACCTTGCGTTTCTGGGGTCAATCAAAGATGAAATCATGGACTCCGAAGAGCTGGCAACCGACCTGCTCGTGCTGCTGCAACAGATGGTTCCCGCGCCGCTGACGGAGCGCTTTAGCAAGCTCGCGGCGGATACCCCGAGGGAGGAACTGCTCAATGCGATCTCCCGCAGCCGCGGTTTTCTGCTGCGCGGCGGCGAGCTCGACACGGAGCGCGCGTCGCACGTCGCGCTGGACGAGTTTCGCGCGGGAAAGATTGCCCGCGTCACGCTGGAGCAGCCGGAGGCGCGGACATGACGCGACTGCCGGAGCGTGAACGGCTGGAACGTCTCTCGGAACCCGACCGTGCGTTCTGGGGGCGGGAGGGCGTTGTATTGGCGGGCATGGACGAGGTCGGGCGCGGGCCGCTAGCCGGTCCCGTCGTTGTCTGTTGCGCGGCCATGCCGCCGGAACCGCTGATTGAACGCGTCAACGACTCCAAGCAGGTGACCGAGCATCGCCGCGAGGCACTCTACCCGATGTTAGCCGAAGCAGCGCTTGGGTATTCGTTCGGTTGGGTGGACGCAGGCGTGATTGACGAGATCAATATATTGGAAGCAACGAAACTGGCGTTTCAGCAGGCGTTTGAAACGATGCCGTTTGCGGTGACGGACGTGCTGATTGACGCGATCAGTGGGCTCAACATCTCCGCGCGGCAGCACTCGCTGATTCATGGGGATGCGCTGAGCTACAGCATCGCCTGTGCCTCGATTCTTGCTAAGGTGGCGCGGGATCGCTACATGCAGGAGCAGGACGCGCTTTACCCGGAGTATGGCTTTGCGCGAAACAAAGGCTACGGTACGGCGGAACACATTGCCGCGATTCGAAAATTCGGCCCTTGCCCGTTGCATCGCAAGAGCTTTATCGGGAAGTTTCTATGAGCACCACATCGGTCGGTCGCGGCGGAGAAACGCTGGCAAAGGAATACCTCGAGCGGCTCGGGTACAAACCCCTGCGGCAAAACTACCGCAGCGGGTCGCGCGAGATTGACCTCGTCATGCAGGACGGGGAAACGATTGTGTTCGTCGAGGTGAAGGCGCGTTCCAGAACGAACTTCGGCACGCCGGGCGAGTTTGTGACAAGCGCGAAACGGCGGCAGCTCACGCTTGCGGCGGAGGCGTATCTGATGCAGGAAGCGCTGTTGGATTGCCCCGCGCGGTTCGACGTGGTGGAGGTGTATCTTTCCACCGGCGCGATCAATCACATCGTCAATGCGTTTGACGCAAGCCCGAACCAATGAACGACATGCTGTTGCGACGGAACGTCACGAAACGTTAACATCCTCCTTCGTGTTTGCGATTGAGGATTTTTTCGTTTGTGGTATACTGTTTGGTGGATTATTGAGACCTTGCGGGGGATGGAGAAAGGATTCGTTCGTGCGTAAACTGCTTGCAATCCTATTGTTCCTATGCCTGATTCTGGTTCCTGCCATGGCGCTGGCCGACGGCGGGGATGTTGTTTCCGGTACGGAACTGCTTTATAACGGCGACTTCGGCGTGCACACCGAGAGCGCCTCGCTTCCGGCGGGCTGGGAACTTTCCGCCTATGCCAGCGACTCTTCCAGCGTGACCGCCTATCTGTCCGAGGACGAGTACGGCGTTGCGACGGTGGCGTTGCACAACCTGATTGCGAACGACGCGCGTGTTTGCCAGACCGTTTCCGTTTCGCCGAATACGGTGTACCGCCTTCGCGCGGACATTCGAACGACTGACGTGGAATATGGCACGGGCGCTTCGCTCTCGATTGACAACTATTCCATCGACGGCACCTACTGTTACTCCGAAAACCTCTTCGCGTCGGACGACTGGCGCGAGGTTTCGCTGTATTTCCGCACCGGCGAGAAACAGAACAGCGTCAACGTGGCGCTGCGCCTTGGCGGCTACGGAACGACCGCAATCGGCACGGCGGAATACCGCAATGTGTCGCTGGTTGCGATTTCGTCCACCGCGGCAAAGATTGTAAATCTGCCAACAGAGAACGGCGTGGTCACGAACGTTTCGAGTGCGAACGCGGCTCAGACGACGGCTTCTTCCGCCAATCTGCCATTGATCTGGGCTATCGTATTTACGCTGATTTTTGCCGGGGTATTTGTCTATCTCTATCGCCGCGAACTTCGCTATGACAACCGCTTGCAAGAGCCGATTGCAAAGCCGTATATCGCGCTGATGATCATTCTGGTCGCGGCGTTCCTGCTGCGGCTCGTTCTTTCGCTGCTGTTTTACGGGCATCCGACGGATCTCAACTGCTTCATGGCCTGGGGCAATATGATGCTCGACGGGACAAGCAAGTTCTATACCTCCGGCACGTTCGCGGACTACCCGCCGGGCTATATGTATGTCTGCGGCGCGCTGGCGTGGCTGAGCAAGGCGCTTGGCATTTCCTACGGCACGGACGCAATGGCGTTTCTCTTTAAGCTGCCCAGCACGATTGCGGATCTATGCGGCACCTATCTGCTCTACAGAATCGCGACGAAACAGGGATTGAGCGAGCGCGGCGCACTGCATCTCTCCGCATTGTTTGCGCTTTGCCCGGTGTTGTTGTTCGTTTCCGGCGCGTGGGGACAGATCGACTCGCTGCTGGCGCTGCTGCTATTGCTCGTGATCTGGTTCTTGCAAAACGACAAGAGGATTCTTGCGGGTGCGATCTATGGGCTGGCGATTCTGACGAAACCGCAGGCGCTGATGCTTGGGCCGATTCTCGCGGTCGCCTTTGCTGCGGACATCATCGACGGCGACAAGGACTGGCTCAAACGGCTCATCAAGACGGCGCTGGCCGTACTGGCGGCGGTTGCGGTGCTCTTTGTGCTGTCGCTGCCGTTCCAGGGTGGACAGAACTGGGACTGGCTGATTCAGAAGTATGCCGATACGGCGGGGTCGTATCGCTACATGTCGATTGAGGCGTTTAACTTCGGTTCGCTGATTGGAGGCAACTGGAAGACGGTGGACACGCTGATTCTGGGGATTCCGTTCAGCTACTTTGGAATGGGCATGATCGTTCTCTCGGTGGCATATGCCTCCGTACTCTACCTGTTTGGCCGCAAGCGCAGCAAGGGCGCGCTGTATCTGGCAAGCGCGCTGGTCGTGCTGCTGATCTTTGCGTTTGGGCACTACATGCACGAGCGCTACATGCTGCCCGCGCTACTGCTGCTGCTCATTGCCTACGTGTATTACCGCGACCGGAGATTACTGATCGCGTTTGGCGGCATGAGCCTGACCGCGTTTTTAAACGCGACCAGCGCGATGTATGTGGTCAATCATCCCGCCGCGCGGGCAAAGCTTTACGAATTGATTACATTCGTGGGTTCGCTCTCGACGGTGCTGTTTGCAATCTTTCTTGCCTACGTGTCCTACCGGATTCTGGTTCGGGGCGAAACCATTTCGCCACTGACCGCCGAACTGGAGAACGATGAAGAGTCGGTTCGCAAGCGCAAACGGGAAGCGATTCTGCCGCCGCTGCCGGTTGACAACAAACTCCGCTACACCAAGCGGGACATGCTGTATGTGCTGGGCATTACGCTGGTTTACGGCATTGTCGCGCTGACCAACCTCGGCTCCCTTCGCGCGCCGCAGACATACTGGGAAGCAAAGACCGCCGGTGAGAGCATGACCGTCCATTTTGAGCGGACGGAGCACATTGCAGCGTACAGCATCTATGGCAACATCGATAAGGACGGAACGCTGCTTGTTGCAACGCCGTCCGGCCACGAGGAGACCTTTGCGCAGACTTATGACGACATGTTCCGCTGGAAAAAGGTGTCCACGGACTTCACCACAAGCGAAGTCACGCTGACGCTCTATTCCGGCACGCTCAAGCTCAACGAGATGGCGTTTTTTGACGACAACGACCAGCTCATTCCGATTGTTTCCGTTTCGGGGGATGCGTCGCAGCAAAAGCTGTTCGACGAGCAGGATCAGGTGGACGCGATCCCGAGTTACTACAATGGAATGTATTTTGACGAGCTGTACCATGGGCGCACGGCCTATGAACACCTGCACAATCTCGACCCATACGAGAACTCCCATCCGCCGCTCGGTAAGATCTTTATCATGCTGGGTGTGAGTGTGTTCGGCATGACGCCGTTTGGCTGGCGCGTGGTCGGCGCGCTGTTCGGAATCGCCATGCTGCCGGTGCTGTACGCGTTTGGCAAGCGGATGTTCAAGAACTCCAACTATGCGCTCGTGCTCGCTACGCTGTTTGCGTTTGACTTTATGCATTTTACGCAGACTCGAATTGCGACAATCGATGTCTATTCCGTCTTTTTCATCCTGCTGATGTATTACTACATGTACCAGTACATCACGATGAATTTCTTTGTCGATGGACTCAAGAAAACGCTCAAGTCGCTCGCGCTTTCCGGCTTGTTCTTCGGTATTGGTGCCGCCTGTAAATGGACGAGCATCTACGCCGGGGCGGGGCTTGCAGTGCTACTCTTTGGCTCGTTGCTTGCACGCTATCTGGAGTACTCGCGCGTCTATGCGTTTGGCAGTGAGGCGGAGCAGGAGCGCGTCCGACCCTATTGGTCGCTGACGATTAAGACGCTGCTGTGGTGCGTGCTGTTCTTCATCGTCATTCCGTTTACCATTTACTTTGCTTCCTACACGCCGTATTATATCTATGAATCCGGCAAGGAAACGGGCTACGGTCTTGGCGGAATGTTCAAGACCTTCTGGAAGTACCAGAATTTCATGTACAACTATCATGCGCACCTCAACGCGACGCATCCCTATCAGTCCAACTGGTACTCCTGGCCGTTTACGGTCAAGCCGATGTGGTATTACTTCAACAGCTACACCAGCCAGTCGCAGATTTCGACCATGAGCGCTTCCGGCAACCCCGCCGTCTGGTGGGTCTCGACCATTGGCGCGTTTGCGCTGCTTGGACTGCGGCTGACAAAGAAGATTGCGCCGGATCGTGCGCTGCAGATCTTCTGCGCGGGTGTCCTCGCAAACTATCTGCCTTGGGTGCTCGTTCCGCGCTGCACGTTTATCTACCACTTTTTTGCGACCGTACCGTTCATTCTGATGGCGACGGTCTATGCGCTGCAAAAGCTGGAGCAGCGATACCGCGACGCGAACTTCCTAAAATGGGTCTGGGTCGGGTTCGCGCTTCTATTCTTCATTCTGCTCTATCCCGGTCTGTCCGGCTTGCCGGTGTCGCCGGAATGGGCGTCGTTTCTAGCGAATTTACCCGGAGGAAAGTTGATGTATGGAGCGTAAGAGCGAAGCGAAAAAAACGGTCTGGCAGATGATGAAGTTTGCCATTGTCGGTGTTCTGAACACGCTGGTGGACTTTGCGGTATTTCAGGCCCTGAACCTGCTGCTGGGCTGGGTTTATGTGGCGCAGGTCATCGGCTATACCTGCGGCATCATCAACAGCTACATTTGGAATAGCAACTGGACGTTTCGTGAACAGCGGACGCGTTCGTTTCGCGAGATCGCGCTGTTCATCGTGGTCAACCTTGCGTCGCTTGGCGTTTCCCTCGGCGTCATCTGGCTCTGCCGGGATGTGTTTGGCATCACCAACGAGTGGGTCGCTAGCTGGATGCCCGCCGCGCTGAACGGCTTTATCAAAGGCGACACGGTGGATAAACTCATCGCAACCTGCTTTGCCATCGTGGTCAACTACGTTGGCAATCGTCTGTTTGTGTTCAACCAGAAACCGCAGGCGACAGAACAGATCGATTCTCCGAAAACAAACGAATAGCAACAAGCGCCGCTTCGGCGGCGCTTGTATTTACCGAGGCATTCCACCGCGGCTTGGCGTTTCTTGCGCCGCCGGCGAAGAGAGAAAACGACGGAAGGAATCTAAACCGCATGTTATCGCGCGTAAAAAGCCACGGATTAAATGGAATTGGCGGATTTGGCGTACAGGTCGAAACGGATATTGCAAACGGATTGCCCGCGTTTGAAATCGTCGGGCTGCCGGACGCGGCGGTGAAGGAATCCCGCGAGCGCGTCCGCGCGGCGATTAAGAACGCGGGCTACGTGTTTCCAGCGGCGCGGATTACGGTGAACCTCGCGCCTGCGGACATGCGCAAGGAGGGCGCGGTCTACGACCTGCCCGTTGCGCTCTCCATTCTCGCGGCATCCGGTCAGCTCGGCGCGCACCCGGCGCTGGAGTTCGTCACCTTTGGCGAGCTGGGGCTCGACGGCGGCGTCCGCGCGATTGCGGGCGTGCTGCCGATGGTGATCGACGCGTTCTCGCAAGGGGAAACCGTGTTTGCGGTACCGGAGGGAAACGCGGAGGAAGCGGCCTATGTCGAGGGCGTTTCGGTGCTGCCCGTGCCTTCGCTCGCGGCGCTTTGCGACCACGTGCGCGGGGACGCGGTGATTCCCTCGCACCCGACCGAGCGCTGGCAGAGCGGCGAAACGCGCTACGCCACAGATTTTTCCGAAATCAAGGGACAGCAGGGTGCCAAGCGCGCGGCGGAGATCGCCATTGCGGGTGGGCACAACATCCTTTTGATCGGCACACCTGGCGCGGGAAAGACGATGCTTGCGCGCGCCATTCCGTCCATTCTGCCGCAGCTCACCTATGAAGAATCCCTCGAAATTACCAAGATACACTCCATTACGGGCGCAACAAAGGGGCGAGGCATGATTCGCGAACGCCCGTTTCGCGCGCCGCACCACGGCGCGTCGAGCGCCGCGCTGGTCGGCGGCGGAAACCGCGCCATGCCGGGGGAAATCAGCCTCGCACACTACGGCGTGCTCTTTCTCGACGAGCTGCCGGAGTTTCGCCACGACGTGCTGGAGGCGCTGCGCCAGCCGCTGGAGGACGGGTTTATCACCGTCAGCCGCGCGGCGGCAACGGCGACCTACCCGGCGGAGTTTGTGCTCGTTGCGGCCATGAACCCGTGCCCCTGCGGCAACTACGGCTCGCGGATTCATCCTTGCCGCTGCGCAAAGTCGCAGATTGAGCGCTATCGTGGACGCATCAGCGGGCCGCTGATGGACCGAATCGACATTCAAATCGAAATGCCGGAGGTCGGCTTTCTCGAACTCTCCGAAAAGGCGGCGGGGGAGCCTTCCGCCGTTGTTCGCGCACGCGTGGAAGCGGCGCGGGCACGCCAGCGGGAGAGATTCCGGAGCGACGGCATCCTGCTCAACGCGCAGATGAGCACGAAGCTCATCAAGCAATACTGCGCGCCGGACGCGGCTTCCGAACAGCTGCTCGCCCGCGCCTATGCAGAGCTCAAGCTCTCCGCCCGCGCGTACCAGCGCATCCTCAAGGTCGCGCGGACGATTGCGGACGTCGAGGGCGCGGATACCATCCGGCTGGAGCACTACGCAGAGGCGATTCAGTACCGCAGTCTCGACCAAAACGGAAGGGACGCGTAAAACGGTATGCGCCAAGTAAGCGAAGAAGAACGCGCGCGCCTTTGGCTGAACTACGCCGTGGAGTATAACGCGCGCGTATTTCGAAAGATCGCGAGCGGATACCCCAGCTTAAGCGAACTATATGCGGCGTATCTGGAACACCATCTGGACGTTTCCGCCTGGAGTGAACGCGTGCGAACGCGGCTTAGTGAGGCGGCGAAGCCGGGGTTTCTGGACGCATTTCTGGAACTACTCGAATCGAAACACATCGACTTTACCTATCCCGGAAAACGGAATTATCCAACCCTGTTAAACGAGATCAAAGACCCGCCAAGTGTGCTCTATTATATTGGAAGAATCGAGCCGGACTCGGAGCTTGCTATTTCGATTGTCGGCTCGCGGCACCCGACAAAGTACGGGCTAGAGATGGCGAAGCGCTTCGGTGCGGAACTCGCGGGCGCGGGTGCGCTGATTGTCTCCGGCATGGCGGAAGGCGTGGACGCCGCCGCCGCGCGGGGCGCGCTGGACAACTCCAATCGGGAATGCGCAACCGTAGCCGTGCTGGGCTGCGGCGTGGACGTGGTCTACCCGCATTCGAACGAAAAACTATATGACGAAATCGTTGCGCGCGGTGCCGTCGTGTCCGAATTCTTACCGGGCACGCGACCGGATCGCTTTCACTTTCCGATTCGAAACCGCGTGATGAGCGCGCTGGCGCACGGTACGCTCGTCATCGAGGCGGCGGAGCGCAGCGGCACGTCCATTACAGTCAGCTGCGCCCACGATCAGGGGCGCGAGGTGTTCGCGATCCCGGGGCGCATCGGGGACGTGATGAGCGTTGGCCCGAACGCGATGATTGCGCACGGCGAGGCGAAGCCGGTGTTCAGCGCGGAGGACATTCTAGGCGAATTTGCCTGTCTCCACGTGGCGGCGGAGCCGCGGCCGGAGGTCAAGCGCGTCGCGTTTTCGAGCCTTTCCCAACCCCAGCAAGCGATCTGCCGACTGCTCGAACAAGGGGAAATGAGCTTCGACGAACTCTGTGAAACGCTGGGTCTGCCGATTGGCACACTGAATTCATGCTTGACAGAACTGCAGTTTTTAGGAATAATGAAGCAGTTGCCGGGCAGATGGTACGTATTAGACACGTGCCAGACCGTTTTATCGACGGAATGAACGGCGGGAGGATCACAAATGTCAGATACCCTCGTGATCGTTGAGTCGCCCGCAAAGGCGAAAACGATCGGAAAATTTTTAGGAAGCAATTATAAGGTCGTGGCCTCAAACGGTCATGTGCGCGATCTGCCCAAGAGCCAGATCGGCGTGCAGATCGACAATGGCTTTGCGCCGAAATATATTACGCTCCGCGGACGCGGGGACGTGTTGGAGCGCATCCGCAAGGAAGCGAAGTCGGCGGATCGCGTCATTCTCGCGACCGACCCTGACCGCGAGGGAGAGGCAATCAGCTGGCACCTGGCGCAGGTGCTCAATCTCGACGAGAAGAGCAAATGCCGCATCGTGTTCAACGAGATTACGTCCAGCGCGGTGAAAAACGCGATCAAGAACGTCCGCCCCATCGACATGCGCCTCGTGGACGCGCAGCAGGCGCGGCGTATTCTCGACCGCCTCGTGGGCTACGAAATCAGCCCGATCCTTTGGCGCAAAGTGCGCAAAGGGCTTTCCGCCGGACGCGTGCAGTCCGTTGCGACGCGCATCATCTGCGACCGCGAGAAGGAAATTCGCGATTTTGTGCCGGAGGAATACTGGAACATCTCCGCGAAATTGCGTGAAACGACAAGCAAAAAGAGCTTCGAAGCGAAATACTACGGCGAAAACGGTACTAAGCGCGACCTCTGCAACGAGGCGGACACGAACGAAGTGCTCGCGCGCATTGAGAATAACCTCTTTTCCGTAACCGACGTGAAGGAAGGCGTGAAGACGCGTCATCCCGCGCCGCCGTTTACAACGAGCAGCCTCCAGCAGGAAGCCTCCCGCAAACTCGGCTTTACGACCAAACGGACGATGATGATTGCCCAGCAGCTCTATGAGGGCATTGAACTTGGCAAAGGCTCGGTCGGTTTGATTTCCTACATCCGCACGGATTCCGTTCGCATCGCGACGGAAGCGCAGCAGGCGGCGCGCGCATATATTACGGATCGCTTTGGCGCGAAGTATATGCCGGAGAAACCGAACTTCTACAAGGGCCGCGCCGGTGCGCAGGACGCGCACGAGGCGATTCGTCCGACGAGCGTGGACAATGAGCCCGCCGCGATTAAGGATCATCTCACGGGCGAGCAGTATCGCCTGTATAAGCTCGTTTACGAGCGGTTCCTCGCGAGCCAGATGAGCGACGCGGAGTTTGCAACGACGCAGGTCACGCTGGACTGCGCGGGCGCGACGTTCCGCGCCAACGGCATTCGTACGATCTTCGACGGGTTCACCGCCGTGTATACGGAAGGACGCGACGACGCGCAGGAAAAGGAAACCACGCTGCCGGAGCTCGCCACGGGCGAAACCTGCAAGGCGGAGAAGATTGAACACGAGCAGAAATTTACGCAGCCGCCGCCGCGCTACACCGAGGCGACGCTGGTCAAAGCGCTCGAAGAAAAGGGGATTGGCCGCCCCAGCACGTATTCGCCGACGATCTCCACCATTGTGGATCGCGGCTACATTGCGCGCGAAAAGAAGCAGCTTGTCCCGACGGAGCTTGGCTTCGTTGTCAACCGGTTCATGCTCGAAAACTTCGACGAAATCGTGGATGTTCAGTTCACCGCGATGATGGAGAGCGAGCTCGACGGCGTGGAAGACAACAAGGTCGGCTGGGTGGACGTGCTTTCGAAGTTCTACGGCCCGTTCCACAAAAAGGTGGAAGTCGCGCTCGAGAAAGCCCCGCCGGAGAAAATTCCGGACGAGGTTTCGGACATCGTCTGCGAAAAATGCGGCGCGATGATGGTCTACAAGATCGGTCGGTTCGGCAAGTTCCTGGCCTGCCCGAATTTCCCCACCTGCCGCAACACAAAGGCGATTGTCGAAAAAATCGACGTGCCCTGCCCCAAGTGTGGCGCGGCGCTGATCAAGCGCAAGAGCAAACGCGGCAAGGCGTTCTATGGCTGCGAGCGGTATCCGGAGTGCGACTTCGTCTCCTGGGACAAACCGACGAAGATTCCCTGCCCGCAGTGCGGCGGCATGATGGTGCAAAAGATCGGCCAGAACGGCAGCTACATTGCCTGCGTCAACAAGGAGTGCGGCTACATTCACCGCAACGCAAAGAAAGCGAAAGAAGAAGAGGTCGAAGCGGAATGATTCCTCCGCGCGTCACCGTCGTCGGCGCTGGGCTGGCTGGCTGCGAAGCGGCCTATCAGCTCGCTGAGCGCGGCATTGCGGTGGATCTATTTGAAATGAAACCCGAAAAGAAGTCGCCTGCTCACCATGCAAGCGACTTCTGTGAATTGGTGTGCAGCAACTCCCTGCGCTCCGACCGGCTGGAAAACGCCGTCGGGCTGCTCAAGGAGGAGATGCGTCTGCTTGGTTCGCTCATTCTCCGCGTAGCAGACGAAACGCGCGTTCCCGCGGGCGGCGCGCTCGCGGTCGACCGCGAGGGATTTGCCGCGCGGATCACGCAGATATTGCGCGAGCACCCGAACATCACGATTCACAGCGAAGAGGTCACGCGCGTGCCGGATGCGCCCGCGATTGTCGCGAGCGGGCCGCTGACCTCCGACGCGTTGGCGGCGGACATTGCCCGCCTAACCGGCGAACCGCTGCATTTTTACGACGCGGCGGCACCTATCGTTACCTACGAATCGCTGGATCTGAGTAAGGTCTACCGCGCGTCCCGCTACGGACGCGGGGACGATTACCTCAACTGCCCCATGACGAAGGACGAATACTTCGCGTTCTACCGTGCGTTGATCTCCGCCGAAACGGCCGAGCTGCATGCGTTTGAGACACCGCGCGTGTTCGAGGGCTGTATGCCGGTGGAGGTGATGGCCAAACGCGGGGAGATGACGCTCTGCTTCGGCCCGCTCAAACCTGTCGGGCTGGAGATGGACGGCAAGGAGCCGTTTGCCGTGGTTCAGCTTCGGCAGGACGACAAGGACGGAAGGCTCTTCAACATCGTCGGGTTCCAGACGAACCTCAAGTTTGCCGAGCAGCGGCGTGTCTTTGGGCTGATTCCCGGGCTGGAACACGCGGAGTATGCGCGCGATGGCGTGATGCACCGAAACACATTTCTGCAATCGCCAAAGCTGCTGAATTTCGACTTTCAGATGCGCGAGCGTCCCGGCCTGTACTTTGCGGGGCAGATGACGGGCGTCGAGGGCTATGTTGAGTCCGCCGCGAGCGGGCTGACCGCGGCGCTTTCTATGGCGCGGCGTCTTTCCGGCCAACCGCCGGTCGATTTTTCGGCTAAGACTGCAATCGGATCGCTGGGACACTATGTTGCCGAATACAACGGGGACGATTTTCAGCCGATGAACGTGACGTTTGGCATCATGGACCCGTTGAACGAGCGAATTCGAAAGAAAACGGAACGCTATGGCAAAATAGCGGAGCGAGCACTCATGATTGTGAAAGAACAGATCGCTGTGGCGGAAATATAGAGCGAGCGCTAATAATCGTGAAAGAATAGAACGCTGTGGCGAAAGTAAGAGTAAGCGCTCAAAATCGTGAAAGAACAGAACGCTATGGCGAAAAAAAGTGCAAGCGCTCAAAATCGTGAAAGAATTGAAAACGAATCTCTGAATGCGGGCGGATGCGCCCGCTTTGTGCTACTATGGTAAACAGGTAGAATCTACCTGCCCGCGACGGACGAGCAATTGCGCTTGCCGGTTCGCGGTCGAACATATAGGAGGATCACCCGCTTGGAACTCAGGGGTACAACGATACTGGCCGTTCAGAAGGACGGCCAAACGGCGATTGCCGGCGACGGACAGGTGACGATGAGCGAAACCGTCGTCATGAAGGCAACGGCAAAAAAGGTGAAACGGCTCTACCACGATCAGGTCGTGGTCGGGTTTGCAGGATCGGTTGCGGACGCGTTTTCGCTCTGCGAACGGTTTGAAAAGAAGCTGGAGCAATACTCCGGCAACCTCACCCGCGCGGCGGTTTCGCTTGCGCAGGATTGGAGAAGCGACAAGGTAATGCATAAGCTCGAAGCGCTGCTGATTGCGGCGAACAAGGACGAGCTTTTGATCATCTCCGGCACGGGCGAAGTGATTGACCCGGACGACGGCATTGCGGCCATCGGCTCGGGCGGCATGTATGCGCTCGCGGCGGCAAAGGCACTCAAGGCGAACACGGATCTTTCGGCAAAGGAAATCGCCGAGCGCGCCCTTCGCATCGCGGGGGACATCTGCGTGTTTACAAACGGAAACATCACCGTTGAGGAGGTTTGAGCGCGATGCAGTTAACACCAAGAGAAATCGTAGAAGCGCTGGATAAATACATCATCGGTCAGGATCGCGCCAAGCGCGCGGTCGCCGTTGCGCTACGCAACCGCTACCGCCGGAGCTGTCTAGCCGAGGAACTCCGCGAGGAGATTACGCCGAAGAACATCATCATGATCGGGCCGACGGGCGTTGGCAAAACCGAAATCGCCCGCCGTCTTGCCAAACTCGTGGATGCGCCGTTCATCAAGGTGGAGGCCACGAAGTATACCGAGGTTGGCTATGTTGGCCGCGACGTGGAGAGTATGGTTCGCGACCTCGTGGACGCGGCGATTCGAATCAGCATGAACCGCAAGATGGAAGAGGTGCGCCTCGTTGCGGAGACCGCCGCCGAACAGAACCTCGTCGATCTGTTGCTTCCGGGTGCCAAGCGCCGCGAGCACAAGCAGCAAAACGCATTGCAGATGCTGCTCGGCGCGGGTCAGCCACAGGCGAGCGAGCCGGAACCCACCGAAGAGGAAAAGGCGAAGCGCTACAGCGAGCGCGAGCGCGTGCTCGCGGACCTGCGCGCGGGCAAGCTCGAAAACGAGATGGTCGAGATTGAGGTCGAGGAGCAGGGCGGAAAGAACGACGCCATGTTTGCCGCGGGCATTGACCTGAACATCGGCGAAATGTTTGGCGACCTGCTGCCTAAGAAGACGAAAAAGCGCAAGCTGCCCGTCAAGGAAGCGCGCCGCGTCGTCATTCAGCAGGAGAGCGAAAAGCGAATCGACATGGACGACGTGCACCGCGAAGCCTTGCAGCGCGCGGAGCAGGACGGCATTATCTTTATTGACGAAATCGACAAAATCGCGGGCGCGGAACGCATGGGCGGGCCGGATGTTTCCCGCGAGGGCGTTCAGCGGGATATTTTGCCAATCGTGGAAGGCAGCGTCATTAGCACGAAATACGGCCCGGTTAAAACGGACTATATGCTCTTTATCGCGGCGGGCGCGTTCCACACGGCGAAGGTCAGCGACCTGATTCCGGAATTGCAGGGGCGCTTTCCAATTCGCGTGCGGCTGGACGACCTGACGCAGGACGACTTTGAGAAGATTCTGACCCAGCCGGAAAACGCCGTAACCAAGCAGTATACCGCGCTGCTTTCGGCGGACAAGGTGAAGCTCAGCTTTACGCCGGACGCGCTGCACGAAATCGCGAAGTATGCCTACGTGGCAAACGCAAACACGGAGAACATCGGCGCGCGGCGGCTACACACCGTTATGGAAAACCTGCTCGACGATATCTCTTTTAACGCCAACGGGCAGCACCCGGAGATTGAACTCGTGATCGACGCCGCATACGTGGACGAGCACATTGGCGACGAGTACCACGAGGACGATATCCACAAGTACATTCTCTAAACGAAACGGAACGAACGACATTTGCAGAAACGACGCGGAGCAAACGCCGTACTCGGCTGCATACTGGCACTCACCTGTCTTGGCGCCTTTGGCTGCGCAAATGCGGCGATTATGGAGCCAATGACGCTGGAGCGCGCAACGCCGAGCCCTGCGCCGGATGTTGTTTCCATTGAGGATGCGGCGAAAGCACAGGCGGAGTCCGGCAAGGAATACTCCCTGACCGTGCTCTCGCCAAACGAGGGACTGTTGCAGGCGGACGGCACGATTCGAACGCAGAACGGCGAGATCATCAACCTGCTGCCGACTGCGGAAATACCGCCGACGCCGACGCTCTACTTAACGCCGACGCCGGTGCCGACCGCGCCGCCGCCCACGCCGACCCCGACGCCAAGCCCCACGCCTTCGCCAACGCCGGAGCCGACCGCGACGCCGCGCGCAACCACGAAGTCGACGACCACGACAAAAACGACGCCGAAGCCGACCGCAAAACCGACCGTGAAACCGACGGCAACGCCAGCACCCGCGGAGATGGCCGCGCCGGATTCGACGTTTGCCATCACGCCCGCCCCAACGGCGGTTCCGACCGCAACGCCGGTGCCGACGAATACACCCGTGCAAACCTCCTCGCAGGCCGTGCCAAACGTAAGCGGGCCATACAGCGGAGAGGACATCCTGCTTGCTGCAAGGGTTGCCTACTTCGAGTCTGGACGCTCGGAGGACGGGTATCGCGCGGTGCTCTGCGTGGTGCTCAACCGTGTGGAGTCGAGCAAGTGGCCGAGCAACGTCAACGACGTCGTATACCAGAAAAGCCAGTTCAGCGTCGTCAGTCGAAGCGATTTTCTAACGAAGACGATTCCGGACAGCGTGATTGGCTATGCCAACGACGTATTTAACAATGGCAATCGCCTGCTGGCGACAAACGTGATATCCTTCCGCAGTGGTCAAACGGACAAAACCTGGGGAACGCGAACCTACGTCGCCACTTACGGCGGAAACGACTTTTATAGTTAAACCAAACAGGACAGAAAGAAACGTTACGGCGTTTGCCGTAAAAATAACGATTGGTTGACAATCGAAAATAGAATATACTAAGAAGAGCGGCGTTGTGTTCTGCACAGCGCGGCTGTTGCGCGGCAAGCGAAAGTTGCTTGCAATCATAAAACACGACTTTTCAGCGCGGAGCGCTGGATCTATATGGGATTTGGGATTCTACATGGGAAAGAGGAAATATGGCAAGTAAATTAAAAATTATCCCGCTCGGCGGCATGGGTGAAATCGGGAAGAATATGACCGTATTTGAATACAACGGCGATATCGTCGTTGTCGACTGCGGGCTTAGCTTTCCGGATGACGATATGCCCGGCATTGACATTGTCATTCCGGATATGACATACCTGCGTGAGAACCGCGACAAGTTCAAAGGCTTTTTCATCACGCATGGACATGAGGATCACATTGGCGCGCTGCCCTATGCACTCAAGGAGTTCAATGTTCCGGTCTATGGAACGGCTTTTACGATTGCGCTGATCGAGCACAAGCTCGAAGAGGCACACGTCTCAAGCAATCAACTAGTTGTGGTGAAGCCCGGCGACCATGTCGATCTTGGCTGCTTCAAGGTTGAGTTCATCAAAACAGGGCATTCGATTGCGGGCGCGGTTGCGCTGGCTATTAATACGCCCATTGGTACGGTGATTCACACCGGCGATTTCAAAGTTGACTTTACACCGATCGATGGAGAGCCGATCGACATTATTCGTTTTGCGCACTATGGCGCGCGTGGGGTGCTTGCGCTGATGAGCGACAGCACCAATATTGAAAGCCCCGGACATACGCAGAGTGAGAAAGAAATTGGCAAGACATTCGAGTACTATTTCGATGTTGCGGAGGGGCGTATAATCGTTGCCTCGTTTGCCAGCAATGTTTACCGTATTCAGCAGGTGGCGGACGTTGCCATAAACCACGGACGGGTGCTCTGTTTTCAAGGTAGAAGCATGGAACAAGTGGTACAGATTGCCATGCGGCTTGGATATCTCAAGATTCCGACGGAGAGCATTGTCAAGGTAGAACAGCTCAAGCGTTACCGTGACGATCAGATTTGCGTGATTACCACTGGCAGCCAAGGCGAACCCATGAGCGGGTTATTCCGTATGGCAACCGCTACGCATCGACTGAATATCGGGAAGGGTGATACGGTCATCATCTCCGCCTCGGCAATTCCGGGGAACGAGATCGGTGTATCCCGCGTGATCAACCAGCTTTACCAGAAAGGTGCGCAGGTGATCTACAACCGTATGGCGGATGTACATGTTTCCGGTCACGCATGCCGTGAAGAGCTCAGGCTCATGATGGAACTCACGAAACCGAAGTATTTTATTCCCGTACATGGCGAATATCGTCATCTGGTCATGCACGCAAAGCTCGCCGAAGAGATGGGGGTTCTGCCGGAGAACACGTTTGTTGCGGACAGCGGAGACGTAATTGAGTTGTCGCAGCGCAGCGGACGCAAGGCTGGCAGTGTCACTTCGGGGGGTGTGATGGTGGACGGCATAGGGGGTATTGACGACGTCGTACTCAAAGACAGACGAGTCCTCTCACAGGACGGCCTTATGGTGGTGGTGCTCACGCTGGACAGCGAAACCGGACGAATGCTCTCCGCGCCGGAAATCATCTCCCGCGGGTTTGTCTATATGCGCGATTCGGAGGAACTGATTGCCGATACGAAAGCGATGCTCGTGAAAGAGACGAGGAAATTCGAAGGCGCGGATCGCAGCGACTATTCTAATATTAAAGCGGGGATCAAGAATTCGCTGAAGACGTACTTAAAGAGCCGCACAAAACGCACGCCGATGATTCTGCCCATCGTGATTGAGATCTAGCGGGAGAATATATGGTTTACGATACGGCAAAACTGCTGGCAAACGAACTGAAGAGCAGCGTGGAATATCGCGAGTACGCCGCCGCGAAAGAGCGGGCAATGGAGAACTCGTCCACACGCGCGCTGATTGAGGAATACAACCGACTCCAGATTCTCGCGCAGGCGGCGATGATCTCCGGAGATCGCGGGGGCGAGTCGGTGCAAAAACTTCAGAAGATCGGCGAACTGTTGCAGTTCGACCGCGACGCCTCCGCGTATCTGATGGCCGAGTTTCGGCTCAAGCGGATGCTGGGGGACGTATACAAGATTCTCGCCGAGGCGGTGGACGTTGACCTCGGCGCGTTGGAATCGTAACAACACGCAACATGGAGAAGTAAGAAATAAGCATGGTTATCCACTCGGATCCGGAAAAGCGACTGACACGGCAGCAAAAGCGGATACTTCGGCTCTGGCGGTCCCTGCGACCCGCCATTGTACTGGGCGTCAGCCTCGTGCTCGTGTTTTTCATTGCGCGCGCTGGGGTAAACTACGTGCTGTCGCACTACATTGAGCCGGTTGACCGCAACGACGCGACACCCATTGAAGTAACGATTCCCGCGTCCTCTTCGGCGAGCAGCATTGCGCGAATTCTTTACGGAGCGTGCGGCTACGACAAGGATGGGCTTATCTCCAGCACCGCCGTGTTCAAGGTGTATGTCGACTTTGTCGGCAAGGCAAACAGCCT
>JAYFPQ010000122.1:0-8062 GCA_034927595.1 Christensenella sp.
CCGTACCCTTCGCCGATGTAGGCCACCTGAATATCCTTGAAGCTGAACCCGAGCAACAGGATCGACGCGTTTGCCAAAATGCGGAAACGGAGCTTGTTGAAGAATTTCTGCTTGTCCGCGGGGGAAAGTGCCTGATACCACGTCGGCATGATGACCGTGATGACCGAAACGCCCAGCAGCTCGCTGTAGATGTCGAACATGGCGTCTACGCTGTTTGCCCGCATACGCTCGATGATCTCCACCAGCTCGTTTTTGCATTTGAAGGAACTGGTGCCGACGAAGATTGCGTGGGAATATTGCAATTTCACGTGCAGCCCGCGCGTGACCTCCTCCAGCTCGTCCAGCGCGCGCAGCAGGTGCGGCCGACCCAGCAGCTCCGGATACGCCATTGAAACGGCGGAGCAGGCGCGGGGATGAACGGTCAGCGGGCGGTTGTAGCGCTCGCAGAGCTTCGCGACCTCGCGCAGTTCCTCCTTCGGCGCGTAGAGGCCGGGTTCGTACATGAGCCCCAGCGAAACGCCGCAGGCGCCCTGCTTGAGGTTTTCTTCCAGCAGCGTGAGCATGCGCTCCTGCTCGTCGCCCGAGAGCGGGCCGTTTCGATAGCCCGTCTCGCTCGCGCGCGCGGAGCAGTGGCCAACCAGCGAAGCAATGTTAAGCGGCGTGTTGCCGTCAATCGCGTCAAAGAGCGAACCCGTGGAGGGGTATTCGCCCGAAAGATCATCCATGTGGAACAGACCCGCGCCGACCTTATCTTTGTTGGCGCTGTCGGGCGTAAAACCGGTCATCGAAAGACCGCAGTTGCCGGTGATGAACGAGGTGATTCCCTGCCGGACGAACGGCTCGAAATACGGCGCGGGGTTGCGCTTGGCGGCGAACCAGTCGTTGTGCGAGTGCGCGTCAAAGAATCCGGAGGAAACGCTCTTGCCGGAAAGATCGACCGTTTCCGCGTCCGCGGCTTCGATCTTCGTAGCGACTTCGACAATGCGGTCGTTTTCGAGCAGAATGTCGCCGGTAAAAGCGTCCATTCCCGTTCCGTCGTAGATGCGGCAGTGCTGCAACAGTGTCTTCATATGCCTATACTCTCCCATTTTTATCCCAATCTATGGTATCACAACGCGTAAAAAATGAGAAGGGATTCGGCGCAGACGGCGGCAAAAGAAACATGTTGACAATGCAAAACATTAGGTCTACAGTAGTAGACATAAAATTCGTGTATACAAGAATGTGATCAACACAGCCGGAAACGGAGGAGTGTACCAAAAATGAAGCAGACTTTATCCAAAAACGAGTGGATTTTATTAGAAGCGCTCTGGCAGCGCGCGCCGCTCTATCTTTCGGAATTGATGGAAGCGACGAAGACGAGCGTGGACTGGAACCGCTCCAGCTACCTGACCTATCTCAAACGCATGACGGATCAGGAGCTGATTGGTTACGATACAGTGCGCGGTAGCCGCCGATATCTGCCGCTGGTCAACCGCGAGGACTGCGCGGCGGCGGAGAGCGCGGCGGTGCTCGAAAAAATGACGGCACCGAGCGCAAAGCTCTTTCTGGCGAGTATGGTGGAAAACTGCGGACTGTCGAGGGAGGATCAGCTCGAGCTGCAATCCCTGATTGCGCGGTTGAGCCAGGAGCAAAAGGAGGAGGACAAATGAGTCTCTTCAATACTTTGCTGGAGATTTCGATCTATGCCTCGTTTGTTGTGCTCGGCATTCTGCTCGTTCGGTTCCTGTTTCGGCGCTGGCTGTCTCCCGCGCTGAATTATGCGCTGTGGTTTTTGCTGATTGCGCGGCTGCTGTTGCCGGTTACGTTTGACAGCGGGGTGCGGCTCTTCACGCTGCCCGATGAGGTTTCGACGGGATCGCTCGTGGTTGCGGCGCAGGCGGAAAAAGAAGAACTGCCGACAGCTTCTTCGGAAACGAACACCGAAGGCGCAATCGCTCCGGCGGTGGCGGACGCAGCGGCGACAAAACCCTCCGCCGCACCCAAACAGGCTCTCACCGCGCAGCAAATCGCGGCAATCGTCTGGCTGGCTGGCGCCGCCCTCGCGGGGGGCTGGATGATCGTTTCTTATGTGGTGCTGCGCCGTAACCTCCGCCGGGACGCGGCGGAGCCAACGGAGCGTTTGCAGACGCTCCTTGCTCAAACGCAGGCTCAGATGGGCACGCGTGGTAGGGTTCGCCTTGCCTGCACCTATGCCTGCGGCGCGCCGGCAATGGTCTTTCCGCGCATTCTCTTCGTGCCGCTGGGGGCGCTGATCGCCATGCGCGAGGAAGAGATCAGGCATATGCTGCGGCACGAACTGACGCACGATCGACGCTTCGACCCAATCGTGAGCGTGCTGCTCGCGGCGCTCTGCGCGCTGCATTGGTTCAATCCATTTGTCTGGCTGGCGGCGCGGCTGATGCGAGCGGACATGGAATCCGCCTGCGACGCGGCGGTAACGCGCCGATACTCCCCGCAGGAACGGGAGGGATACGCAACCCTGCTGCTCTCGCTCTACGCGTTGCCCGCGCTGGGTGCGCCCGCGCTCGGACTCTCGGGACGGGGCGTCGCAAAGCAGGCGCAGCGGCGCGTCCACGGCGTGTTTCTTGCAAACAAGAGCAAGCCGCTGGGGTGGATTGCCGCGCTCGTGCTCGTACTAACGCTGGCGCTCGGTTGCTTTACCACCGCGTGCCAACCGGTGAGCGGCACGAGCGGGCACGTGTTTGATCAGAACAACCCTTGGATTTCGGACGTGCCGACCCGCGTGATTACGCATCTGAAACAGGAGACGGTATCGCTACACGACAATGTTACGTTTACCGTGGATGCGGACGTGACCGAGCCGCTGGATACCAAGCCGGTGGTGGTTTCGGTTTCGCGGCGGGAGCTCGACAAGACTACGTTCGAAACCCTGCTCAACGCCGCGATGCCGGACGTTGCGTGGACCATTTCGACCACGATGGAGGGAGCGCAACTCAACGCAAAGGGCGAGCGCAACGGCGAGGCCTACATAGCCTTTGGGAATATGGGTGCAGATGGATCCAGTTTCTCGATTTCTCCGGAGAACATCAACATGATTCGTGAAGGCTATTTTGCCAACGACATCGAGATGGAACTGGACTACTCCAAAGCGATTCATCAACCAATCAAAACCACCGCCGCCGAAGCAAGACCGCTGGCGGACGCGGTCGTTCGGGCGATTGGCGCGGATGGAATGATGCTGCAAGCCGCAGAACGTGCCTGCCGATTTGGCACGTCGACGTATGGCGATGACACGGTGCTGACGAGTGGCTGGTGTTTCTTATATGTACCGAGTTGCGGCGGACTGCCTGCATTCTATCGCGGCGGTGGAACGCAGTATGGCGGGTTGTTTGGAACGGATTTCTACGGCATGCCGATGGAGCCAATGCTCTGCGTCTATGTGGACGAAACCGGTGTTTCCATCGTCGGTTGGCGAGACCTATCTACCGTAACGGGCACGACGGAGCGGACGGAAGAGATACAGGGGTACGAAGAGATCTTGGCCAGCGCAAAAAAGCTGCTGCAAAACCGCTATTCCAATCAGGCAAATGCCGGTCAACTCAACATCACCGTTACGGCGGTGCAGCTCTGTGCCGCGGTTGTCAGCAACGAGCGCATGAGCGAATCCGCCGCGTTTGATTACCGCGCGTCAACCGGACGAATCGTGCCGGTTTGGGACGTCATCTGCAGGCTGGACAGCTACAACTCCTATCAGGAAACCTTCGCACTGCGCTTTTCGGCAACGGACGGTGTCCGCCTGACGCAACAATCCTAGTGCAATGCTAAGATGATGTCGCGTTCGATATTTCGTCCACTCCATTGACGCAAGCGCCGATTGACCGTATACTAACTGTAAATGAATAGCGTATGCATCTGCGCCTGAAGAGGCGCTGGCGGGACAACCGCCAAGGGAATGCGGATGAAAATTCCGAGCTACCCCAGTAACCGTGAAGCGGACGAACGGACACACTTAGCCACTGCGTGATTTGCGCGGGAAGGCGTCCTAGTAGGATGATGCGAAGCCGGGAGACCTGTTTGCGTATGGAAATGCTCCTGGGGTGGGGTGAAGCTATGCGTCGCAGACAGAACGGCACGCGATTTTTTCATTGCTCCTCTCTTCGCCAGAGCGGGGCAATTTTTTTATTGTCTCCCGCTCGCGGCTCTGGCGAAATGAGGCAGGCAATTTCGAAATCAGGCTCCCTCTCAAGACGATTCATTGGAACAATTTTTTCTTTGAAAGGGGTCTAACAACTCATGAAACAGAAAACAATCCTTTCCCTGCTGCTCTGCGCGCTGCTTGCGCTGGGCGCTCTTTCCGCCTGCGCGCCCGCCGCAGCCGAACCGGTGGCAACGGCAGAACCAACCGCGGAAGCGACCGCCGAAGCGACCGAGGCGTCCGCCGGCGTCACCATTACGGACATGACCGGGCGCGAAATCACGCTTTCCGAACCAGCAACGCGCGTCGTCGCGCTCAGCGCGGCGGACTGCGAGGTGCTCTACGCCGTCGGCGCGGGCGACCTGCTCGTTGGCCGCGGGGAGTTCTGCGACTATCCGGCGGACGTGCTGGAGATTCCCGCCGTGCAGTCCGGCGCGGAGACCAACCTCGAGCAGGTCATCGCGCTGAAACCGCAGGTGCTGCTGATGAGCTCCATGGCGCAGACGGTGGAACAGGTTGCCCAGCTCGAAGCGGCGGGCATCGCAGTTGTCGTTTCGGACGCGCAGAACATTGAGGGCGTATATTCGTCCATCGCAATGATCGGTGCGCTCACGGGGCACGACGCGGAGGCCGCCGGGGTGGTGGAGAGCATGAAAACCACGTTTGCCGCGCTGACCGCACGCGCGGGCGAACTCGCGGGCAAGAGCGTTTATTTTGAGGTATCCCCGCTGCAATACGGACTCTGGACGGCGGGCAAGGGCACGTTTATGGACGAAATTGCGACCATGCTGGGGCTGAAAAACGTCTTTGCGGATCTCACCGGATGGGCGGAGATCTCCGAAGAGCAGGTGCTCGCGGCAAATCCGGATCTGATCGTAACGGTCACCATGTACTTTGGCGACGGGCCGAAGCCGGTGGACGAAATTCTCGCCCGCGCGGGCTGGCAGGACGTTACCGCCGTACAAAACGGCGACATTCTCAACCTGCCGAACAACGAGCTTTCCCGCCCCGGTCCGCGGCTGGCAAGCGGCGCGCAGGCGCTGTTTGATTTTGCTCTGGCGGCGGTGACGCAGGACAATGCGGCATAACAATCGTTTGGGCGCTGGGGGCGCGTCGCCGTCCCCCGCGCCTTCGGCATATGGCGGCAATCGGGAAGGGTTTCGCGCGGGCGAACTCGTTCTGTTTTCGCTCGCAACGCTCGCGACCATGGCGCTCTGCGTCTGCGTCGGCAGCGTGAGCCTGCCGCTAAAAGAAACGCTGACGGTCATCTGGAACGCGATCGCGGGTTTGCCAATGCCGGAGGGGATCTCGGTGCCGATTATTCTCTCCGTTCGCCTGCCGCGCGTGCTCTGCGTTGCGCTCACGGGCGCGGCGCTCTCCATCTGCGGCGCGGCGATGCAGGGACTGCTGAAGAACCCCCTTGCGGACGGCAGTACGCTGGGCGTTTCCAGCGGCGCGTCGCTCGGCGCGGTGATCGCGATTGCGTTTGGCATTACGATTCCCGGAATTCCGTTTGCGGGAACGATGGTGCTTGCCATCGCGTTTGCGTTTCTCTCGCTGCTGATCATCCTCTCCCTGGCGCAGAAGATCGACTATTCGATGTCCACGAATACGATCATCCTCATCGGGGTGATCTATTCCATGTTTGTTTCGAGCATTCTCGCGCTGATCGTGACGTTTGCCTCCGACCACGTGAAACAGATCACCTTCTGGACGATGGGTTCGCTCCTCGGCGCAAGCATGCAAAACGCGCTCGTGCTGCTCGTCTCTTTGCTCTTGTTTGGCGGCGTGATTCTGCGCTACGCGCGCGAGCTCAATGCCTTTGCCATCAGCGAGGACAACGCGCGCAACGTCGGCGTTCCGGTCAAGCGGATCAAGCTTGTGCTGCTCATTGCGGTCTCGGCGCTGGTCGGTGTTTGCGTGTCCGTCGGCGGAACAATCGGGTTTGTCGGGTTGGTTACGCCGCACATGGTGCGCATGATCGTCGGCCCGAACCATCGGCGGCTCCTGCCCGCTTCGCTCTTTGGCGGAGCCATCTTTCTGATGCTAGCGGATCTCGTTGCGCGCATTCTGCTCAACCCCGTCGAGCTGCCCATCGGCGTGGTGACGTCGTTTGTCGGCGCATTTCTGTTTATTGCTATTTTCTATCGTTCAAAGAGGGCGCGCGTATGAACCTGCTCGACGTAAAGCATCTATCCGTGCGCTACGGCGCGCTGACCATCGTCAACGACGTGAGTTTTTCCCTCAGCGAGGGCGAATGGCTCATGATCGTCGGCCCGAACGGCGCGGGCAAGAGCACGATTCTCAACGCCATTTCGCAAGGCACGCCCTATACCGGCGAGGTGCTCGTGCAAGGGCGGGACATCAAGCGCCTTCGCGCGCGCGACATCGCGAGGAGCCTCGGCGTACTTTCGCAGTCCCATGCGATGGGCTATGGGTTCACGGTTGGTGCGGTCGTTCGGCTTGGTCGCTACGCGTATTCGCCCGGGCTCTTCTCCGGAAGCGGGGAGGAGGACGAGCCGATGGTCGCCCGCGCACTGGAGCTCACGGGACTGACCCGCTTTGCCGACCAGAACGTGCTGACGCTCTCCGGCGGCGAACTCCAGCGGACGTTTCTGGCGCAGCTCTTTGCGCAGAATCCAAGCGTGCTGCTGCTGGACGAACCGACGAACCACCTCGATCTGGTCTACCAAAAACAGGTGTTTGAGCTGATTGCCGAGTGGGTCAAAACACCCGGCCGCGCGGTGGTCTCCGTGGTGCACGACCTCAGTCTCGCGCGGGCTTACGGCACGCACGGGCTCCTGCTGGACGGCGGGCAGACCGCGGCAACCGGCGAAATCGGCGCGGTGTTTGCGCCGGAATACATCAACAAAGCCTACGCGATGGATGTGCCCGCCTGGATGCGGCGCATGCTCGCGCAGTGGCAGGAAGAAGAGCATACATGAATCTCGACCAACTCAAAAAGACGCTTCCCACGTTCGACGAAGGCGCGGCGGCGCGCGCCGAAGCGCGCTGGAACAACATTGCAAAGCCCGTCGGCAGCCTTGGCCTGCTCGAGCGCGCGGTGGTTACGCTCGCGGGCGCGCAGGGCACCGAGCAGCCGAACATCGACAAGCGCGCGGTGCTCGTGCTCTGCGCGGACAACGGCGTGACCGCGCAGGGCGTCGCCTCCACCCCGCCGGAGATCACGGCGGTGATGGCGGAATTCATCGCAAACAAGCGCTCCTCCGTCTGCATCATGGCAAAGCAGGCGCATGCGGAGAGCATCGCCGTGGACATGGGCATGTTCCGCCGCGTGAACGCGGAGCAGTTGCTCGACCGCAGAGTCGCCTCCGGCACGGCGGACATGACGCTTGGCCCCGCGATGACGCGGGAGCAGGCGCTTAGCGCCATCGAAACCGGAATTGAACTGGTGAAGTCCTGCAAAGCGGAAGACTACCGGATTCTCGCGACCGGCGAAATGGGCATTGGAAACACGACGACCTCCAGCGCGGTTTCCGCCGTGCTACTGGGCAAATCCGCAGTGGAGATGACCGGCGTTGGCGCGGGGCTGGACGAGGCGGGGTTGCGGCGCAAGGTCGCGGCCATTGAGACCGCGATTGCGGTGAACAAACCCGATCCGACGGACGTGCTGGACGTGCTTGCCAAGCTGGGCGGGTTTGACATTGCGGGCATGGTCGGCATCTATCTTGGCGGGGCGCTGTATCGTGTGCCGATCATCGTCGACGGGTTCATCAGCGCAACGGCGGCGCTCGCTGCCAGCCGCATCTGGCCGGAGGCGCGCAAAACCATGCTCTTTAGCCACGTATCCGCCGAGCCCGCGAGCCGTATGGTGCTCGCCGCGCTGGACGCGGAGCCGTTGATTCAGGCCCAAATGCGCCTCGGCGAAGGCACGGGCGCGGT
>JAYFPQ010000130.1:0-24128 GCA_034927595.1 Christensenella sp.
GCGCTGACCCCGAAACAGAAGTTTGTGCGCTATGGCGCGGTGTTCGCGGCCTTCCTGCTCGTTGCGGCGGGTGTATTTGGAGCCCTCTATGCAAACAGAGGAACCAACGCTGCTGCGACGCCGGAGAACCTGACGCTTTCCGCCGCGAGCGCACCAACTGAAATCAACACCTACGACGATGTATACGCCATGATCGAGGCCATGCAGAATGGCATGGGTTACGAACGAGGCGGCGCTCTTGCCGGCGGCGTTATGATGGATGGGGCTATGGTGAAAACCGAGTCCGCAACCACCGCCGCGGCACCTTCGGCAGCCGCAATGGAAGAGCCAGCCGTCGCGATGGACAGCAATGTCGATTATTCCGGCACCAATGTTCAGGTCAAAGGCGTGGACGAGGCGGACATCGTCAAGACCGACGGAAACTACATCTACTACCTCGCCGCCAACCAGCTCAACATCCTCAAGGCGGACGGAGCGAAAACAGCGCTCGTTTCGAGCACCTCGCTCTCCGCGGAAGACAGCTGGTGGGGCTATAACTCCGAGCTGTTCATTCTGGGCACGCGGCTTATGGTCATCACCCAGAGCTACAACACGGTTTGGATCAACGACGTCAACGGCGGCTATGAGAACAACACCGACCAGACCACCGCGGTCATCTACGACATCTCGAATCCGGCGAAGCCCGTACAGGTCGTTTCGCTGGGCCAGAGCGGCAGCTACGTCAGCGCCCGCATGGTCGGGGACTACGTGTACCTCGTGACCTCGCAGTACGTCTACAACCTCGTGAAGGAAACGCCGGTGACCTACATTCCGGCCACCACGGTTGGCGCGGAGACGAAACTGCTCCAGCCGACCGACCTCTACGTCGGCGGAAACCCGCAGAGCGCGGCATACACCGTGGTCGGCGCAATCAACCTCAAGAGCGGCGCGAACTTCTCCTCGGCCAAGGCGGTCTTCGGCGGAACGAGCCAGCTCTACGCGAACGCGGATCACCTGCTGCTTGCAATTGCGCAATACAGCGAGGAAACCCTGCCCATCGCGCCGGACAAGGACGGCAAGAACGTCCAGATCACGAACGGTTCCAACAGCACCGACCTTGTGCTGCTCGGCATCAGCGAAGGACAGATTACGAAGCTCGCCAGCGGGAACGTACCGGGCAGCCTGCTCAACCAGTTCTCGATGGACGAATACAAAAACGTCTTCCGCGTTGTGACCACGCTCAACAGCTGGCAGCAGCGCATCTATACGGACGGCGTGGACACCTACGAATACGACAACACGAACTCCAACGCGCTCTATACGCTGGATCTGAACCTCAGCATCCTCGGCAAGATTGAAAACCTCGCCAAGGACGAAACCGTCCAGAGCGTGCGGTTCGACGGGGACATCGGGTACTTCGTGACCTTCCGTCAGATCGACCCGCTGTTCGCGGTTGACCTGAGCAACCCCGCCTACCCGCGAGTGCTCAACGCGCTGAAGATTCCGGGATTCTCGGAATATCTCCACGTGTTTAAGGACAACCTGCTGCTCGGCATTGGCTACAGTGCGGACGAGAAGACCGGCGCGACACAGGGCGTAAAGCTCTCCATGTTTGACACGACCAACAAGTCGAACGTCAAGGAGATCGCCACCGAAAAGGTGGACGCAAGCTGGACGATCGTCGGCAGCAACCACAAGGCCATCCTCGTGGATGCGCAAAAGAACCTGATCGCCTTCCCGGCGGACAGCAACTACTACATCTACCGTTACACGGAAAAGGGCTTTGAGCTCGCGGCAAAGGTCAACATGACCGCGGACCTGTCGAGCTGGAACCTCAGGGGGTTGTTCATTGGGAACTACTTCTACGTGATTGGCGAGTCGGGCCTCACCGTGATTTCGCTGACGGACTTCACCGTCGTCGGAACGGTCAAACTCGGCTAACGAACAAGACGAATACAAACAACAAAAGCGGGCGCAAGCCCGCTTTTGTGTTGCTCAAGATTCGATTTATCCTAGAATGAATTTCTGTATCTTCTTCTCTTCCGCCTGTGGGTTCAGCAGCAGCACCTGCTTCGTGATTGCCGCAATCGCGTCGTCCTTTGGAATCGTTCCCGCTTTCGAAAAAATCTCCTCACCCCAGAACTGCTCCGTCGTGCAGAACACGGTGGAATACCAGCCGTACTCCTCGCCCTTCTGTGAGAGCTTCTGCTGCCGTCCGCACATGGTCAAAAACATCCGCATCTGGAGCTCCGTCAGCGCGCTGTCGAAGCGGCTCTTGTCCTCGGACGTAAACCCCGCAATCTGCTTGATTGCGTGCAGCGGCAGCGTGCCGTATTCCAGCACCGTATTGTAGATGCGCTTTGCCGCGTGGCTCAGCGTTCCGTCCGCATAGGCGCCGTCAAACTCCGCTTTGCCGCGCCGTGCGGCGAGAAACTGGGGCGCCCAGTCCCGCGTGATGAACCCGCTCTTTTTGAAGAACACCTTGCCGTAGGCAATGTCCGTACGCTCGTCCAGCACGCGCATTCTCCATTCCCAGGGGTCGGTGTCTGGATTACCCGTGTGCCAGCGGACGGGGGTTGGATACGGCGGCTCCTCCTCCCAACTCCAGGGAATCAGCGCAAAGATGCCGTCGCTGTTTCCGCCGCCCATGGAAAAGCCGGCTTCGAGCAGCGCGTCTACGAAACCGGCATAGTTTTGAATCTGCTTCATCTGCGGTGCACCTGCTTCTTTTTTTGCGTTCATTATACCAAAGAACACACGAAAAAGCGAACAAATGTTTATAGAAACGATTATCCCTTGGGCGCGACGCGAAGACGAATCAGCGTCTTTACGTCCTCCAGCACGCGCGGATCGCTCACGCGAATCATCAGCCAGCGCGCGCCGTTAAACGCCGATGTGCGGGCGTAGAGCTCGCGCAGATAGTCCGAAAACGTCGGCAGCAGTAAATCCGCTTCTGCCGCTTCCTTTGAGCCGACGGTGACCATCGCGGTGAACGCGCCGTCGTCGGGGTAGAGCGTGCAGAGCGCGCGCCCGCCCTTTTTGTACTTCACGTTCCAGCCCGGCGCGCCGCTGCAGATGCTGTGCTCCACTTTTGGCGCAATACCGTAGGACGTTTCCGCCCAGGCGCAGAGGTCGCCCCAGAGGGAAGAGTCGATAAACGAGGCGATCTCGCCGAGCGAGGGCTGCTGATTTTTCGGATAGCGCTGGTTCCAGTTCATTTGTTGGCTCTCCCTTTTCCAATTGGGAACTGCCGCCCGCAGCCGCTGCAAATGCCGTCGTGAATGTTGATCAGGTGTTCGCAGTCCGGGCAGGTATGCGCTGCGAGATCCGCGCGAAGGTGCGCCTCAACACCGGCCTGTTGAACGGATTCCGCGATGGCGGAGAGGTTTACTCCATAACCATCCATATAGCGCTTCTGAAACGCTTTCACCCGCTTACAGGGGCGCTCGGCGCAATCCGCGCAGGAGAAGTAGCCGCGTTCCATCGTGCAGGCGCGCATGTGGCACTTGTTCTGGTAGGCATCCGGGTCATCGGTTCGTGTGCGGCAGCCCGGGCAGGGCTTTTTGCCAAGATGGCGGTAGCAGAGCATGCAGTTCAGCCCGCAGGGGGCGAGCATGCCGACGTCGATGGTCTCCGGTGCTTTCATGGTTGCCTGCCTTTCCGGTGAAGAATCCTTGATGATGGGTTATGCCCGCCAGCGCTTGAGTTGCGGAAAGAGGTCGTTCATCATGGCGCGCGCGCTTTCCTCGGTCATACCGGGTACGTTCTCGAGCACGGGCTGCACGCAGTAGTCAATCATTTCCTCCATGGTGCACTCCGCGGGAAACGCGCCGTTCGTGTAGCAATAGCTGCAATAGTCCTTGCTCTTCGAGCCGTCCGCTTCCGTTCCGTAGAGTTCGTCCGTCGGGCCCATCGGCATCCCGCAGCCCTGGCAATAACGTTCTTCCATTTCGATTGTCCTCCTGTTGGTTGTTGATACGGCCATGGTACTAAACAAACCCTGACAAAAGGCTGTCATGTTATAGGTGCGAACGAAAATTTACTCCGGTTCTTTTTGATGATGCTCCCAGATGGCCTTAGCGTAATTGGCGACGAACTCGCGCATTTCGACGGGCTCCAGAATGGACACGTCCACGCCAAAGGAATGCAGGTACCCGACCACCCAGCCGTCCTGCGGAAAATACGCGGTGACAATCAGGCTGCCGTCCGGCTGCGGTGCAATACTGGAGCGGTCGAATTCATCGTAGATGCGAAACGCGATGGCGGATGAAAAACGCAGTAGAATGCGGCTGTAGGTGGGCTCGGTCATGTAGTTTGGCTCCAGCGGCGGCGGATCGTCCGGCAGGTCGGAAAAGCGCTCGTCCAGCAGCGCCAATTCGACAATTCGATTCACCTTAAAGACGCGAAAGTTCTCCGCCATCCGGCAGTAGGCCTGCAGGTACCAGCTCTTGTCTTTAAAGATGAGCTTGATCGGCAGAATCACGCGCCGGTTCGTCTCCCCGCTGGAGGAGCAGTAGACGATCTCCAGCGCGCGTTTCTGAATCAACGCGGTCTTGAGCAGCTCAAACTTTCTCGTGTCCGTCTTGCCGATGCCCCAGCGGGAGAAGTCCACCTCGATCCAGTTTGCGTTCTCCTTTTGAAACAGTCCGCCAAGCTTGCTCAAGAGAGCATCTACGGGTTGCTCGGCAGCGCGCAGGCTCTGAATGGCGAAGAGAATCTGGTTCTGCTCGTCGTCCGAGAGCAGCGCTTTGTCGAACGCGTAGTTCGGCAGCAGCGAGACACCGCCGTTCTTTCCCTGCGATGCGTAGACAGGAACGCCCGCGATGGAGAGCGCCTCCACGTCGCGATAGATCGTGCGGACGGAGACCTCGAGAGCACGCGCCAGCTCCGGCGCGGTGAGCGTGCCTTTTTCCAGCAGGAGGTATACAATTTGGAACAGCCGGTCGTTCTTCATAACACCTGTTTGAAACGAAAATGGAATGCGTAGAACACTTTATAAACCCAGTATAAAACAAAAAACCTGACAAGGGAATTGTCAGGTTTGCTTGTTTTGTGATTCGATTCGTTTATTTCGCAACCATTGCCCGCCCGGCGGCGACATACTTGCGGAGCATGGTGCGCAGAGTGTTCAGCTCGCCGTCGCTCGCAATCTGCCCTTTCGGGATCACCACTGCGCGGTTCTCCCCGGCGATCAGATAGATCGCGTGGTTCGTTTCGCGTGCGAGCAGAATCTGTTTCCAGGCAAATTCCGTATCCCCGCGCTCGCTCTTGGCGTGGATGCCGTTCTTGTCCAGCGTATAGTACACGGTAAAATCGGACATCTTGCCGGTTTTGTAGAGCTTGTTCACACGCAATACGACGGAGAGGATGTTGAGCGAAACCATCAGCACCGTGCCGATAACTGCGACGAGCAACGCGCTGAACAGCGAGTCCGTAATCGGCAGGCCCTGCGAATAGCGAACGAGTGCGAGCAGCAGCGCAAGGATAATGAACGTCATAAGGGCAAGCCCCGTGAGCTTTCGCTTCATGCGGAAAAAATTGTAATACAGATTGTCCTGCTTTTGAATCGTGAACCGACCGGAATAGACCATTTACTCTCTCCTGTTTGCGGTGTTTGCGTGATTGGGACGAGGGGGGTTATGCCGCCTTGATCTTCAGGCGATTGTTCGGAACGTGCTTGTAGAGCAGCTTTCGAAGCTTGGCAAACTCCTGCTCGCCAGTCGACTGATCCTTAGGCATCACGTTTGCATAGGAATCCGTAATAAAGACGTAGAACGCATTGCGCGTTTCGCGAACGGCGACGATTCGGTTCCACTCCAAGTCGGCGTTGCCGCGGTCGGACACGGCGTGGATGCCGGTGTCATCGGCGGTGAAGGTTACGGAAAAATCGGAAAGCTTTTTCTGCTTATAGAAACTGTTCATGCGCAAAACCGTTGCGACAATATTGATGGCGAGCAGCAGCGCCGTTCCGACGACCGCCGTGATCAGCGCGTTGACCAGCGACGACGTAACGCCATAACCCTGCCCATACCGCAGAAACCCAATCATGGCGCCAATGATGACGAACACCAGAAGGCTGGTGGACAGGAGTTTCTTGCGCATGGAGTAGAAGTTGTAGCGGAGATTGTCCTTTTTCGTGATGGTGAACTGTCCGGAAAACTGTGAAATATGTTGATATGCTCCTTTTTTTCGTATGCTTCATTATACAATGCGGCTCTTTCCCCTGTCAAAACAAGACAAAAGAAAGCGCCCCGCAGGCACAGTACCCGCGGGGCTTTGAAACACGCGTTTCCCCTGGCAGAGAGACGCAAGGAGGCCTAGTTTCGTTGCAGCGCGTCGATTGGCGTCATCTTGCTTGCCTTGGCGGCCGGATAGCTGCCAAACGCCACGCCGATGATCACGCAGAAGAGCAGCGAGCCCATCGCGGCAACCCACTCCATGCGGATGGTTGTATCTGCAATCAAGCCATAGATTTGCAGCCCCAACGCGGAGAGCCCGAGCCCGATCAGCCCGCCGAGGATGGAGAGCACGCAGGCTTCGATGAGAAACTGCATCATAATGTGGCTCCGGCGCGCGCCGAGTGCCTTGCGGATGCCGTTTTCACGCGTGCGCTCCGCAACGGAGACGAGCATGATGTTCATAATGCCAATGCCGCCAACGAGCAGCGAGATGGCGGCGATGCCGCCGAGCATCAGCGAGAGCGTACTCATGACGTCGTCCATCGTGTCCAGAATTTCGCTCATGTTGTAGACGTCGTAGCTGTCCTCGTCTCCCGTGAGCGAGAGCATTTGCTGCTCCGTCAGCGACTGCGCCAGTGAAACATTGCTCGTAGACGAAGCCTGCACATAGCAGTTGGAAATCGAGGTGCTGTCCGAAATGCGCTGCGCCGTGGTGAGCGGAATCAGAATCTGCGAATCCGTGCTGGAGCCGCTTTCCGTCAGTAGGCCGACAATTGTGAACGTGTGCCCGCTCATGGTAAAGGTTTTGCCGATCACGTCGTAGTTTTCGTAGAGCTCGCCCGCCACCTCGGTGCCGATAACCGCGGTGTAGGTGCGCCAGTCGAGATCGGAGTCGACGATGCTGCGCCCGGATTCCAGATCACGCCCGGCAACGTCCATGTATTCGCCCGTCACGCCGATGGCGGAGACGCTCGTGTAGTTCGACCCGCTGCGCGCCGTGCTGCTCACGGTCAGGTACGGGGCGACGCCTGAGATCGCGCTGTACTGCTCGAGGGGCATGTAGTCCTCCGCGTCGAGCACCACGTCCTCATCCGTCACGGAGACGGTGATCAGGTCCGAGCCCATGGACGCGATGGCGGAGGAAACGGAGTTCGTCGCGCTCTGCACAACCGAAACGAGCACACCAACGCCCATCCCGCCCATGAAGATGCCCAGCATCGTGAGAAATGATCGCATCTTGTTTGCGAGCGTCGAACGCACGGCGAGGCGGAGGGAGTTTAAAAACATGGTCATACGAGTTCCGCCTCCTCCAGCGTGTTATAGAGCTTGCCGTCGCGCACATAGACCGTGCGCTGCGCCTGGCGGGCGACCTCGTCGTTGTGCGTAATCAGCACAATCGTGTTCTGCTCCTGCGAGAGCCGCTGGATCAGGCGCATGATGTCGTTTCCGCTCTTGCTGTCGAGGTTGCCCGTCGGCTCGTCCGCAAGGATGACCTTCGCGTTGCTGGCGAGTGCGCGGGCAATTGCCACGCGCTGCTGCTGACCGCCGGAGAGCTGGCTTGGGCGGTGCTGCATGCGGTTGCCCAGGCCAACCTGATCCAGCGCGGCCTTCGCGCGCTCCAGGCGCTCCTTTTGCGAGAGCTTCTGGTAAATCAGCGGGAGTTCCACGTTTTCCAGCGCGCTCATGGAGTCGAGCAGGTTGAACTGCTGAAAGACGAAGCCGATCTTCTCGCTGCGAATGAGCGAAAGTTCCTTGTCCGTGCAGTCGGCAATGTTCACGCTATCCAGAAAATATCGCCCGGAGTCCGGCAGATCCAAACAACCCATCACGTTCATCAGCGTGGTCTTGCCGGAACCGGAAGGGCCGCAGATGGCGACGAACTCCCTCGCTCGGACGTGCAGCGACGCGTCGTCGAGCGCGTGCACCGTCTCGTCGCCTACATAGTAGGTCTTAAAGATGTGTTCCAGTTGCAGCATGATGCTCTCCTCAATTGCCGCCGGGCATACCGCCGCCGGGCATCTGTCCACCCATGCCGCCGCTCGGAGGCGTGAAACCGCCGCTGCCTTCGCTGATCACCATGCCGCTTTGCCCGCTCATCATGAAGTTTGTGGTAGTGGAGTCATCCTCCGAGTAGGTCTTGGTGCTCGTGCGTTCCGGTACCCAGATCAAGTCGCCTGCGGCAAGCCCGTCCGCCGTGACGGCGATGTACGATCCGTCCGACATGCCGGTGGTCACGGTGACCTTGGTGAGCTTGTCGAGGTCGAGCGCACCGTCGGCGAGCACATCGCCCAGCTGCACGTCATCCCCCGCGAGATAGACAAACGCGGTGTCGCCGTCGTATTGCACGGCCGAAACCGGAACAATCAGCGTTTCTCCGCTCGTGTCGGTAACGATCTCCGCCGAGGCGCTCATGCCGGGGTATGCGCCCTCGATGGGATCGGTCGTGATGGTTGCGGTGTAGCTGGTGACGTAGCTTCCGCTGCCGGAGTAGGAGATGTTGGTTACCTTGCCGGTATACTCGCCGTCCAGTGCGTCCAGCGTGACGGTTGCGCTCTGATCCAGCGCGGCGGACGCAATGTCCAGCTCGTCGATGGAAAGATCCAGCGTAAATCCGTTGGTGCCGGTCAGCACGCAGACGGTGGTGCCCGCGTCAACCGTGTCGCCCGTGGCGACGGAGAGGGACGTCACCGTGCAATCCGTGTCCGCGGTCACGGTGAGCAGGTCTTCGAGGTCGGCAATCTGGCTGACCAGATCCGTTTCGGTCTTCTTTAGCGTGGTGTAGGTTGCGGTTGGCGCGCCTTCCGCGAGCGTAAAGATCGTTGCGCCCCGGCCGACCCTGTCGTTGTCCTCCACTTCGATGGTGGCGATTTTGCCGGAAGCGGCGGTCACTTCAACGTATTCGTTGACGTCCATCGTTCCGGTGCCAATCGTGGCTCCGTTTGCGTCCAGCACCGTTGCGCTGGTGCCAACGGGGTAGTAGTTGTCCTCAAAGACGACGGTCGCCATGCCATCGCTGATCTGGGTGACATAGCCTTCCTGCTGGTCTTCGCCAACCACGACCGTCACCGCGTCGTACCGTCCAACGCCGCTCGTGACCGGAATGCTCAGCTGCATCTTGCCGTCCGTCGCGATTCGGCAAAGATAGCTCATGTCGTCCACGGCCGAACCGACCTTGGCCTGAATGTCCTTGACGATACCTGCTTTTGAATTTGTAACCTTTAGATTCGTGAGCAGTTGTTTTGCGCTCGCCAAAGAGGAGCGCGTGCTTGTGAGGTCGCTCTTAAGTTCGTCGAGCTGCGACTCCACCTCGCTGGAGGTCATGGTCAGCACCACATCGCCCGCCTTGATTGCGTCGCCGGGCTTTGCGTTGACGGCGGTGACGGTGGACTCCGCGGTGGTCGTTACGGTTTTTGCTTCCAATGCGGAGAGCGTACCGCTGCCGCTGATCGTCGTGCTGATTTCGCCGCTCGAAACGGCGGCCACGCGATAGTTGAGCGTGCTGGTGTCGCTTCCGTCCTTCTTGGACAGCGTTAGAAACAGCAGAACTCCAGCCGCAACCACGACAACACCCGCGCCGATCAGAATGAGATTACGCGTACGCTTCTGCTGCTTTTTCTTTTGTTTTGATCCGGTAAACGATGATTCAAACGATTCCATAGGGGCTAAGCACCTCCGAATTTAATCGGTTTGATCATATTGGGCAGGTGTGGCGGAAACGTGGCAAACCACCGCTGAAAATGTGTAGCATTTCGACAGGAATCGTTGGTATTCGAATACACCCGCCAAATGTGCCCCGTGAAATCAATTCATGATAAGACGTTGACTTTCTGCCAAGTTTTTGACAAGTTCGCTTTTTATGATGGAGAAAACAAATTGAGAAATCGCGCGCGGCACGCGTACGCCCGCGGGAATTCAGGGAGAAATGCCTATGAATAGAAAGAAGATCCGATTCAAACGAATCCGGCGCATGGCAGCCGCGTTGCTGGCCTCGGCGCTTCTAACGTGCCTTTGCTTTGCGGGCGGCAGCTCGCCGTTTACGATTGCCGACACGGGCGAATTTCTGGCGGCGTTGAGCACCGCCTCCGGCGAGAGCAGCGCGCAGATGATCTATCTTACGGATAGCTCGACGGTGGTGGAGTTGTCCAGCGGCACCTACACGATTCCGAGCAACGTAACGGTGCAGCTCAACGGCGGCACGCTCCGGCTCAGCGGGGCGACGCTCTACGTTTCCGGCACCGTCTCCGGCGGCGCGCTCGACGTAACGGGCGGAACGCTCGTTCGCTCCGGCGGCAGCATTACGGCGACGATCTCGGTCAGCGGTTCCGGCGCGGTGCGCGGCGCGCGCGTGCTGTCGCTGGAAAACCTCGATCCACACAGCGGCGAGAGCATCGTTTCGCTGACCTACGCGGGGGAATCGGGCGGGGATACGACAAGCTTTGTGACCAAAACCGCAACCGCGACGATCTATACCAAGATGACCGGTTCGGGATTTGCGTCCTTCAAGGGAATTGAGTCGGTGACCACGGATGCGGGAAACGTCTTCCGCCTTGGCACGAAATATACGGATACGCTCTCGCTGGCGTACGCCATCTCCTACGACGGGTTGACGGGTGCTTCGCTCTCGACCCTGAATCCGTCGAGCTACACGGCGAGCGACGCGGCGGTCCTGCTCGTGAATCCAACGCGGGACGGCTACGTCTTTGACGGTTGGACCTGCCTGACGCTTGGCGTAACCAAGCCGACCACCAGCATGGTGATTCCGGAGGGAACGACCGGCGCGCTCGTATTCGTCGCGAATTGGTCGGAGTCCCCGCTGCTGTCAAAGATCAATGGAATGAGTGGCTCGGGCGGTACGTCCGGTACGGCGGGTACCACGACGCAGGATACAACGACCGACGACGCGGCGACGCAGCAGGAGCAGGCGGCCGCGCAGGATACAGCCTCCAGTTCAAACCGGCGCGTCAAGACGGCATCCTCTTCGACAAAGGTCTCCTTTACGAGCAATACAAACACGGTTCTGCCGTCGGTTGAACCCGTGGAGGAGCGCTCGTTCCCCTGGGGCTGGCTCTTTGGCGGCGCGGCGAGCGGCGGGGCGCTGATTTACCTGTTTGCTCTTTGGCAGAGAAAACGAAACAAACGGGTAGACTGAGTAACAAAAAAACGGATGCGAAAGCATCCGTTTTTTGTTTGCGTTGTAAGGTTATTCTGCGTCGGACTTGGGCGCTTCGCCGTCGCTCGGCTTGGTGCGCTTCTGGTCGGCGTAGGCGTGGAAGGCGTTCTTGCCGTCCTCTTCCCACCAGTCGTCGTAATATTCCCAGTCTTTCCAGTCCTTCTTCTCGCTCCTGGCGCCGTGGTAACGGTGCTTCTTGTGGTGCTTTCCGCCGTCGTCACCGGAGTGGCTCGACCCGCCGAATCCAAAGAGGATTTTCGCGAGCAGGAAGAGGCCGAGGCCCTCCCAGAACCCGATGGTGCGCAGGCCAAACAAGCTCGGCATCAGCCAGTTCCAGAGCCACATGATGACGTTGCCAAAGAGCAAGCCCAGCAGGAATGCGCCCGCAATCCCGAGAATCGTATACAGCGTGTATTTGAGCCAGTCCGGCATCTTGTCGACGCTTTTTTTCAGTTCGCTCATGAGTATCGTTCCTTTCTATACTGTGTATTGTCGTATTTGTTGTAAGTGGATCAATTCGGTTATCCGGATTCGTCCGTTTGCTCCATCAGCTGGCGCAGCGCTTTCACCGCGCGGCTCTTGCGCGAAAGCAACGTGCCGATGGGCTCGCCCCAGGCCTCCGAGAGTTCGCGGAAGGACTTTCCCTTCAGCTCGGTGGCAATCAGGATCGCGCGCTGCCGCGGTTCTAGCTTGCCGATGGCCTCCGTGAGCCGGTGCATCTGCGAAATGCGCTCCTCCTCGGCAAAGGGTTCCTCGCTGTCGGCAACGAGCGTATCCAGAAAGGAGTATTCGCCGTCCTCGCTTGCCATGCCGTCGAGGCTCGTGGTCTTCGCATGGTTGCGCTCATAGTCGACGATGCGATTTCGAATCGCGCGGTAGGCGTAGGCGGCGAGGTTTTCCACCGGGCCGTTCGGCTCCAACCGGCTCACGAGGGAGAGCATCACGTCCGCAACGATATCCTCCGCGTCCATTTCGCTGATGCGGTGCGCGCGCCGCCGTACGAAACGAACGAGGTTTTCCCCGTCACGTGTGAAAAACGCATACCATCGGCTGGTATCGACCTGCTCCATCGTGCTGTTCACTCCTTACACTCTATTGACGGTGCTGGGCGGTATTTATTGCAGAAAAAGTTAGATTTTCTTAAGATATATCATATCTTTCGAAAGATAGATAGAAAAAGAGCACGTTTGTCACGTGCTCCGTGTTTTTTTATGGTGTTCGATCAAGGGCGAAGCCCTTGGAGAATTTTCATCTCTCCCTCAGCAGAGGAAGCCTAGATAATCGGAGAGAGGAATCCGCCGCCGGGCAGCTGATAGGACTGGCTGTTGAGGTACGCGTTCTCCGACGCGTTGGAATCGTAGTAGAGCGAGAACCCGTTGGACTGAATGTTCTGGTGCGTCGTGTCCGCGTTGACCAGTGCGGTGATGTAGCTGTCCGCCGTCAGCGAGAGCGTGCTCGTTGCGTCGAGCGAAACGCTGACCTTTGCGGGCAGTTCGCTGCCGAGTTCGCCGGTAAACGACGCGCCGTTGATGAGCTTGAGCTGCAGCAAGGAGCCATCGCCCAGAATCGGACTGCTCGTGATTGCCGTCGCGTCCAGCGTTAGTGTATTTTCACCGGAGAACACGCGCAAAAGATCGCTGTTTGAAGCCTTGAGCGTAACGCCGCTGAAGGTGACGTTGCCGCCGCTGAGCATCAGTCCGGCGGAGTCCATTCCCTCCGTCGAGAGGATTCCGCCCGTCATGGTGACGGTGCCGCCGTCGTGAACGGTGAGCGCGGGGGAAGCGGTGCCGGAGGTGTAGACGTAACTGCCGTTCATCGTCAGACTGGATTCGGCTCCGGAAACGTAGCAGCCAAACGCGCCGAATCCGTTGGTCGTGATGTTGCTGTCCGAAAGCGTCATCTGCCCCTTTGATAGCACCGCAACCGCCGCGTTGATTCCGTTGGAGAAATCATTCTTGGCGTCGCCGGTCTTATTGATGTCCGCGCTGGTCATCTTGAGCTGGCCCGCGTTTTGAACGAGCACGGTGTTTTCGTAGGGCGCGCTGGAGGCATAGGAGCCGCTCGTGATCTCATCCGTCGTGCCGTCTATGCTGTAAACTCCCGTATGTTCTGCGACTTCGTTGTTGCCATAGCCGCCGGCAGCTGCGTCCTCGCCGATGTCGATGGTTTCCGGCTCGGTGGTTGCGTTCTTCGCCGCTTCGACGGCGGATTTTCCGCAGCCAAAGGCGGCAATCATCAGCAGGGCGACGAATAGCGCTGCTGCGCGTTTCCAGAAGGAACGATTCATAACTAATACACTCCTTTTTTTGGAATGAACGATGGGAAAAGATAGGATTCGATCAAGGGTATCATACCGGTTACTTGTGTCCCGCGCATGAAGCATTCTTGAAGCTTTTGCTAAAAAAACGCCCGCTTCTCGGCAGCAAGCGGACGTTTCGTGTTCTTATGCCAGCTTCTTGGCCAGCCTCGCGCGGATTTCCCGAATGAACGCGATGCTTGTGACCGCCTTTGGGGTCATGCCCTCGACGAGCCCTACGAGATCCTTCGTCATGATACCCGCGTTGAGCGTTTCGATTGAGGCTTCCTCCAGCTTGTGGCCAAATGCCTCCAGCTCCGGCAGGTGATCCAGCTCGCCGCGTTTTGATAGCGCGCCGCTCCAGGCGAAAATGGTTGCCATCGGGTTTGTGCTGGTTTCCTCGCCTTGCAGGTACTTGTAGTAGTGGCGGGTGACCGTTCCATGTGCCGCTTCATACTCGAAGTTGCCGTCCGGCGACACGAGCACGCTCGTCATCATCGCGAGACTGCCAAACGCGGTGCTGACCATGTCGCTCATCACGTCCCCGTCGTAGTTCTTGCAGGCCCAGATGTAGCCGCCCTCGGAGCGGATCACGCGGGCGACCGCGTCGTCGATCAAGGTGTAGAAATATGTCAGCCCCAGTTCGTCGAAATTCGCCTTGTAGTCCTCGTCGAAGATCTCCTGAAAGATATCCTTAAACGTGTGGTCGTACTGCTTGCTGATGGTATCCTTGGTGGAGAACCAAAGATCCTGTTTTGTGCTGATGGCGTATTGAAAACAGCTGTGCGCAAACGAGCGAATGGAGCTGTCCTTGTTGTACATGCCCTGCAGCACGCCCGGGCACTCAAAATCGTAAATCGTCTTGCGGAAGCTCGCGCCGTGCTCGCCGGTGAAGACCAACTCCGCCTTGCCTGGTTCCGGCACGCGATATTCCGTGGCGCGGTAGACGTCGCCATAGGCGTGACGCGCGATCGTAATGGGCTTTTTCCAGGTTTTAACAACGGGCTTGACGCTGTCAATCAGAATCGGCGCGCGAAAGACCGTTCCGTCCAGAATGGCGCGGATCGTGCCGTTCGGGCTCTTCCACATTTCGGTGAGGTTGTATTCGGTCACGCGCTGTGCGTTTGGCGTAATCGTTGCGCACTTGACGCCGACGCCGTATTTCTTAATCGCGTTTGCCGCGTCCGTGGTCACCTGGTCGCGCGTCTGTTCGCGCTCTAGCAGGCCGAGGTCGTAATACTCTGCCTTGAGGTCGACAAACGGCAGAATCAGCTCGTCCTTGATCTGCTGCCAGAGGATGCGCGTCATTTCGTCCCCGTCCATCTCGACGAGGGGGGTCTTCATCTGAATGAGGCTCATATGGTTTCCTTTCGGTGAAAAATCGGGTTTCGGTTACTTGCCGGAGTGCGCCGCGTAGTAGTTCATCAGGCACCCTTCGAGCAAGATTTCGCGCTCGTCCTGAGTCAGCACCGGCAGGTTCAGCGTGATCGCCTCCGTTGTGCCGTTGGCGCGGATCGCCGTTGCGGACAGGGTGTCGAGCTTGTTCTCGATTGCTGCGCGAACGTTTGGCACGAACACGTGGTCGCCAACGGAATAGTCAAACGGCGCGCCAGCAGGCAGCGTAAAGGGCAGAATGCCCCAGTTGATGCAGTTGCTGCGGTAGCGCTTGGTCGCGTATTCGTAGCAGATGTTCGCCGCGCCGCCGAGCACACGCTGGCTGGAGGCGGCCTGCTCGCGCGCGCTGCCGTCGCCGGGCTTGTTCGCAAACACGCAGGAACCGTAGGCGGTGGTCTGGATCAGTTCGTCCGCATTGCCCACCTTGGAGAGCAGCGCTTTCAGCGCATCCGGCGCTTCGCCGGTGCGGCGCGCGGTTTCGAGCTTGGCAACCGCCTTGCTGCGGCCTACGTAGTCCGGCGCGCGGCGCGAGAGCGCAAACTCCGCGAGGCGCAGCGGATTGCTGCGGTAAGAACTCGTTTCGCCGGAGGGAATCAGCTCGTCCGTCGTGGTGACGGGGTCGCGAATCACCGCCGAGAGCTCAACGAGCAAATTATCAGTTAGTGGGTAGATCTTCGGCCAGTCCGCAATGTTCGGCCCGAACACGAGCTCGACGGAGGGATCCGCTTTGCCAAAGCCGTTGTAGCAGCGCTTTTCGTAGCTGGAGCGGTCGTAGCGGTAGGGAATGCGGCGCTTGCGGTAGACAATGTCCGTTGCCGCCGTGAGCTTGCCGCCGTTGGCCGCGGTGGCGGCGATGCTGCGCGCGTCCATGAGCGCGACAAACGCAAGCTGGCCTTCGCCGGGTTTTGCGCCCTCGCGGTTCGGGAAGTTGCGCGTGGTATGGCGAATGGAGAACCCGTTGTTGGCGGGCACGTCCCCCGCGCCGAAGCACGGGCCGCAGAAGGAGGGCTTCATGACCGCGCCCGCGCGAATCAGCGTTTCGGTCGCTTCCGCGCGCGTGAGCGCGAGGCTGACGGGAACGCTCGTCGGGTAGACGGAGAGCGAAAACGCGCCGCTGCCGGTGGAACCACCGGAGAGGATTTCGCTCGCTTCAATAATATTGTCGAACAGGCCGCCCGCGCAGCCCGCGATGATGCCCTGATCCACGTAGACCCCATCCGGCTTGACCTTTTCGCGCAGATTGAGGTTCACCTTCGGGAAACTCGCCTTCGCTTCCGCCTCAACCTTCTCGAGCAGCTCGTCCGCGCGTTGGATAAACTCGCGGATCGGGTACGCGTTGGAGGGGTGGAACGGCAGGGCGATCATGCTCTCAACCTTGTCGAGCTCAATGGAGATCATCGCGTCGTAATACGCGCCGTTCTGCGGGGATAGACGTGCGTAGTCGTGCGGACGTCCGTGCGCGCGGTAATACTCAGCAATCACGCTGTCGGTCTCCCAAATGGAGCTCAGGCAGGTGGTTTCCGTGGTCATCACGTCGATGCCGTTGCGGTAGTCCGCCGAGAGGTTCCGGATGCCGGGGCCGACGAACTCCAGAATCTTATTCTTCGCGCGGCCCTCCGGGAAGGCTTCCTTCACGAGCGCGAGCGCAACGTCGTGCGGGCCCACGCCGCGACGGGGTTTGCCGGTCACATAGCAGAGCACGACCTCGGGCGCCGCGATGTCGTAGGTGTTCTTCAGCAGTTGCTTGACGAGCTCCGGCCCGCCTTCGCCAATGGCGAGCGTGCCGAGCGCGCCGTAGCGCGTGTGGCTGTCCGAACCGAGAATCATCTTGCCGCAGCCCGCGAGCTCTTCGCGCGCGTAGCTGTGGATGACGCTCAAATTGGCGGGCACATAGATGCCGCCGTATTTCTTCGCGGCGGAGAGGCCAAAGACGTGGTCGTCCTCATTGATCGTTCCGCCGACGGCGCAGAGGCTGTTGTGGCAGTTCGTCATCGCGTACGGCACGGGGAATTCGGTCAATCCGCTTGCCCGCGCGGTCTGGATGATGCCGACGTAGGTGATGTCGTGCGAAATCAGCGCGTCAAAACGAAGGCGCAGCCGCTCCGGATCGTCCGAGGCGTTGTGCGCGCGCAGAATCGAGTAGGCAAGGGTCTTTTCCCGCGCAGCGGAATCGATGCGATCCGCCGAGATCGGTTTGCCGTTTTCCAGCAGTACCGGGCTGTCCGAGTAACGAATCATGGAGGGCCTCCTTTGGCTGCCAGCGCCTGCTTCCCGCCGCTGCTGCGGCGCACGCTGGATGCGTAAACTTTCACAAATAGGATTGTACCATGCATTTCTCCCTTCGCCAAGCAAAAAGGCGGCAAACGCGGGAAAAATACGCCGAAAAAAGATGTTCTTTTGCCCGCGAGCAATCTCTTGACAGCGCGGAACAACGCGGTTATAATACACCATGTGCCGCTTGAAATCGGCACACGACAAATGTATATGGCGGCGTAGCTCAGCTGGCTAGAGCATTCGGTTCATACCCGGAGTGTCATCTGTTCGAATCAGATCGCCGCTACCAAAAACAAAGACCCGCGATATTGAGTTGCGGGTCTTTTTCGTGATTTATGTCGATGCCTTCTTTCAGATTATCATGTAGAGGACGAATTCAACCTAGGTTCACTTGTGTGTGTTACTAACTGACACGTATACCTTCCTCCCAAATCCCGAGAAAAAGTTGTGCATTGTAGAGAATTAAATCTGCATTCTAGTATTTTCTATTGATGATACTACCTTTAACATTGCATTTTGTCTTGCTTTTTACTACACTGGTACTTGAGGTGATCCCATGACAAATATCTATTGTGATGAAAGCTGCCATCTTGAACATGACCATATAAATGTCATGGTTTTAGGTGCAGTATGGTGTCCAAAAGATAAAGTTAAGTCAATTAATGAGCGAATAAGAAAAATCAAACAACGAAACAACGTGAATGCTACGTCTGAAATAAAATGGACTAAAGTATCCCCTGCAAAGTCACAGCTATACTCCGATATAATTGATTACTTTTTTGATGATGATGACCTTCATTTCAGATGTGTAGTCGTACCCAACAAAGAGCTTTTGAATCATCAATATTTTAGACAGTCTCATGATGATTGGTATTACAAAATGTATTTTGATTTATTAAAAGTTATTTTTAGTCCGTACGACTCACACGACGTGTATATTGATAAAAAAGATCGCTATTCAACTGCAAAGTGCAAGAAGCTCCATGAGGTTTGTTGTAACAGCAAATACGATTTCTCGGCAAAAATTATAACAAAAATCCAACCAATTCAATCTCATGAAGTTCAGATTATGCAAATTGTAGATATTTTAACAGGTGCGATGGGATACCATAATCGTAAATTTCCGGAAAATGAGCTCCGAAGCAATACGAAAGCCGATTTGATTGAGCTGATCAAAGAACGATCAAACTGTTCTTTGGATCGGACAACCCTATTGAAAGAAGAAAAATTTAACATATTAATTTGGAACGCAACAACCATCGAGGTGTGACATGATTGATTGCTTTTGGTTGCCACCTCTTGAAGAGTGTACAAATCTTGCTGCATGGAAAATCTACGAAGAACATATATATAATATTTTTTACTCGGATTTTATTGGTGATACGCCGTATTATGGTAAAAAAGAAGTCCGAATTCGTCATCGTCCCTATATAAATGGAAAAGAAGAATCATTCTACCATGTGACATGCAAGGATTTTTTTCACGATAGAGAACGAAATCCAGATATTCGAAGATGCGAACGAATAAGATGGGTAAGGAAATTTATCGAAAACGAATGCGATACTTCGAAATGTGATAAGTGTGAAGGTGTCCTAATTTGGGAAGAAACTTCAATTGAGCGCCAGTGTAATAAAAGAATACATATTTTGCTCCCGGAAGAAAAATATCTTGTTGTTTTGGAGAACAGAGAGTCATTTTATTTGTTAATTACCGCCCATTATCTAGATAGATACGGCGAAGTTGAAAAAAAGGTAGATAAATATAGAAAATGGTTAGAAAACAGAAAGCGCCCCGCAAGCGGGACGCAATCAGAAGCTCCTTCTACAACTGGTAGATGAGACAATGCAGGGACGATACCCTACACGAGAAGTGTAACAACTAGCTATATTTCTGTCAAGGGATAATTTTCAATCGTTATGCGGCACAAACTTGACACAGAAGCTACAAATTGACACAGCATGATATAGAACGCTACATTAAAGAAACTCCCATAAAATCTATGCTTTATGATATTGCTTAACGTCAATATTACGGTTCATACTCGGAGCGTAATCTGTTCGAATCAAATCCCCGCTACCAAAAACAAAGACCCTCGCGGGTCTTTGTTTTTTCTTATTCACTTCAATCCCGCTATTTCCGCTTGACGACCGTCACCCTCGGATTCAACCCGCCCGCTTCGGTGGTCAGCTCGGCGACCACGCCCAGCGCGGGCTCGTTTCGAATGCAGGCGGTGAGCAGCTTGTGCTCCATCGTGTAGAGCACGGCGACGCCGCCGGGGGCGAGCAGCTTTGGCAGCGCGCGCACGAAGTCGCGGTAGAGCGGTTCGTTTGCGCTGTGGGTGCCAACGCGGTTGCCAAACGGCAGGTTCGAGAGCACGAGATCAAACGGCTCGCGCGGCTCAAACTTGAGAATGTCCTTGTGCACGAATCGCGCGGCGCTGTGCGCGGCAGCGGCATTTTCTCGCGCGGCGTCGAGTGCGCGCTCGGAAACATCCACGCCGATGAGCGCAGTGGACACCACGCGTTCCAGCTCCAGCAGCAGCGTGCCGCTGCCGCAGAAGGGGTCGAGCGTGCGCGGGCGCGCGGCGGAAATAAACGAGAGCGCATACCGCGCAAGACACGCCGCCAACACGGGATGAATCGACGCGGGCAAGGCGCGTTTGCGGTAGGCAAAGCGCGTATCCGGAACATCCTTCGGGCGAATCACCACGTCGCAGCCATTACCTTTGCAGACAATTCGGAGTTCGTCCGCATAACGCGAAGGGTTGTCCCCGCCGCCCAGCGCGGCGGATACCTCGCGGATGAACACGGCGCGGTCGCCCTCGTAATTTCGCAATTCAATGCGATAAGGCCGGGTCAAAGCGGCGGTGCAGCGAACCGCGATCTGCGCGGCGTCGAGCGGCATCGCGCTTGCGACAGGCAGCAGAATCTCCTGCGCGCACCTGAGCTCCTGCAACGCAGAAATCCGGTCGGAAACGAGGTGCAGCCCGTCCGGCTGAAGCATGGTTTGGAATCCCTTGGTCGCCGCTTCCTTTTGCAGGATTGCGCCAAACCCCTCCGGCGGAACAAGCAGCAGCTCCATCGGCGCGGAAAGCTTGGTGCGCGGCGGTAGCGGAACGTCCCGCGTCAGCGCGGCGAGCGCCTTGTTGTGCGCCTCCAAAATGTCGGCAACGTGCTTCTCCTCGGTTTCGTCCGCCGCTGTTGGCGGAACATATGCCCGAATCGCGTCGCCCGCCGGTTTATTCGCAATTGCGCCGAGCGCGAGCAGAATCGAAGGAACGACAAACCGCGTCGTCTCCGTTTGCAGTGCGGCGACGAGCGCGTCCGTATCTCGCGTTTGCCCCAGCGCGCCGAGCAATCGCGCGGCATTTTTGCGCGCCTTGGGCTCGGGGGCGACGAGTGCGCCGTAGAGCACGGAGCGATCCTGCACGAGTCGTTCAATCTGATCCCGCGCGGCGAGCTTTTTCGCGTGCCCCGCGAGGGACGAAAGCGCGGTAACGGGCTCGGTCGAAATAGAATCGACGAGCGCGCGGAGTTCCGCTTCGGTTACGGGTTGCTGCGGCACACTATGCATGGCGCGCCGCTTTTCGAATCAAGTCCAATATGGTCTCCGTTCCGTCCGAGCGCGTGTCCTCGCACATGACCTTTGTGTATTGCGCGCGGTCTTCATAGACGCGCCGAATGGCCGCAATGAGCGATTCTGTGGTCGCGGTGTTTTGATTCAGAACCATTGCGTAGCCCTTCTTCTCAAAATAGGTTGCGTTGAGCAGCTGGTCGCCGCGCGTGCTGGAGGAGGTCAGCGGAACGAGCACGCTGGGCTTGTTGAGCGCGAGCAGCTCAAACACGCTGTTTGCGCCCGCGCGGGAGAGCACCACGTCCGACAGCGCGAACAGATCCGGCAGCTCCTTGTCGATGTATTCATACTGCGAATAGCCGCAGGCCACGCAATTGCAGTCGTTCTTGCCCTTTCCGCAGAGATGGATGACGTCAAACGTTTCGTTGAGCACGGGCAGCGCCGCGCGGAGCAGTTCGTTGAGCTTTTGCGCGCCGAGGCTTCCGCCCATGACGAGCAGCACCGGCTTGGTGCCAGTTAGCCCGGTAAACGCCAGCGCGCGCTCCCGGCTGCCTTCGTAGAGCGCGGGTCGGATGGGGGTGCCCGTAAAGATGCCCTTGCCATGCGGCACGTGGGGCAGCGTATCCTCAAAGCTCACGCAGACCGTGTCCGTAAAGCGCGCGGCAATGCGGTTGCTCAATCCCGGCGAATAGTCCGACTCGTGCGCGACAACGGGAACCTTACCCGCCGCGAGCACAACGGGAACGGAGACGAAACCGCCCTTGCTGAAGATCACGTCCGGCTTGAGGTCGTGAATCAGCTTTCTCGCCTGAAAATATCCCTTGACCACGCGGAAGGGGTCGATAAAATTTTGCCAGGAAAAATACCGCCGGAGTTTGCCGGTGGAGATTCCGTGATAGGTTACGCCGTCGATTCCGGCGATCAGGTCGTTTTCCATGCCGCTCTGCGAGCCGATGTAGTGCACGTCCCAGCCCTCGCGAAGCAGAGGCTCCATGAGTGCAATGTTTGGGGTAACGTGCCCGGCCGTGCCGCCGCCGGTAAAGATAATTCGTGTGGTTCCGTTCGCTGCGGATTCCATAGTTGTTTTCTCCTTGAAAAGAGCCGCATGACCGGCGCGAACCGATCATGCGGCATCGTTCGTTCTCCCTGTTTCAGTGTATGCGTTCAACGCGGGTTTGTCCACAGGCAAGTTGTGCGGGCCTGCTTATCCCTCCGTGGTGTTGAGCACGTCGTCGCGCAGCAGTGCGCGCGCAATGTCAAACTTCATCTGCGACCACTCATCGGCCAGCTTGGTAAGGTCGATTTCGAGCATGATGCACACGAGGCGCGCATCTTCCGCGGAGACCGGCTCGCCGCCCTTGCTGTCGCGCCAGCAGATGAACCAGGCGAGTTCTTTCGTCTTGTCGTTGTTGATTTCCGCGGTGCCCGTCTTGCCGGCCATCGTGTAGCCAAGATCGAGCGGACGTTTCGTGATAAAACTGTTGGTCAGCCAGCGCGCCGTGCCGGTGGTGCAGACCTTGAGCAGTGCGGGGTAGATGTTGTCGATCGTGCCCTGCTGCAGAATCGTCCGGTAGACCTTCGGCTCGCGCTGCTCCACGAGTTCATAATTCGTCTTGTCCGCGTGCCAGATGGAATCGACGATATACGGCTGCATGATGGTGCCGTGGTTCGCGTAAGCGGAGGCGTAGCAGGCCATCTGCAGCGGCGACATCAGGATTTCACCCTGGCCGTATCCGGTGACCGCGAGGTCGTATTCGTTGAGCGGCTTGTCCGCTGCGCGATCGTTTGCCAACTGCGGCTTGCTCACGTCAAGGCCGTAGAGCTGCTTGTCCAGCACGAGGTGGACGTTGGGCACTTCTTCATAGGTGCCGTCCGCTTTCTGGGACCAGATGCTCACGCCGCCTTCCGCGAGGTTCTGCCAGGCGACCTTTTGCTTGTCGGTCGGGCTGACTTTCCAATAGATGCGCGGCTGTGTGCCGGTGGTTTCCAGCTCAATGGTTTTGTTCCAGCCAATCTGGTCCATAAAGGCCTGGAACTTCGTCCAGCCCATGCGCATGGCCGCGTAGGAGAAGAAGAGGTTATCCGATGAGATGATCGAGTTCGTCATGTTCATCGGAGACGGGCGGCTGTCGCTGCGGGTACGAACGAGCGCGTGATCGTTGCTCTGCTCTTTCCAGGTGAGCGTACTCGAATTATCGGCCAGGTTCGCGAGGAAGGTTTCCGAGGGGTACCACTGATCGGCAAAAATCTCCTCGGAACCGGGGAACGTATCGTTGATCGTCATGGTGTTGGTCTCGAGCAGCGCCGCGCTGGTCATGAGCTTAAACACCGATCCCGGCGTATACAAGCCCTGCGTCGAACGGTTGTACAGCGGAATATTCGGGTCGGTCTGCAGCGCTTCCCACTCTTCGATCGGGAGGCCTCGGCTCAGGTCGTTCAGGTCGAAACCCGGCCAGGAGGTCATCGCCTGAATCGCGCCGGTCTGTGGATTGATGACGACCACGCTGCCGTGGATTTTCTCGTCGTACACAACGGTATCGACAACGGCCTCCAGCCGCTCCTGCAACTCCGGAATGATGGTCAGATGCAGGTCGTTGCCGTCCACCGCGTCGGTGGAATAGAGCATGCCGCGGCTGCCGCCTTCCTTCGTTTGAATGTAGGTAAAGCGTCCGTTCGTACCGAGCAGCTGGTCTTCGTAGAGCTGCTCCAAGCCGTATTTACCGATGTAGCTGTCGCCGTTGTAGCGCGTCGGCGTCGTCACATAGCGGTCGTTGGCCGCGTCGTAACGGATGTCGCCATACGTTTCGTAGTTGATCTTCTCTTTTTTGGAGATGATACCGGCGTAGCCTACGATGTGGCAGAGCGAACTGCCGTTGGGGTAATAGCGCAGGGTTCCGTAGTTCGCCGTGTCAATCGCGAGGCCGGTGATGGCCAGAAGACGTGTCTTCAAGTCCATCGTCGCCTCATCGGGGTAGAACGTTTTGAGTTTGACGAAGTCGTTTCGAACCTTCGTCAGAGCGGTGCGGACGTCGTCCTCCGTCATCTGCATCTCCGGCACGGCGGCAACGGCGCGCACGAACTCGTCCACGTTGGGAATCGTGCTCGGCACGCAGAAGATGGTGACCGCGCTGACGTTCTGCGCGTACGGTTCGCCGTAGGCCAGAATCTCGCCGCGGTTTGCCTGCAACACGCCGACGCGGAGGCTGTCGCCCCACTGCATTTCGGGGAAGATCAGGCTCGGCGACCAGTTGATGGTCCAGCG
>JAYFPQ010000003.1:0-43518 GCA_034927595.1 Christensenella sp.
TTCTCCGCTAAACAACTAAATATTTTCGTATATCCAGTATACCATTTTGGGTATGGGTGTGGTATACTCTAGCGGTTGGATATCAAAAATGTAAGATTGATGAAAGAAAACAACATCAATTGATCAAACAGATCATATGGAGGCGGAATAGCGGTCATGGCTTTGATGGACTCGATCAAGCAGAAAGCCCGAGCGGAGAAGAAACGGATTCTTCTGCCGGAGGGACCGGAGGAGCGCACCGTACAAGCGGTAGCGCAGATACAATCAGAAGGTATCGCAGGCGTAACGCTGCTCGGGAAGACGGACGAAATTCTGGCTCTCGCCAAGAAATTCAACGTATCGCTCGACGGCGTTACTCTCGTTGACCCCGAAAAGGACAAGGACTTTTCGGATTATGTCGCGGCGTATTACGAAATGCGCAAAGAAAAAGGGGTCACGCCGGAAAAGGCGGAGGCCATGATGAAGGACACCAAGTTCTACGCGGCAATGATGATTCTCAAAGGCCGCGGGGACGGCATGGTCGCTGGTGCCATCAGCACCACGGGGGACACGCTGCGCCCGGGTCTGCAGATCATCAAGATGGCAAAGGGCATCTCGGTTGTTTCGAGCTGCTTTATCATGGAGATTCCGAACTCCAAGTATGGCGACAATGGCCAGCTGATCTTTGGCGACTGCGCGGTGAATCCCTGCCCAACGGCGGAGCAGCTCGCGGCAATCGCCGTTTCTTCGGCGCAGACCGCCAAGTCTCTCTGCGGCATGGAACCCCGCGTCGCGATGCTTTCGTTCTCCACCAAGGGCAGCGCAAAGCACGAATTGGTCGACAAGGTTGTCGAAGCAACGCGCATTGTGCATGAAATCGCTCCGTCCCTCAACGTGGACGGCGAGCTGCAGGCGGACGCGGCGCTCGTTGAGAAAGTCGGTCAGCTCAAGTCGCCCGGCAGTCCGGTCGCGGGCAAGGCGAACGTGCTGATCTTCCCCGACCTGCAGGCAGGCAACATCGGCTACAAGCTGGTGCAGCGCCTCGCCGGGGCGGAAGCCATCGGCCCGATCTGCCAAGGATTCAAATATCCGATCAACGATCTTTCGCGCGGCTGCAGTGTTGAAGACATTGTCAGCGTTGTCGCCATTACCGCCGTTCAGGCACAGAATCTGTAAGGAGAATCGAACGAATGACGTACATTCTGGTCATCAACGCAGGCAGCTCTTCGCTGAAATATCAGCTCATTGACATCGATCATGAAAGCATTATCGCAAAGGGCATTTGCGAGCGCATTGGTATTGCGAAATCCACGCTTTGCTACAAACCCGCAAACGGCGAAGCGGTTGAAAAAGAGAGCCCCATGAAGACGCACGAGGACGCGATTAAGCTCGTTCTCGACGTATTGACGGACAAATCGGTCGGCGTGATCGAGGACATGAGCTGCATCCGCGCGGTGGGCCATCGCGTGCTGCATGGCGGCGAAAAGTATTCCGAGCCGGTGCTGATTGACGACGCGGTGCTCGCGGCGATTGAAGAGTGTATTCCGCTGGGACCGCTGCATAACCCGGCAAACCTCATGGGCATCCGCGGCTGCATGGCCGCCATGCCGGGCGTGCCGATGGTTGCGGTGTTCGATACCGCTTGGGGACAGACCATGCCGAAAGAAGCGTACATGTACGCGCTGCCCTACGAAGCATACACGGAGCACAAGGTGCGCCGCTATGGGTTCCACGGAACGTCGCACCGCTACGTTTCCGGCCAGGCGATCAAGAAGCTGGTCGCACTCGGCATGAAGAAGGAAGACACCCACGTGATCACCTGCCACCTTGGCAATGGTTCGAGCCTCTCCGCCGTCAAAGGCGGCAAGTGCGTCGATACCTCGATGGGTCTGACGCCGCTGGAAGGCGTGCCGATGGGCACCCGCTGCGGCAGCATCGACCCGGCAATCATTCCGTACCTGATGGGCAGAACCGGCATGAGCGCGCAGGACATCGACACCTACATGAACAAAAAGAGCGGCATGCTCGGCATCTCCGGCATTTCGAGCGATTTCCGCGATCTAGCGGCCGCAACCAAGCAGGGCAACGAGCGCGCGGCTCTCGCGCGCAAGATGTTCACCTATAAAGTACGCCAGTTCATCGGCGCCTATGCAGTGACGCTCGGCGGCGTGGACGCCATCGTCATGACCGCGGGCGTTGCGGAAAACGACGGGTACATTCGCGAAATGATTCTGCAAGGGCTGGAATACCTTGGCATCGACATGAACTGGGAATTCAACCTGTCCTGCCCGCGCGCGACGGATCTGGAGATCACGAACCCGACGAGCAAGGTGCATGTCTACGTGATTCCGACCGACGAAGAGATGACCTTTGCCCACGACAACGCCGCCCTTGCGCTGTAACGCAAGATCGTGTATAATCTCAAAGAGCAAACATTTTTCGGAGGATATCAGCCATGAAGCATGTGCAAACCATACAGCAGCCCTGCATCAAATCGGGCAGCCATACCGCTTGCGGCGAGTGCCAGGCGAGCTGCCAGTCGGCATGCAAAACGTCCTGCACGGTTGCCAACCAAAAGTGCGCAAAGGAAGAGAAGTAACCTTCTCTTAACAGGAATGCAGGCTATACTTAGCCGATCCGCAAAGAAAGGCCTCCATCGGCCTTTCTTTGTCTGTTCTTACGCCATGTTAAGGAGAGCCAGTTGATCCATTCATTTCGATTTCAAACACTCAATATTTTGCTGGATGTGGAGAGCGGCGCGATTCATACGCTGGACGACGACGCGTTTGCCGTTGTGCAGGCGTTGGAGCACGGCGTGAATCCCTATTCCGTCGGCGTAAACGCCGAGATCGTCGCCGAGGTGCTCGCCGATCTTGAAGAGCTGAAAACCAGCGGCGCTTACGAAACGGAAACGCAGCAGGCGCCCGAAATCGCGGGCGGAAGCGCGATCAAGTCCATGTGCCTGCATGTGGCGCACGACTGCAACCTGCGCTGTCGCTATTGTTTCGCCTCTACGGGCGATTTTCATGGCGCGCGGATGCTCATGCCGCTCGAAACGGGAAAGCGCGCGCTCGATTTTCTGATTGAGCACAGCGGAACCCGCCAGCACCTGGAAGTCGACCTCTTTGGCGGCGAACCGCTCATGAACTGGGAGGTTTGCAAACAACTCGTCGCCTATGGGCGGGAGCTGGAACGCGCGCACGATAAGGTGATTCATTTTACCATCACGACGAACTGCGTCGCGTTAGACGACGAAAAGATCGACTTTATCAATCGCGAAATGCACAACGTCGTCATCAGCCTCGACGGGCGAAAGGAAGTGCACGACGCGCTGCGCCCGACGGTCAACGGCAAGGGCTCGTTTGACATCATCCTCAAGAACGCGCAAAGGCTTGTCGCGTCTCGCGGGGACAAGGAATACTACATTCGCGGAACGTTCACGCGCGACAACCTCGACTTTCTTGAGGACGTAAAGGCGCTGACCGGATTCGGGTTCGACCAGATTTCGATTGAGCCTGCCGTGCTTCCGGAGGACAGTCCCTACAGCCTGAAGCAGGAGCATCTTTCGCGCATCGACGCGGAGTATGACGCGCTTGCGGCGTATTATCTGGAGTCGCGTAATAATCACGAAACCTGGTTTAACTTTTTCCATTTTATGTTTGATCCGACCGGCGGGCCTTGCCTGCGCAAGCGAATCAACGGCTGCGGCGCGGGCACCGAATACGTTGCGGTGACGCCGGACGGGGAGCTCTATCCTTGCCACCAGTTCGTCGGCATGCCGGAATGGAAGCTGGGCACGTTGGATTCCCCGACTCTTCGAACGGACTTGCAGCAGACGTTTCTCAACTGCAACGTCTGCACGAAGGAATCCTGCAAGACCTGCTGGGCAAAGTATTATTGCAGCGGTGGCTGCATGGCGAACGCGGCGCTTTACAACGGCTCGCTGAACCAGCCGCACGCGATCAGCTGTCATTTAATGAAGAAACGGGCGGAATGCGCAATTGGCGCATACCTGATGGAACGATGAACAATCGACTGATCCCGCGTCAGCCGGAACAGATCGATCCGGCGCTGATTGAACAGATAACCGAGGTGAGCGGCGGGTCCGCGCTGGTTGCGCGCGCGCTCGTTCGGCGCGGCGTTTCGTCCGCGCTGGAAGCGAAGCGCTTTCTGCAGCCCTCGGCGGAAGAACTGCTCGACCCGTACCAGCTGCCGGACATGGCGCGCGCGGTTTCGCGCATCCGCGAGGCGATTGATCGCGCAGAAACGATCTGCGTCTATGGCGATTACGATGCGGACGGAGTCTGTTCCACGGCGATGCTGGTCAGGCGCTTGACCTTGCTCGGCGGGCATGTTCAGTTCTATATTCCAAACCGCCACAGCGAAGGCTACGGTATGAACGAGGAAGCCGTGCGCAAGCTCAAGGCGCGCGGCGTGTCGCTGATTATTACGGTGGACAACGGCGTTTCGGCGTTCAACGAGATCGCCCTTTGCGGTGCGCTGGGCATCGACGTTGTCGTGACGGATCATCACAGCGTCGGCAAAACCGTGCCGGAATGCGTCGCGGTTGTCGCCGCGTCCCGAAAGGACGCCAGTTACCCGAACCGATATCTTTGCGGCGCAGGTGTCGCGCTCAAGCTGATTGCCGCGCTCTGCGACGGCGCGTTCTCCGAGGAAGAGCTCGCGCTCGCGGCGGTCGCGACGATTGCGGACGTGGTGCCGCTGTCCGGCGAGAACCGCGCGATTGTCTCGCTCGGACTGCCATATCTAACGAGCGTACCCGGTCTAGCGGCGCTGCTGCGCGCGGCGGGGTTTCAAGATTCCGTACCGGACGAACAGACCGTTTCCTTTCTGATTGCGCCGCGGCTCAATGCGGCGGGGCGCATGGCCTCCGCGATGGACGGCGTGGAATTGCTGCTTGGCAGCGATTTGGAGCGCGCGCGCGAACTGGCCGAACAGTTGAACCTGTACAACCAGAAGCGCAAGGACGCGGAAAACGCAATTCTGGAAGAAGCAGAGCGCCAGCTGGAAGAACAAGGACGGGAAGGACACGTGCTGCTGCTCTCGCACTCGGACTGGAACCCGGGTGTGATTGGCATTGTCGCCTCGCGGCTCTGCGAGCGTTTTCATCTGCCGGTGATTCTGTTTGCGGAGCAGAACGGCGTACTCACCGGCTCCGGTCGCAGCATTGAAGGCGTCGACCTGTTTGAAAATCTCAGCGTGTTCTCGCATCTGTTCGTGCGGTACGGCGGGCATGCGCGCGCGGCGGGCGTTACGATAGCCGCGGAGCAGTATGAGTCGTTTCGAACGCAGTTCATCGAGCACATTGAGTCGACATATCAGCCGGAGGATTTTTATCCTTCCTTTCCATACGACGAAGCGCTCGATTTTGCGGAGCTAACCACCGCACAGGTGCGCGCGCTGAAAAAGCTCGCTCCGTTTGGCGAAGGAAATCCTGAACCGGTATTTCGGTTCAACGGCGTACGGTTTGCGTCGCTGCGGGCCATCGGCAAGGATGAGAAGCACTTCTGCGCGAGCGCGGTGCAGGGTGATCGCGTGATTCGCGTAGTCGCGTTCAACAAAAGTGAACTGCTGGAGCCTTTGACCACGGCGGCGGACTGGGATTTTCTCGGCAAACCGTCCATCAACGAGTATCGCGGAAGCGAAACGGTGGAGCTGTTCTGGATCTGCGCAAACGCCGCTTCCGAAAAAGTTACTGTTTTTAATGCATTTTTCGAACAATGTCTGTATAATGAAAGCTGTTCGGAAGATCAACTGCGCGAGTGGTTTGCAGCCTGCCGCTTCTCCGCCACAACGGGATTTGGAGACGTGGCCATGCGAAACCACTACCGGACGCTCCAAGCGGCAATTTCGCTGCAGCCGCGTTCGCTCAGTTCGCTCATTCGCACGCTGAAAACGGAGGAACTGCTCGCTCTATGCGTCTTTTCGCAGCTTTCCTTTTTCGTTTTTGAACCGGAGTCGCAGCTTGTTTCGTTTGCCGGCGCAACGCAGGCGCGCACATTAAACGAGAGTTCGCTCTACCGAATCGTACACAAAACACAGGAGGCGTGAACCATGGATCTGAAAGAAAAAATCCGTAGTATACCGGATTTTCCAATCAAGGGCGTACTGTTTCGCGATGTAACCACGCTGCTGAAGGACCCAGAGGGGTATCATGAGCTGGTCGAGACCATTGCAAACTCGCTGCGCGATCGCAAGGTCGATCTGGTCGTCGGGCCGGAAGCGCGCGGTTTTGTCATTGGCGCGGCGCTGGCGTATGCGCTCAACGCGGGCTTTGTGCTCGCGCGCAAACCCGGCAAGCTCCCTTGCGAAACGCTGAAGTACGAATACGGCCTGGAATATGGCACCGACGTGCTGGAGATTCATAAAGACGCGATCAAGCCCGGCCAGAAGGTGGTCATCGTCGACGATCTTCTCGCAACCGGCGGCACCGCTCTGGCTACCGTGAAACTCGTCGAGCAGGCGGGCGGCGAGGTGGTTGGCGTTCGATTTGCCATTGAACTGAGTTCGGAGTTTGACGGGCGCGCAATGCTGAAAGGCTACGACGTTCAATCCGTTCTTCAGTACTAAACGAGTATAAAACAGAGAGAATCAACGGTTCGCCGTTGATTTTTTCTACTCAACCGGAAAATCGCTCAACAGAATGCAAAGAAACCGTTCAATATAGCCGGGTATCGCGATTTACAGTTGACCGGAACGCCGAAAGGCGGTATCCTATTTGCTAAATCCCCGCTTTGTCCGCGCATCGCATGCGCGAAGCGGCGCTTGAGAGGAGGTGTTTGTATGGAGATGCAGGAACTGATTGCCGAATTTTCCAAGCGGTATACGCCCGAACAGACGGAAGTCTTTCGCCGCGCCGTTGAATTTGCCGAAAAGACACACTCGTCGCAGCTTCGCGAATCCGGCGAGCCATACTTCATACACCCTCTGGAAGTCTCCAAAATCGTCATGGACATGGGCATGGATGCGGCGAGCGTCACCGCCGCCGTGCTGCACGACGTGGTGGAAGACGGCGACAACGTTACCATCGAAACCATTCAGCAACTCTTTGGCGACGAGATAGCCAAGCTCGTCGACGGGGTCACCAAGCTGACCAAGAGCGGAAAACAAACCTACATCACGAAAAAGCAGGAGCAGTCCGAGAATCTTCGAAAGCTCTTTCTGGCGATTGCGGCGGATGTTCGCGTCGTCATCATCAAGCTCGCGGACCGACTGCACAACATGCGTACGCTCGCATACTGCAACCCCTACAAACGCGTTCGCAAAGCGAAGGAAACACTCGAAGTGTACGCGCCGCTGGCGCACCGCTTCGGCATGGGCGCCATCAAGGGCGAAATGGAAGACCTCTCGTTCATGTACCTGATGCCGGAAGAGTACGCGAACATCAGCAAGCAATTCCGCGAAAAACAGGCGGAGCGCGCGGAAACCCTCGAAAATGCAAAGCGTATCATCGGCGAAGAACTCAACAAGTCCGGCATCGAGTGCAGCATCAGCGGGCGCCCGAAGCACCTATACAGCGTATACCGCAAGATGCAGCGCCAGAGCTCGAGCATCAACGAAATCTATGATTTAATCGCGATTCGCGTCATCGTGGACTCCGTCAACGACTGTTACGCCGCGCTCGGCGTGATTCACGCAAACTGGAAACCGATTCCAGGTCGTTTTAAGGACTATATCGCAACGCCAAAACCGAACATGTACCGCTCGCTCCATACAACGCTGCTCGCGCCGAACGGAATTCCGTTTGAAGTGCAGATTCGAACGAAAGAGATGCACCGCACCGCGGAATACGGCATTGCCGCGCACTGGATGTATAAGGAAGGCCGCGCGGTTCAGAGCCTGCTCGACCGCAAAACCAGCTGGCTGCGCGAGGTCATTGAAGCAAAGGATACGACCGAGGATAGCAAGGAATTTGTCGACAGCATCATGAAGGATTTCCTCGGCGAGTACGTTTTCGTGCTCACGCCGAAAGGGGAGATCATCGACCTACCGAAGGGTTCGACTCCGCTCGACTTTGCCTATCGCATTCATACGAACATCGGCCACCACACGCAGGGCGTCAAGGTCAACGGCTCCTTAGCTCGGCTCGATTATAAACTCAAAACGAACGACGTCGTCGAAATCATCACCTCCAACAGCCAGGCGGGACCAAGCCGCGACTGGTTAAAAATCGTAAAGACGCAGGCCGCTCGTAATAAGATTCGCCAGTGGTTCAAAAAGGAAAATCGCGAGGAGAACGTTGTCCGCGGCAAGGACGCGCTGGAGGATCTGGCCAAACGGCAGAACCTCGTGCTCTCCGACGTAATCAAGCCCGACTATGTAAATCCGCTGTTGACGCGTTTAAACGTCAGCAGCATTGACGATATCTATGCGGCCATCGGCTTTGGCGGCATGTCCGCTAACCAGGTGCTCCACAAGCTCACCGACCTCAAGAAGAAGGACGATAAGGCGGCGGAAATCGCCGAGAAGATTCGCCGGGGCGACACGGAAGACGCAACCAAGACGCATGTTCCGGTCAACGGCATCATCGTTAAGGGTGATCCGGGCATGGCGGTTCGGTTCGGCAACTGCTGTAATCCTTTGCCCGGTGACCCGATTATTGGCTACATCACGCGCGGGCGCGGCGTATCAGTCCACAGAGCGGATTGCCCGAACGTGGCGAACCTGCAGTCCGACATCGACCGCATCATCGAAGTCGAATGGGCAATCAACACGAAGAGCGCGTTCAACGCTTCGCTCCAGATTGAAGGCGACAACAAACCCGGTACGCTGTCCGCGATCTCCGCGCAGATTTCGAGCCTCAACGTGAGCATTCAGTCCATCAGCGGAAAGCCGATGCCGGACGACCGGTACATCATTGAAATGACGTTTGGAGTATCAAACACCGATCAGCTCAACGTGATCATTCGCAACCTTAAAAAACTAAAATGCGTCAGCGACGTATATCGCATGAATCGATAACACTAGGCGGGGGATATGAGAGCAGTTTTACAGCGCACGACCGCGGCGTCGGTCGAAGTGGAAGGTGCCATTGTCGGCGAGATCGGAACGGGTCTCGTTGTGTTTTTGGGGATCGAAGAGGGCGACACGGAAGCGGACTTGAATTACATCTGCGACAAGATCGTCGGCATTCGCGTGTTTGACGACGCAAATGAGATTCCAAACCTGTCCGTGCAGGACATCGGCGGCAGGGTACTGTTGATTTCGCAGTTCACGCTCTGCGCGGACGCGCGAAAGGGCAAGCGCCCCAGCTATAGTAAGGCCGCACGGCCGGAGCAGGCGATTCCGCTCTATGAAGCTGCGATTGCGCGTATTGGCGCGAGCGTTCCCGTTCAGCACGGGGTGTTTCAGGCGTATATGCAGGTGCGGCTGGTCAACGACGGCCCGCATACCACGCTGCTCGACTCCAGAAAGGCGTTCTGATGCGATTTCTTCAAATAACGAACGGCTCGCTCGGCGAGCATGCATACCTGCTTGGCGCGGACGACACGAAGGACTGCGTCGTCGTCGATCCCGGGCTGCCAAAACCCGTTTTGGATGTGCTGGAGCGGGAGGGGCTCAATTGCGTCGCGATTCTGCTGACACACGGGCACTTCGACCACATTGGCGGCGTGCGCCAAATCAAGGAACGATACGGCGCGAAGGTCTACATTCACGAACTCGACGCGGGTATGCTCACCAGTAACCGCCTCAGCCTCGCGGTGCTGACCGGCGATCTGGTCAAGCCTTCGGAAGCGGACGTACTGCTCAAGGGCGGCGAAACGCTCACGCTGGCGGGTCTGACGATTAATGTAATCCACACACCGGGGCACACCAAGGGCGGCGTGTGCTACGCGCTCAAGCAGGAGCGAAAGCTGCTCGTGGGCGACACGCTGTTTCTGGAAGGTGCGGGAAGAACGGACTTTCCAGGCGGAAATGAGCGCGAGCTCTACCATTCCATTGCGGACAAACTCTTTTCGCTGGAAGGCGACTTCGACGTATACTGCGGGCACGAGGAAGATACGACGCTGGAGCACGAACGCCGGAACAATCCGTTTGTCGAAATCTGCCGTCGCTCAGGCTGGTAAACAACATGATTGCAATCCGCACAAACCGAATCGATTATCGAAACGACATAGCCGAAGAGATTCGGCTGTTTTCGGGTTTGTCGGAAATCGCGTTGTATGAGGAGATTGAACCCGATCAGGCGGAACTTGTCTTCGACCTGCAACTCATCAGAGATAAGAATCAATATAAACTCTATTCGAGTGCGGGTGATTTCTCCGCGCAAGAATCATTCGAGATTTCGGCAGATGCTTCCGCCTTGGAGCGCAAAAAGATTGAAAAACGCGCACTCAAACTCGCTTGCTATCGTCTGCTGAAGCAGCTCTATCCGGAAGTTGCGACCCCTTGGGGCTCGCTGACCGGCATCCGACCGACAAAACTGTTTCGTGAGCTTTCCGAAGAGGGCGGAACGAAATATGCAATAGAAATGTTCCGTGAGACATTTGATGTTTCGAACGAGAAAACGACTCTTGCAAAGCGAATTTGCGCCATTCAGGAACCGTATATTCAATCGATTCAGCCAAACGACGTGGACATCTATATCGGCATTCCGTTCTGTAAGACGAAGTGCCTCTACTGTTCGTTTCCCAGCGAGATACTGGGTAGGAACGATCGCCTGCCCGGCTATCTCGAAGCGCTCAAACGCGATATCGCGGCGGGCGCGGCGCTGGTGAAGGAAAACCATCTTCGTGTGCGTTCGTTCTATATGGGCGGCGGTACGCCGACGGTGCTCAGCGCGGCACAGTTGGAGGACTTGCTCGCCTACACGCGGATGCAATACGGCTCGCTCGGCGACGAAGCGACGGTGGAAGCCGGACGACCGGATACGATCGACCGCGACAAACTCGACGTACTCAAGCAGGCGGGGATTCAACGCATCTCGATCAATCCGCAGACGATGAACGACGAAACACTCCTGCGCGTTGGCCGAACCCATACGGCGAAGGACGTTCGGCATATGTACGAACTTGCGCGCAAGATCGGGTTTGATTCCATCAACATGGACCTCATCGCAGGCCTGCCCGGCGAAACGCCGGCGGATATGGAACGTACCTGTCAGGCCATTCTGGAGTTGCAGCCGGAGAACCTGACCGTCCATTCGCTCGCGATCAAACGCTCGTCGCTCTTGAAAACGAAGCTCGGCGAGTTTCCGCTCACCAGCGCAGAACAGGTAGACGAGATGACACGCATCGGTGCGGCGTATGCCGAGCGGCTTGGAATGAACCCATACTATATGTACCGCCAGAAGTACATGAGCGGAAATCTGGAGAACGTTGGCTACGCGCTGCCGGGCAAGGAGTGCGTCTACAACATCGACATGATGGAGGAGACGGCGAGCATTCTGTCCCATGGCGCGGGAACCATGACCAAGCGCGTGTTCGGCGGAGAGAACCGGATTGAACGGCTGCCGAGCCCGAAAGACGTGCCGACGTATCTCGAGAAACTGAATCGATTGATTGAGGACAAACATCAGTTCTTTTCTGATAAAACCGATCGATAAAGAATGTTTTTCCGTCAAAATGCCGAAAAAAACGCGAAAAGATCAACAACGAAACGATTGACAGCGTTTTGACGGCTCGTTATAATGTGTTGAAAAGGTTGAGACCGGAAGAGTAGTCCGAGCGAAATCGCCAAAGAGAGCGAAACGCATGGTGGAAGTTTCGCAAACGAGCCTCGGATGAACGGCACCCGCGAACCGCGCGGCAGAACGGCGGACAACGCCCCAAGCTGCGACGCTTACCGGCGTTATCGGCAATGAAGCGGAATGAACGCGGCAATGACAGCCGGTTTGTTCAATCAGGGTGGCACCGCGGGTTTCCCGTCCCTAATCGGATCGGAACCTGCTTTTTTTATACCGTTTTCTGGTATAATGGTGGGGAATTCAACAAACGGAGGACGGTTATGGCAGCCATCAAGGCCCCAAAAGGCACAAAGGACGTTCTTCCCGAGCAAAGCTACCAGTGGCAACAACTGGAAGCGTTGATTCGGGGAATCGTCAGCAAATACGGTTTTCTGGAAGCGCGAACGCCGGTCATCGAGCACACGGAGCTGTTTCTGCGCGGCGTCGGCGAAACGACGGACATCGTACAGAAGGAAATGTACACCTTTACGGACAAGGGCGATCGCTCGATCACGCTCAAGCCGGAGGGCACGGCGGGTTTTGTGCGGATGTTTGTCGAGAACAATCTGTTCGCGGAAATTCAGCCGACCAAAATGTATTACCTCTACAACCCCGTGTTTCGCTATGAGCGACCGCAGGCGGGGCGACTCCGCGAGCACCACCAGTTTGGCGTCGAGTTTTTCGGCGCGAGCAAACCCAGCGCGGACGCGGAGTGCATCGCCATTGCCACGGAGCTGCTCGGCACGCTCGGCTGCGGCGGATTGACCGTTCGGCTCAACAGCATCGGCTGCCCGAAGTGCCGCCCGCAGTACCACGAAGCGCTGAAGGCGTATCTGCGCGAGCACTACGACGGACTCTGCGAAACCTGCAAGGTACGCTTTGAGCAAAACCCTTTGCGCGTGCTGGATTGCAAGGTGGAGTCCTGTCAGAAGATCGCAAACGGCGCGCCCGTCATCAGCGACTATCTCTGCGACGAATGCCGCGATCACCAGTCGGTGTTACTCAAGCTGCTGAACGGCATGGGCGTTCGCTACGAGATGGACCCGCGGCTCGTGCGCGGACTGGACTACTATACCAAGACCGTGTTTGAAATCACCTCGGAGAGCATCGGCTCCCAGAGCGCGGTCTGCGGCGGCGGACGCTACGACGGCCTCGTGGAGGAGATCGGCGGGCCGCACACGCCCGGTGTAGGCTTTGGCCTCGGCATGGAGCGGCTGCTGCTCCTGCTCGAAAACACGGGCTACCAAATGGAGAAGCCCGTGAGATACGACCTCTACATCGCCTCCATGGGCGAAGCGGCGGAGGAGCAAGCGTTTCTACTTGCCACCGCGCTGCGCAAGCGCGGCGTGAAGGTGGAGATTGACCACATCGGCCGCAGTGTCAAGGCGCAGATCAAGTATGCGGACAAGGTCGGCGCGCGGTATGTACTCGTGCTCGGCGAAGACGAGTTGGCGAAGCACGAGGGCAAGCTCAAGCGCATGAGCGACGGCGAAGAAACCATTACCGCGTTAGACGTGGACGATATGCTGAAAATATTGGGTTGAGGAGCGAACAACAATGAGCGAATTACTGGGTGGTTGGAAACGAACCAATTACTGCGCGAATTTTACAAAGGAAGATGCAGGCAAGCAGGTTACGCTGATGGGCTGGGCGAATGTTCGCCGCGACCTCGGCGCGCTGGTGTTTGTGCAGCTGCGTGACCGCACGGGGCTGATGCAGATCGTGTTCAACAGCAACACGATGAACGAGGCGGACTTTACGCGCGCCTGCACGATCCGTTCGGAGTTCGTGCTGGCCGTGCGCGGCGAGCTCGTGCTCCGCACCGGCGACATGGTCAACAAGAACATGCCCACCGGCGAGCTGGAAGTGCTGGTCAGCGAGTTTAAGATTCTGAGCAAGAGCGAAACCACGCCGTTTGAGATTACGGACGACTGCAAGGCGAACGAACTGCTCCGCCTGAAGTATCGCTATCTCGACCTGCGCCGTCCCGCGATGCAGAAGAACCTTATCATGCGGCATAAGATCGCTTTTGTCGCGCGGGAATACTTTGACGAGCAGAACTTCCTTGAAATTGAGACCCCGATTCTGACCAAGAGCACGCCGGAGGGCGCGCGGGATTATCTCGTTCCGAGCCGCGTGCATCCCGGAAAGTTCTTTGCGCTTCCGCAGAGCCCGCAGCTCTTCAAACAGCTGCTCATGCTCGCAGGTTACGACCGGTATTTCCAGATTGCCCGCTGCTTCCGCGACGAGGATCTTCGCGCGGATCGCCAGCCGGACTTCACGCAGATCGACATCGAAATGTCGTTTGTCGAGGATGTGGACGTCCAGAGCGTCAATGAAGGCTTCCTGAAGCGACTGTTCAAGGAAACGCTCAACGTCGATATTCAGCTCCCGCTGCCGCGCCTCAAGTACGAGGAGGCGATGGCGCGCTACGGCTCGGATAAGCCGGATACGCGCTTCGGGCTGGAACTCGTCGATCTGACCGATATCTTCAAGAAGAGCGAGTTCTCCGTGTTCCAGAACGCGATTACCGCGGGCGGCAGCATCCGCGCGGTCAACGCCAAGGGCGCAAGTGCCGATTTCTCCCGAAAAGAGTTGGACGCGATGGGCGAGTTCGTGAAAACCTACCGCGCAAAGGGCCTCATCTGGATGAACGACAAAGCGGACGGGCTTGCCTCGCCGGTGCTCAAGTTCCTCTCCGAGGACGAGATTGCCGCCGTGCGCAAGTCCGCGAATTTCGAGCAGGGCGACGTACTGTTTGTCGTTGCGGACGTGAACAAGACCGTGTTTGCCTCGCTCGGCGCGCTGCGCCTCAAGCTCGCGGAAAAGCTGAATCTCATTCCGGAGAACAAGTATAACCTGCTCTGGGTCACCGAATTCCCGCTGTTGGAGTGGGACGAGGAGGAGCAGCGCTACAGCGCCATGCACCACCCGTTCACGAGCCCCATGGACGAGGACCTCGAAAAGCTCGACACCGACCCCGGTAATGTCCGCGCGAAGGCGTACGATATCGTACTCAACGGCATGGAAGTCGGTGGCGGCTCGATTCGTATTCACTCGCAGGAGCTGCAGAAGAAGATGTTCCGCGCACTCGGTTTTACGGATGAGCAGGCGGAGTACCGCTTCGGCTTCCTCATGGACGCGTTCAAGTACGGTCCGCCGCCGCATGGCGGAATGGCCTACGGTCTCGACCGCCTCGCGATGATTATTACAGGCTCCACGAGCATTCGGGACGTCATCGCCTTCCCGAAGGTGCAGAACGCTTCCTGCCCGATGACCGGCGCACCGGACTTCGTGGACGACAAACAGCTCCGCGAGCTGAACATCGCCTGCACGAAGATCGAGGAGTAGCGCGTTGGAAAACGTGAATGGGCACGTCGGCCTCGTGGTCGACCTCAACGGAAACATGGCGCAGATTCATTTTCTGCGCGGCAAACAGTGCGCCAATTGCGGCGCCTGCCTGACCGCCGGAGACAACGAAATGGAGATTGCGCTGCCGAACTCGCTCGGCGCGAAGGTCGGCGACCGCGTCGTCGTTGATCTCTCGCCAAAGCGCGTGGTGCAGGCGAGCCTGCTGGCCTACGCCGTACCACTTGCGTTTCTGATTGCGGGTGTGTTCCTCGGGGGCTTGGTCAGCGACTGGTTCGGGCTGGTGCTCGGCGTTGTCGCCTGTGGACTGGCCTACGGCATTCTCCGGCTGGTCGATCGGCGAAACCGCAAGAGCCACAGCTTTCAGCCGCGCATGGAGCGCATTCTGGAAGGCGGGGAAGAGGCGTAACCGCGCAATCGGCGAAACCTTACTTTGCATCGGTCTATGCCCCGGCGAGCACGTCGAGGCGCATAGTGCAGAAATAAAACGAACAGGAATACGAGAGACATGAATTGGTTAGAGTCCCACGAATTCGTGGCGCAGGCAGACCCGGAAATCTGGCAGGCAATCACGCTCGAAGTCGGCCGCCAGCGCGACCATATTGAACTGATCGCCTCGGAAAACTTCGTTTCCCGCGCGGTGCTTGCCGCGATGGGAAGCCCGCTGACGAACAAGTACGCGGAAGGGTACCCGGGGAAACGCTACTACGGCGGCTGCGAATACGTGGACATGGTCGAGCAAATCGCCATTGACCGCGCAAAGAAGCTCTTCGGTGCGGAGCACGCAAACGTGCAGCCGCACGCGGGCGCGCAGGCGAACCTCGCGGTGTATCACGGGCTGCTCAACCCCGGCGACACCGTGCTCGCGATGAACCTCAACCACGGCGGGCACTTGACGCACGGGCATCCCGTAAACGCGTCCGGCCGACTCTACCACTTTGTGCAATACGGCGTCCGCGAGGACACGGGGTATATCGACTACGACGAGCTGGAGCGGCTCGCGCACGAGCACCTGCCGAAGATGATTGTCGCGGGCGCGAGCGCGTATTCGCGCGTCATCGACTTTGAGCGCATTGGCAAGGTTGCTAAGGACATCGGCGCGTTGTTCATGGTCGACATGGCGCATATCTCCGGCCTGATTGCGGCGGGCGAGCATCCCAGTCCGTTTCCGTATGCGGACGTCGCGACCACGACCACGCATAAGACGCTCCGCGGGGCGCGCGGCGGGTTGATTCTCTGCAAGGAGGAGTTTGCCGCCAAGATCGACAAAGCGGTGTTCCCAGGGCTCCAGGGCGGCCCGCTGATGCATGTCATCGCCGCCAAGGCCGTTTGCTTCCACGAGGCGATGCAGCCGGAGTTTAAGACGTATCAGCACCAGATTGTGCTCAACGCATCGGAGCTCTGCAAGACCTTGCAGGAAAACGACCTCAAGATTTTCTCCGGCGGAACGGATAACCACCTGATGCTCGTCGATCTGCGCGGGCTGGACGTGACCGGACTACGCGTGCAGAATCTGCTGGACTCGGCAAACATCACCGCGAACAAGAACGCGATTCCGTTTGACACGCGGAACAAGGCGGAGACGAGCGGCATGCGATTCGGTACGCCCGCTTCGACCACGCGGGGGATGAAGGAGCCGGAGATGCGGCAGATCGGCAAGCTGATTGCGAGGATTATTCACGAAGGCGAGGCGGCAGTGCCGTCGGTCAAAGAAGAAGTGCTGGAAATCTGCAAACGGTTTCCGCTGTATGAATAAGTAAATACGAAGAGGGCGCACCATGTGGTGCGCCCTTCATTCGTGAATTTTGATAATTATGTATTGTTATCTATGATAAATGGTATAGAATTCAAACAAAGATAAACAGAAAACGAGGTTAAAGTATGACAACTTGGGATACAATGTATAATAGTTTTAAAGAAAATCCACGAAATGTGCAGACACACCCTCTAAGAAATAATTCGATTCCAATGTGGTTTTATGCATATTCGGATGGTAGTGCAATTTGTATTGAAGTTTCTAGAGGGGAACAACCATCGTGTTCAATTAAGAACAGAAGAAAACTAGAACATGATAAATTTGATAAAGTATTTGATATCTATCTTCGTCGTGAAAAAGGAGAATCGGTAACAGAGGAAATCTCACTATTAACGAGACAAGCATCATATTGGTTTGGCGTGATTTATGCTCTTGAGCATGGTAATTAAGGAGCAATAATGAGAGAACTAATAGAAGCAATTAATAGACTAAGTGAAAGGGACTGGTTTGATTACTCTTCTGCATTACTCCCGTTAGTTCTATCTATCGTTGCTATTTTAATTGCAATAAATACTTCGAAAAGACAAAATAGGATTGCTTTATTTGATATAAGATATGAATTATTTACAGAGTTATCATTATTAATTAAGCGCTGGCATTATTTTGCGAATGCTATTTCAGGATATGCCGTTGATGACTTGGGAAACCGAATATACTATGTAAGCTTAACAATGCTTTCTTTATATTACGGGAACGGCACGACAAGATATAATAAAGCAGAATCATACCTTCGCGATAATTTAGCGAGTCAGCGTAAAATTACAGATGATATTGAGAGTATTATTTCAAAAGATTCTATTTCGATACAAAACGCAAATGTACTTTTTTATAAAAACAAAACGGCAATTAATCGCTTTTACTTGAGTTATTCAGAGTTTACAAAGCTTGTCATGTCTGTTCATAAAGGCGATAGCGACACGGAATCTCTTAAGCATGAAGCATCTGAATTTCTATTAGCACTTATTGACTTCGAAGATTTAATAACCAAAAAGTTGATGAATAAATTGAACATGAGGTATTAAGTCTATCAAATTGTGCGTTGCAAATATCTCGTTACTATTAAATTACGCTATACTCCATTACTTTTTTGTGTATAATACAGATAAATCTTCACAGGAGAAAAACCTTGGACCCATCAAAACTTTACGTCGAATACTACGCCAAACTCCATGCCGAACGAGCCATGAAGCTTTGGCCCATGCGCTTTGCCAAGAGCGAACGCCCGGACTTTCTCACTCGTCACGGCGAAATCGGCATGGAAGTCACCCGTGCAGCCATCGAAGAATGGGCGCAGCAGGAGGCGGACATGAACCGCACCTTCGGCGACGAAATGCCCGGCGAGGCGATTGAACAAACCATCCTTGCGGACTGTGAGGACGCCGCAATCGCCAACGGCACAAAGGATGGGGAAGAGCTGCCGCTCTTCGAGCTCCCGCCGGATGTAAAGGAGATGCACATAGGCCGCGTAATCGAGCGCATTGGCGACAAGACAGCCGCGCTCAAGGAATACCGCCTCTGCAAGGAGAACTGGCTCTACGTCTTCAGCGAAACAACCGGCATCGACCGAACCGACATGCTGCGCGTGCAGGTCTACGTCGACGCACAGCAAGGGGAACTACTGTTCGACAAGGTGCTCGTGAAGGTGGGGTGCCTTCTCTATGTGCTCTGCCGCGGAGAGGAACTGACCTCGGTTGAGCTCGGCGGACGGACGCTCTATCGTCTGCATATGCGCGCAAGACGGCTCTCGCTTCGGCACAACTGGTGAAGAAAAAGCTGTAAATAAATGAACAAACGCCACGTTGCGATAGCGTAACGCGGCGTTTTACTTGTATTAACTTTCAAGAGGAAAACAGCCACGCGGCAGGCATAAAACGGAAATACTTGAACACTTCTGTGTTATGTGTTAAATTGAGAGAAATAGAGCTTTCATGAAATCCGTTCGATTTAAGGAATTGCACCAATAAATGCTGGCATTACAAATGGCAATCTATTTTTACGCATTGCTGATTCTGCTGTTCTTAATTATCGACAGCAGAAAGGCACGTGCGCCGTATTCGAAGACTTCCGCCCAGTTCCGAAAGGTAATTTACGTAACAATACTAATCCTTGTGGTTGAAGCGATCACGCTTGCGGTTGACCGCTTACCTGGCAAGTTAATGCATTGGGCAGGCATTGTCTCCAATTCAATACTGTTTCTAATCATTCTGGTACCGCTTTGTTTTTGGTTAAATTATCTGGACGAGTGCATTCTAACGGATGAGCGCGAGAAAAAGAGAAAACGAATCTTTTACATCGTATTCAACCTAGTAACGGTAGCCATTGTCATCGCAAACTTCTTTAACGGGATCTTATTCACGGTCAACGATGAGAACATATACTCCCGCGGCCCGGCGGTGCTTTGGGTCACGGCGTTGAATGCCGTGTTGTATATCGGTTATCTTCCTTCGCTTCGAAAATATCGAAAATTCATCAGCGGCAGAATCTACGAGCTGATACTAGCGCTCGGGGGGTTACCGTTCCTCGGGGCAGCGATACAGCTGGCCTTCTACGGGACGCCAATGATCTGGCCGATGATGGCGTTGGTCGCACTTGCCGCACATTTTCTCGTGGAAAAGGAAGAGATCCGAAGGGATAGTCTGACCGGATTGCTCTCCAGAATGCAAATGGAAGTACGCGCGCAGTTTCTGATTGAACGCAGGCAGCCCTTTTCCCTGATTTTGCTGGATATCGACCGGTTCAAGTCCATCAACGACACCTATGGCCATGATGAGGGCGACCGCGCGCTCTGCGTAATTGCGAACATGCTGCACAAATCGATTAAGCAGATCGACAGCGCATACCGCTATGCGGGCGACGAATTTATACTGATCATTGAATCCGACAAGGCGGAGGCGGCAGATCGCGTGGTCGAGCGGTTAAAATCAAATCTGGACAAGTACAATCAAGCCGGACAAAAGCGATATGCGCTGTCGTTCTCCTACGGCATTGTGTTTTACGACGCAAACCTAACCGCTAGTGTGTTTAGTCTTTTTTCCGAGGCGGACCGTCTCATGTATGTGAACAAGAAGCTGTATTACGGGGAGTCGGTACCCGATTCAGAAATCGAAACATAGAGAGCAATCAAATTCAACTTGCTGCAATTCGTTCGATCAGTTCGGCGCAAAGTTGTCGCCAGACATCGTATGCGTCGGACAGCGTATTTGGTTTGCTGCTCATTTCGACTATACGCAGCAAGCGTTCTTCGCAATCGCGCGGTTTGATTCGAAACGAAGCAACTTTTTCCAGCGAGCGTTTGCGGCTTGGAAAGTAGACACGGTTGAGCGCAAAGAGCGCTTGCAGAAACGAATCCAGTGCAAGATCCAGCGTCGAGTGAAAGAACAGTACGTCCCCGCGACGAATCGCGCGCTGAAAGTCCTCCTCATCGTCCAGCTTTGGCAGCATGGCGTTCAGCACTGCGTTTCGCAGCGAGTCGGGGTATTGCTGACATAACTGTTTAAGCCCCGCGAGATATGCGTCCGGGTCGTAGAACGGGTGCATGCCAAGAATCGAGGCGCAGCGTCCGGTCGGATAAAAATAGTTCGCTTCGCGCTCCGTTCGCTCGCCGCGCAGAATGGAGCGAATGGAATCGGCAAACGCATCCTTCGAAAAGAACATCGGGTATACTTCCTGTTCGCCAAACAGCAGCGAATCGACCAGCCCCCAATGCGGATGCTCCGTTTCGCCGTATTCGACGACGGAACAACTGCCCGACAATGCGATATAAACTGCCGTCCGTTCTTCGTGCGTTGGCAGCCGCTCACAGAACACAAACAGGTCGATGTCGCTGAAACCATCCGTTGGCAGCGCGGCGCCGCCGGTCTTTCCAATGGCACGAACGCAATCGAGACGGGAGAGCGCGCCGACAAGCGACTGAAACGAGGATTCGAGCGTTTTCATAAACCGGCTCCTTTTGATGAGAAGAGTCTTCATTAAGAATAGTATAACAAAAAACGCCCGAACATCGGACGTTTTTGTTTCTGGTGGAGCTTACCGGATTCGAACCGGTGATCTCTACACTGCCAGTGTAGCGCGATAGCCAACTTCGCTAAAGCCCCAGGCCGCATGTGCTATTATAGAGGAATCCGGTCACTTTGTAAAGACTCTTTTTTTACGAAATCGACAGAAAGTAGAACGATACAAAACCACTCTTTTTCGCAATCTGGTCAATTGAATTTTATTTGGAATTCTGCAAAAGTATGAACTTTTTGCGGCATTTCACCATGAAAAGGCGCCGCTATGCTATAATACGAACGATTTCATTGAGGTGTAAACACGAATGGCGAAAAGCAACCCGTTCTACCGACTGGAAGATTCAAACGAAAAAACGCATGTGCACGACTCCTACGAGGAGAACGCGCCGCTGTTTACCGAACGGAAACGTCCGCGTTCGTTTGCGCTTGCCGTTCTCTTTACTTCGCTGAAGCTCAGCATTTTCGCGTTCATCGTCATCGGCTTCATCGGCATGGGGCTGCTGCTTGGCGTGGTGAAAGCGTATGTGGAGACGACGCCTTCACTGGATACCGCGCAGTTGACCATCTCCGACTACACGAGTTATCTCTACGACATGAACGGCGATCTGATCACCACGATTGCGGACGTAGAATACCGCGACTGGTCGGACATCGAAGAGATTCCGGACATGCTGAAAAACGCGTTCATCGCCGTGGAGGACGTACGTTTCTATAAGCACAGCGGCGTCGATTTTAAACGCTTGTTTTCTGCCGCGCTGGAAATTCTCGGCAACAGCAATTCTTCTGGCGGTAGCACGATTACACAGCAGCTCATCAAGAACAAGATTCTTGGTTCCCAGCGCAACTACAAGCGTAAGATTCAGGAAGCGTATATGGCGCTGGAGCTCGAAACGCTCATCAGCAAGGACGATATTTTAGAAGCGTATCTAAACGACGTGCCGCTTGGCGAGAGCAACTATGGCGTCAAGACCGCGGCGAAGGACTATTTCGGTAAAGAACTTTCCGAACTGACCGTTCGCGAATGCGCCATGCTGGCTGGTCTGCCGCAGGCGCCATACCGCTACGACCCGCGCAAGAACATGTATCAGCGCGACAAGATGGAAGTGACGGACGAGCGCACGAATCAGGTGCTCTCGCGCATGTATCAGGCGGGCTTCATCACGAAGGAACAGTATAACTCTGCATTAACGGAGCAGGTGCACATCATCGAGGTCAGCCAGCAGAAGCAGCTGTACCAGATGGCTTACTTTGTCGAATATGCGGTCAACGATGTCATCACAAACCTGCTGCAAAAGCGCGGGCTAAGCAACACCACGGCCAACCGAAACGCCGTGGAAAACGAACTGCGCACCAGCGGATACCATATCTACACGACGGTTGATCCCAACGTGCAGCAAACCGTTCAGGCGACGCTTTCACTCTGGAAGAACTATCCCCCGTTGGCGGATACGTCCAAGTCACTTATGGTGGAGACGAAGGACGACGGCACCGTCATCGAAACAGTGGAGCCGCAGGCGGCCGCTGTGGTCATCGACTATCGCACGGGAGAACTGCGCGCCGTGATTGGCGGCCGCGACGAACCGAGCGTTCGCAAGGGGATTAACCGCGCGTCGCAGAGTTACACGGAGGTTGGTTCATCAATTAAACCGCTTGCCGTCTACGGGCCCGCGCTGGATCTCGGTTACTCGCCCGCGAGCATTACGTATAACATGGATGGCCCAATCGTCGGCTGGAATACGGAGAAGGGGTATCCCTCCGGCGGCCTGGACTCGCGCTACGGCCCGGTGACCTTCCGCCGCGCACTGATGAGCTCGCTCAACGTGCCCGCCTCGCGAATCCTCATGGATGACGTGACGCCGGCGATTTCCGCGCAATATCTCTACAACCTCGGCGCATCGGAGGACAAGATCAACGTCGACGGCGCCGGCCTTGCGCTGGGCACCTCGGGACTCACACCGATACAGATGTCCGCGGCGTATGCGACCATCGCCAACGGTGGCGTCTATAACAAACCGCTGTCGTTCACCAAGGTGCTGGACGCAAACGGGAACGTCATTCTGGATGCGGACGAAGTGCGCGAAACGCACCGCGTCTTCCAGGAGAGCACGGCCTGGCTGCTCGTGGACATGATGACGGACGCGGTCAAGAGCGGCACCGGTACAAAGGCGAAGATTACGGACATGACCGTTGCTGGAAAGACAGGCACCAACTCGGACTATGCGAGCGTCTATTTTGCTGGCATTACCCCGTACTATGTTTCGACGCTCTGGGTCGGGCACGATTATCCGGTCAACAAGCTTAAGAAAGGCTCTTCCGGCGGCGACGAAGCGGCGCCGCTCTGGCAGGCCTATATGTCGAAGATCCTGGAGGGGATGGAGGACAAGCCGATCATCGATGCTGACCCAACGTCTCTGGGACTGGTCAAGCGCACCGTTTGTCCGGTTTCCGGCCTGCTCGCGACTGATGCCTGTAAGGATGACGCGGATCACAAGCCGGTAACCGACTGGTTCCTTGCGGACAAAGCGCCGACGGAATACTGCGACATGCATGTGACGGTTTCCATCTGCTCGGCGGAGAACGCAATTACAACCCAGTTCTGCCCGCCGGAGCTCGTGCAGACGATCAGCTACATTCTAATTCGGCCGAACAACCCGCTCTATGCGTTTGACGATGAGTACCTGCTCAAAGCACTGCCGACCGCGGTGCGTACGGAGTTGTCTACGGAAGAGTTCGTCGCGAGCCTGAAGACCTGCACGGTGCATTCCGACGGGTCGCTCTCGATCTTCCAGCTCAAGACACAGTCGCAGGATCTGATTCAGCAGGTGTCGGACTATCTCGGCTCCGCGGCAAACGTGCCGGAGGAACGAAAGAATCAGCTCAAGGACGATATTGCCGCGCTGGAAGTTGCGCTCGTCGGGTACCAGTACTCCGAAATTGAGCCGCTGTATCAAGCGCTAAAAACGGACTTCACCACGCTGCAAAGCGACATGGCCGCGCAGACGCAGCAAAACAACGGAGGTTGACGCTTGACGCAAACGAACACAACCTTAACGTTGGAAGCGCTGCTACAGGCGGCCTACTCGGAAGAGCGCGAACGCCTGCTTGCGTTGGCGCAGCAGGACGACCCGCAAGGAGAATATCGCTCGCCCGTGTTCGGGGAAGGCGGCATCGCTTCCGGCGCGCTGCTCATTGGCGAAGCGCCGGGCGCGGAGGAAACGAAGCTCGGCAGGCCGTTCGTCGGGAAAGCGGGCAAACAACTGGACGAACTGATTGCGCTCTTTGGCGTAAAACGCGAAGCGCTCTATATCTCCAACACGGTCAAGTACCGTCCGGTGGTGCGCTCGCTAAAATCGGTTCGAAACCGCACGCCGCTGCCCGCGGAGGTTGCGCAGTCGCTGCCGCTGTTGCGACGGGAGATAGAACTGCTCCATCCGCGCGTGATTCTAACGCTGGGCAATACGCCGCTCAAGGCGATCTACCAGCTCGCCGGGCAGAAACCGCCCGTCATCGGCGCGGTGCACGGCGCGAAACAACCGCTTTGCATCGGCGAAAAAAGCGTTCTGTTAATTCCGTTGTATCATCCCGCCAGCGGCATCTACAATCGCTCGCTGGTCGCGGTGATGGAGCAAGACGCCGTTCGGGCGGGGGAAGTGATTCGGCAAGGCAGCTGAGTTCGGTTTTGTTCAATCGAATTTTATATTCTTTTGAATCACAAAATCGATTCTGCCGAATGCTATACGGGTTTTCACAAGTATGGTATACTAAACAGGAATAAGCTTAACAAATACAGCTTACATTAAGGAGCTAATTATGGCGCAGAAAGTATTAATTGCGGACGATGATCAAGTCGTACACGAGGCGCTGGGGATATATCTCAAAGCGGAGGGCTTTGAAGTGGTGGACGCGTTCGACGGCGCTTCCGCGCTGGAGAGCCTTACGCCGGAGGTCGTGCTCTGCGTACTGGATATTATGATGCCGAAGATGAGCGGAATCGAGGTCTGCCGCGAGATTCGCAAAACCTCGCAGCTACCGATTCTGATGCTCACCGCAAAAGGCGAGGAGATTGACCGCATTGTCGGGCTGGAACTCGGCGCGGACGATTATATTGTAAAACCGTTCAGCCCGCGTGAGGTGGTCGCCCGCATCAAAGCGGTGCTTCGCCGCGCAACCGAACAGCCCAAGAGCGACTCGAGCGTCATTACCTACAACAGCCTGACGATCGACCTCAAGAGCTACACGGTCACGCTTCGTGGTCAGCCGGTCATCTGCACGCCGAAGGAAATCGAGATTCTGCATATGCTCGCGTCCAACCCGGGTCAGGTGTTCACGCGTGAACAGCTGCTCTCGCGCGTCTGGGGCTATGATTTCGCGGGTGAGACGCGCACGGTGGATACGCACATCAAGCGCATCCGCGCGAAGCTGGATTCCACAGGGCTGGGCTGGAGCATCAAAACGATCTACGGAGTCGGCTATAAATTCGAAACCGAGTGAATCGACGCCAATAAATGCGCAGTGTATTCTACTGGAGAATTCTAATCGTATCGATCATTGCATTGCTGCTGGCAAACGTCATTTTGCTGGCGGCTTATACGTATGTCGGTAAAAACACCTATGTCTCCATTGAAATGGCAAATCTGGAGCCGGAAGCCGAGGTAACGCGCCAGATTTACGAAGAATACAAGAACGGCTATATGAATGAGGATGCGTTTCAACGCCTCATTGAGAAACAGACCGTTTCCAGCGAGAGCGCAATCCTGATTTCGGACGCGCTCGGCAAGATTCTAATCGTTCGCAACGTCGGCAGCACGGTCGAGGTGCAGGACTTTGGCGAATATTACCGCGCCGAGGTGCAGAACGTTCTGCGCGGGCAAACGGTGGAAAACAAGAACCTGCTGCTGCTCAACGGCGAAACCGCCGTTTCTGTCGGCATTCCCGTGCGCGATTCGGACGGGAACGTGACCGGCGTAATCCTCGTGATCAAGCAGATCAAGCGCATTCAGTCTGCGTTTAATCAGCTCAACAACGTGCTAACCGGAACAATCCTCGCGATTCTTCCGGTGGTTATGTTGCTCGTTGCGTTCAGCACCAACCGGCTTTCCCGACCGCTGCACGACATGAGCAACGCAGCCATCGAAATGTCGAAAGGCAGGTTCAACGTACGCGCAAACGAGCGAGCGAGCGGCGAAATCGGGATACTGGCGCGCGCGCTCAACACCCTCTGCGACAACCTGTCCCAGACGATATATCAGTTGCAAAGCGAAAAACGACAGCTGAACCAGCTCCTCTCCAGCTTTACGGACGGCGTCGCAGCCATCGATAACATCGGCTGCCTGACGCACTATAACCCCGCGCTCATGAAGATGTTCGGCGCGGTGGAGGTAAAGGTGCCGATGGACCTTGTGCCGGACACTTCCATTTGGGAAATGTTCCGTTCGGTCTACGAAAGCCGCGAACCAGCGAGCCTGCACTACACGCTGCCCAACGACCGCACGCTCTGGATTACCATCGTACCCGTGACGGACGAAGAGGGCGAGTGCACGGGCGTTGTGGGCTTATTTAAGGACGTCACCGACCTGGAGCGACTTGAAAAAACGCGCCGGGACTATGTTGCAAACGTCAGCCACGAGCTGCGTACGCCACTGACGGCGGTGCGCGGCCTGCTCGAACCGCTCTCGGACGGCATGATTCAGGACGAGGAAACGCGCCAGCGCTACTATCGAATCATGCTGCGTGAGGTCATTCGCCTGTCGCGCCTGATTACGGACATGCTCGAACTCTCGCGCTTGCAATCCGGCACAGAGCACATGGAACTGCACGCAGTGGATCTTGAGGAACTGCTGCAGGATACACGGCAGAACTACCTCAACGAGGCGTCGCAACGCGGCATACAGCTGATTCTGGACGCAAAGGGCGTTCCGTTTGCCATGACGGACGAGGATCGCGTCGAGCAGTTGCTTGTCATTTTACTCGATAACGCCATGCACTATACGCCGGAGGGCGGAAGCATCACCATCCGCGCCGTGGAAACGACGGGGGATCGAATCCTCGTGACCGTTACCGATACCGGCTGCGGCATATCCTCTGAGGATTTGCCGCAGGTGTTCGAGCGATTCTACAAAACGGACAAATCGCGTCGCGAAGGCGGAACGGGGCTTGGGCTATCCATCGCCAAACAGATCATCGACCGGCTTGGCGAAAATATCTTCGTGGAGAGCGAAGTCGGCGTAGGCACGAGCTTCCACTTTACACTCAAGAAATACGTCAGCAACGCCATCGCGCTCGGGCCAAGCTCGGCCACGGTGATTCACGAAGAGGAAGCGACGGCGCAAAGTCGAACGGAGCGATCGTCGCAGGACGCACCATATGAAGTCATTTCCAAAACGCAGCACGAAAAACGACCAAAGAAGCGCGGATAACCAGAAAAGAATGGTCCGCGCTTTCTTTTTCGCTGTGTAGATGCACAAATTTGTGGCAAAAAATCGCAATTTACAACCGATCTTGTTCGAATCGTGTACAATTTCGACAAGCGTCCGCGCTCCATTGAATTGTGGCAGAGCGTATTTTATAATGAATGCAACAGGGAGGTGCGAGTATGCAAAAAACCGCGCATATACTGATTTGCGACGATCAACCGATCATTCATGAATCGCTCGGCATTTATCTTGAGAGCGAGGGATTTACGCACGCCTCCGCATACAACGGCGTTCAGGCAGTGCAGATGGCGGAAAGCGAGTCGCCGGATCTGATTCTGATGGATTTGATGATGCCGGAGAAGAACGGAATGGACGCCTGCCGCGAGATTCGGCAGAAGAGCAATGTTCCCATCATCATGCTGACCGCAAAGGGCGAAGAGGTCGATCGCGTCGTCGGACTGGAGCTTGGCGCGGACGATTATCTCGTCAAGCCGTTTTCCACGCGTGAACTGATTGCGCGCATCAAGGCGGTGCTGCGTCGCATCTCCGCGGAGCCGGAGACGGAAGGCAAGACCATCCGCATGGAGGATCTGGAGATCAGCCTGTCCAACTACGAGGTCAAGATCAAGGGCAAGCCCGTTGACTTTACGCCCAAGGAAGTGGAGATTCTCTACCTGCTGGCGTCGCACCCAGGCCGCGTGTTTGACCGCGAGCAGATTCTCTCGAAAATCTGGGGGTATGACTACTTTGGCGATACCCGCGCGGTCGACACCCAGATCAAGCGCATTCGCCAGAAGATTCCGGAAGAGGGATTAAACTGGGGCATCCGCACGGTCTACGGCGTTGGATACAAATTTGGCGCGAGCGAGTAACCCTGCCCCGTTGGAATCCACAAACGTATTGAATCGAAAGGTTTAGATGAAGCGACTACTGAGCGCGCGCTGGCACGAGGAAGCGTCCACGCAGCCGAAAAAAAGAGGCTCAATCTTTGAGAAGTTTCTGTTTTACCTGATCTTTGGATGTGTTCTCACGTCCATGATCGGGGTTTTTGTCTATCTGGTCACGGGCGCGAGCGTGCACGCAAAGCGCATCGCGGACGAGTTGCTTCCGCGCGCGGAGTCGATGTCCCGCTTGGCGACCCGGCTGCAGAGCGGACAGATTTCGTTTGATTCCTTTCTGGATTTTACTCTGAACGGACAACAGGGATCATACGTCTACATCTTTGATGAGAAAGCGAACCTGATTGCCTACACAACAGAGAACAAACCGGAGAACAAACCAGAAGAGAAACCAATCAGCGATACGATTCTGCAATACGGCAAGCAAGTGGTCGAAACCGGCGATCAAGTTATTTCCACAAAATGGCGTTCACCGGATGGCATTGTCGTTGGCGTTCCGATTGAGGATAACGTGCAGCGCGTGGTCGGTGCCATTCTCATGGCGCGGCCTACCTTCGAAGTCTACAGCTCGCTGATGAGCTTTGTACGCGCGCTGATCATCAGCTCCATCATCGCCTCCGTTGGCATGGTGATTCCGGCGTATTTGATTTCGCGACGCATGACAAACCCGATTCGTTCCATGACGCGCGCTTCCGCCGCAATGGCGAGCGGTGATTTCACCGTACGGGCGGACGAGAGCCGGGACGACGAGATTGGCCAGCTCGGTTCCGCTTTGAATCATCTTTCGCAAGAGCTGAAGCGCAACATCAGCGACCTGGTGCTTGCCCGCAATCGGCTGCATATGATTCTGGATGGATTGCACGAAGGCGTGATCGCGCTGGAAGCGGACAATTCGGTGATCTACCACAACCAGGCGGCTTGTCAACTGCTTGGCGCTTGCAATGAATCGGAGATTGCGGATGTGCTCAAAGCGGCGCAACCGCTCTGCGAACAGGCACGTCAAACGGGCGAAACCCGCCAGATGACGATGGAAGTCGGCGAACGCAAGCTCCTGCTCGTCGTCTCCAGATCGCAGGAGACGAGCGAAGAGGAGCCGGGAACGGTCATCGTTGCGCAGGACATTACCGCGACGGAACGACTGGAACAAACGCGGCGCGACTACGTAGCGAACGTTAGCCACGAGTTACGTACGCCGATTGCCAGCATTCGCAGCCTTGCGGAAACGTTAAACGACGGACTCGTCAAAGCGGACGAGGATCGGTTCCGCTACTATGGCTATATTTTGCGGGAGTCCATGCGACTCTCCCGCCTGATCAACGACCTACTGGAGCTATCGCGCTTGCAGTCCGGCGCTGTTGCGCTGGAGAAGGAGCCGTTCCATCTATACAGCGTAGTCTCTGAGGTGGTAGAGCGGATGAGCCTGGTTGCGGCCGACAGCGGGATTCGAATTCGAAACATCTGGAACGCCAAGTCGTCGCTGACCGTGACTTCCAATCCGGATCGCATAGAACAGGTGCTCATTGCGCTGCTGGACAACGCGGTGAAGTTCGCAACGGACGAAGGCGAGATTCAAGTGGTCACGGAACTGACGAAGGATCGAACACGCGCGCTGGTTTCGATTAAGAACACCGGGCATATTCCGGAAGAGCATCTGCCGCACCTCTTTGAGCGCTTCTACAAGGCGGATACGGCGCATTCGGACGGCGGAACGGGGCTTGGACTCGCGATTGTGCAGGAGATTCTGTCGCATTTGGGTGAGACCATTGAGGTAAGAAACGAAGGGGAATTCGCGGTATTTCGCTTTACCGTTTCGCTGAAATAGCGAGAGTTCGATTCCAATTCTGACGTAATAAAACAGAGATTTCCTTTCAGGAGAAACAGTGCTGTCGCATTGTTTCTTCTTTTGTTTCGTGGTATATTGTGAAAGATACAGTGCGCGAATATTGCGCATGCGACGCGGTCATCCGCGAACAATAACGGAGGAATACCCAAGATGGAACGAAACGCATACGACATACTGGAGGAGCGCGGGTTTCTGAAACAGTGCTCGCATCCCGAAGAACTGCATGAACTGCTAGGCCGCGAGAAGGTCACTTTTTATATTGGCTTCGATCCGACGGCGGACAGCCTGCACATTGGACACTATGTCGCGCTGATGTCTATGGCGCATATGCAGCGCGCGGGACATCGCCCGATCGTTCTGCTTGGCAACGGAACGGCATTTATTGGCGACCCTTCCGGCAAGACGGATATGCGCACGTTGATGTCCAAGGAACAGCTTACTTACAACGCGGCCTGCTTTCAACAGCAGATGTCCCGCCTGATCGAGTTCGGCGAGGGCAAGGCGCAGATCGTCTACAACGGGGACTGGCTCTATCCACTGAATTTCCTCGATTTCATGCGCGACATCGGCGTTTACTTTTCCGTCAACCGCATGCTCACCGCAGAGTGCTACAAGCAGCGCATGGAGCGCGGGCTAACGTTCTTTGAGATGAGCTACATGCTCATGCAGAGCTACGATTTTCTGGAGCTAAACCGCCGTCATGACTGCGTGCTGCAGATGGGCGGGGACGATCAGTGGAGCAACATTCTCAACGGTGCGGACCTGATTCGACGCAAGGAGCAGAAACCCGCCTTCGCGCTGACGACTTCGCTACTAACCACCAGCGACGGAAAGAAGATGGGCAAGACGGAGAAGGGCGCGGTCTGGCTCGACAAGGCGAAATGCAGCGTCTACGACTTCTACCAATACTGGCGCAACGTCGGCGACAAGGACGTTGAGAAGTGTCTTGCATTATTGACATTCCTTCCGATGGACGAAGTACACCGCCTCGGCTCGCTGCCGGGTGAACAGATCAACGAAGCAAAGCGCGTGCTGGCCTACACGTTGACCGCGCAGGTGCACGGCGAAGAGGAAGCGAAGATTGCGCAGTCCGCGGCGGAAGCGTTGTTTGCCGGCGGAGCGGATCAGAGCGGAATTCCTACCTGCGAACTTTCGGCGGAGGACATCGCGTCCACAGGGCTTCGCATTGCGGATCTCATGGTACTCAGCAAGCTCGCTGTCAGCAAGAGCGACGCGCGTCGTTTAATCGAAGGCGGCGGCGTGTTTGTTGGCGAGAGCAAGGTGGAGTCGGTCTCCGCCGCGCTGGAAGCCGCGCAAATCGAAGGCGAAGGTGTGATTCTTCGCAAGGGGAAGAAGGGCTATTGCAGAATCCGAAAGGGCTAAGACCGTATCAAACCGTCGCGGGCGCGGGCGAAAGCGAGATTGTCATCAGCAAGTCCCGCTTTCTGGGGTTCTGCCTGCCGGTTACGAGCGAAGCGGAGGCGCAGGAGCGCATATCGGAACTCAAGAAACGGTTCTGGGACGCGCGGCATTGCTGTTATGCGTTCCGCCTGTCGGAGGGCGGGATTTCTCGCTCGTCGGACGACGGCGAGCCTTCCGGCACGGCGGGCGCGCCAATTTTGAACGTGCTGATTCAAAACAGCGTAGAAAACACGCTGATTGCGGTGGTTCGCTACTTCGGCGGCGTACTGCTCGGCACGGGCGGGCTCGTGCGCGCATATGGGAAGACCGCTTCGGAGGCACTAAGCGCAGCGGGCATCTTGCCGATGCGCGTCTGCGAACGCGTGAGTCTGATCGTGTCCTACGCGAGCTATGCGGCGCTTGAACCGGTGCTTCGAACGGGGGGATATACCGTTGAGCCGGAGTTCGGCGAGCAGGTTACGCTAACCTGCGTTCTGCCGGCTGAGGATGTGGAAGCGTTCCTCAAAACGGTAACGGAGCGCACGGACGGCGGTGCGCAGATCGCGCGCGGAGAGCAACTTCTGCAAGCCTATGGCAGGAACATCAATCAACCGAATGGAACCGCGAAATAGTGAAGGTTAACGGAATGATGAAATCGGTTTTAAAAGGCGTGCTTGGACTGGCGATTTCGCTTCTTTGCTTTGTGCTCTTTGTTCCAAACGCACATGCGGAAGAGGTGCGCATCGACATCACCGCGACGCCGACCGAACTGCCGGACAGCGGGCCGGTGCTCTTTACGTTTGAAATCACGAATTACAACGCGGATTACCCGATGAACGATGTCGCCATCAGTACGAATGGCGTCGTTTGCTATGAACTCAAAGATCAGCCGATTCCGCAGAGCGGCAGCGCGCGGGACATCAAGGTGACGCTTAACGTCAGCCAGTCTCAGATTGGCAAGCCGATTCCGTTTGTCGTCACCTGGACGCGAAACGGCGAACCGATGAGTCAGGAAGCGTCCATCACCATCCAACAGGCGGATAACCCGATCATTTCGGTCACGCGGACGGCGAACACGACCAACGCAAAACCGGGCGATAAGATTGTTCTGACGTACACGGTTAAGAACGCCACCAAGTTTGACATGTCGGCCATTACGCTGATCGACGAGAACGTCAGCGACACGCCGATTCTGCAGCTGGACTCCCTCCGCGCAAGCGGCACCTATTCCATCGACTACACCTATACGATGGGCGATGAAAGCGTCACCAGTACGCCGTTTGTGACCTATACGGTCAACGGAAAGACCAAGACGTTCTCCTCGCTCGATCCGCTGGAACTCGTCATGGTGCTCATTCAACTTGACATGAAGGTGCAGGAGGGCGTGCCGACACAAAACGGTGTGACCTTTACGCTCGACGTCAAAAACACCGGTACGCAGGCAATCAGCGACATCACGATTTCGGACGAGCGGCTCAGCCCGGTAAACGCGGCTCCGTTCTCGCTCGCGCCGGGTGAGGAGACCTCGCTGACCTATGTGATCGTTCCTGTGATGAGCGAACCGCTGCGCAACGTGAAATTTGCACTCAACGGAACCGACTCGTTTGGAAATCCCTACACGCTCACGCCAGAGGACGTTTACGAAGTCTATCCGTATGTGGACGATTCCCAGATCAACGTCATGGTTCGCGCAGAAACGGTTACACCTTGGACGAGCAAAACCGGAACGCTCAGCGCACGCATCACGATTACCAACCACAGCACGGTTACGCTGACGAGCATTACGGTGCTGGAAACCAATATCGGCGTCATCAAAAACTACGAAACACTGGCCGCAGGCGAAACCAGCTTTGATTTAGACATTCAGCTCGGTTCCCCGCGAAATCTCGCCATCACCGTAAAGGGATACGACCCGACGGGCGCGAACCGCGAGCTTGCCAGCTGCGTCATGCCGGTTGCCTATGGCACGGAGACCGCGGAAACGCAGGAGGCAACGCCCGTTCCGAGCACCGGCGGACTGACGATCTTTGGCGGGTTGCTCAACGGAGTCACGAAGATCCTGATCGTGCTTGGCGCGCTGATGGTGCTTTCGTTTATCCTGCTCATCGCGCTGACGGCGATGGAACGCGCAAAGACGCCGCGTCTAAACCGCTTTGGGGATGACGAGCTGGACGATGCGATTCCCGAACCGCCGAGACAGCCCGAGCGTCGGCACATCAACTACGACGACGAGCCGAACCAGGAGGAAATTCGCTATACGCGCCGCATGCTCGCGCAGAAGGAAGAGACGGTGTATCAAGCGGAGCAGGAGCCAATCTACCTGCCGCCGCCCGTCGTTGTGGTGGAACCGCCGCCCGTCCCGAAGGAGCGTAGCGCACGCGTACCGGAGGAACCCCCGGCTCGCCCTGTGCGGCAAGCGCCGGAGCCGCCGCGAAGCCGCCTCGTGGTTGAACCGGAGCAGCGAGCACAGTATGTTCCGGCTCCGCCCGTGCAGCCAAAGCAACCGGCCGCTCCACGCGAAACGACCGTTGCACCGGAACCAAGCAGACACCAGCCGACAGGTAATGCGCCGCGCGTATTTGACTATAAGAAGCAGCCTGTTCCGCAGGCGAGAACCAAACAGACGGTTACGCGTGTTCAAAAAGGCACGCGCGAATATGAGGACGACGAGGAGTAAGCAATCGTGTTTCAGGGCTTAAACGAGGATACCTACCAGTTCTTCTGGGAGATTGCGTTCAACAACGAAGCCTCGTTCTTCGAGGCAAACCGCGAGCGCTACAAGAAAAATGTATACGAGCCGCTCAAGCAGCTCGCCATTGAGTTGACGCCAACCGCGCAGGAAATCGATCCGGACTTCAATGTCCGCCCGTCGAGCGTAATCTCGCGCATTCGGCGCGACACGCGGTATTCGCACGATAAAACCATGTACCGCGACCATGCCTGGCTGGGATTTCGGCGTCCGGGGAGCATGTTGAGCGAAAGCCTCGTGGTCTATGCCGAGTTTGAGCGCGAGGGGTACGGATACGGAATGGGCATGTATGGGGCAAATCCCGCGCTGATGCGCGAAATCCGTCCGCACATTCTGGCGAAACCGAATAAGTTTCTGGAGCTCGTGAACGACCCTGCGTTTACGTCTCGCTTTACTGTGGAAGGCGATCAGTTCAAGCGTCCGCGCATCACCGACGCGCCGGAGGGTGTATTACCGTATCTGAACCGGAAGGGGCTCTCGTTCTGCTTCTCCTCGCCGAACCTGAAAAAGACACTCTCGCCGGAGATTGCGGAAGAAATCATCGAAGGCTTTCGGCTGTTAAAGCCCGTATACCGCCTCCTGATGGGACTGGACGAAACAAAATAAGGAGGAATCATCGATGGAAGAAATGTTTATGAAGGAACCAAAGGATCCAAAGAAGGTCTACACCGGAATCCTCGTGGTGCTCGTGTTACTGTTTGTGCTTGGACTGGTGCTGGTGCTGACTTCGACGGCAATTGGTCTTTCCACCGCGCATGCTGAGGTCGTCAAAAACGGCGGTAGCCTCGACACCACGCTCTACAACTACATCATGACGAACACTGCGGAGAACTATCGCATCGTCGGCGCGATCCTAGCGTTGATTTCCGGCGTTGGCTTGCTGCTTGCCGGCGTTGCCAACGATCGCCAGAAGAGGATCTAAAGACGGTGCAGCAAGATTCAAGCTGGAACATTCGTCCCATGACGAAGGACGATTACGATGCCGTATATCAGCTCTGGCGCAGCACTCCGGGCATGGGGCTGAACACGACGGACGATTCCCACGAGGGAATTGGCGCCTACCTCAAGCGGAACCCTTCCACCTGCTTTGTGGCGGAGGAAGGGGATCGCATTGTCGGCGTGATACTCTCCGGGCACGACGGCAGGCGCGGGTTCATCCACCACACAGCGGTATCCGGCGAGCGCCAGAAGAACGGAATCGGTTCCGCGCTGGTGGAGCATGCCATGCAGGCGCTGGAACTCGAAGGCATTCACAAAGTAGCCCTCGTTGTGTTTGCGCGCAACGAGAAGGGAAATGCATTCTGGGAGAAGCGCGGCTTCGCCCGCCGGGATGATTTGGTCTATCGAAATCGAAGCATCACCGAACTAGCGCGAATCGATACCTAACCGAACATTGCTCAACAAAAAAAGAACCACCTTCGATACGAAAGGTGGTTCTTGTGTTTTATTCGTCAAAATTGAACGCGATAGATGACGACGGAATCGTTCTGGTAGAACACGTCGAACTGGCTTTCAAAATAGTCAAAATCAATGTTGTAGTTCGCGCGTTCGTTGTCCCCAATCAGCACATAGTCGATATTGTACTCCTTTGCGAGCGCGACAAAGTAAGTGCTGGGCTGCTCGTACAGAAGCGATAACGCCTCTTCGCGGTCGGAATAGTCCACGCCGTGAAAGAAGAGGTAGGAGCCGGAACCGCAAACGATGTTGCGTCCCGTCAGCGCGGCGATGCAATTGTTGTGGTTGTTGTAGGTTAAAAACGTCGCATCCGGCGCGGCATTCTCCTTCACGTAATTTGCGGCGAGCAGCTCGTTTGGGCTGATCAATTGATACTCGGAAACATACTCGCGTCCAAGCGTCAGCACGCCGGAGAGGAACAGCGTCACGCAGACGAGCGCAGAGAGCACTGCAGTGCTCGCGCGGTTTCGAACGCCGCCGCGCGCGAGGCGATCTTTCGTATCAATCAGCCAGCTGCCGACGAGGCCGCAGGCATACGCAAACGAAACGAAGAGGAGCTTGTTGTTGTCGTATGGATTCGGCTGAAACTGAATGAATTCCGCGACGAGCCAGACCAACACCGCGCCGCCGACCACGCCGCGCTCTTCCTTGCGCGCGGCGAGGAACGCAATTGGCGCAAGCAGGGCGATGAGCCCGAAATTCTTGATGTAGAACCAGAAATAGTTGTCGGACTCGTTTGCCCAATTAAAATGGAACTTGAGGAAACTGCCGGACTGTTTGAATGTAAACAGAATCAGCTGCGGCAGCGCGAGCAACAGTACAATTCCGAGATAGGAGGTGAAGCCCAGTAACTGTTTTTTCTCTTGCTGACGAACGATCGAACGCAGCAGGTAGAACCCGCTGATCATACCGAGCGCGAGGAAGGAATGCGTGTGCACCAGCGGCAGACAGCCCGCGAGAACCGCCAGCGGGAGAAATGCGCTCGTTTCCCGTTTGAATGAAGCGCGGTGCAGCAGAAACAGGCACGGAAATAGCAGCGCCCAGCCGAAGAGCAGCGCGCGCTGCGGAATCATCATGTCCGCAATCGGGTTGACCCAACGCAGTCCGTTGGGCACGAAATTCGTCGGCGTTTCGTAAAACGCGGTGAAGAGCCGCGAGAGATTCTCCGGATTCGCCTTGATCAGGTCGAAAAAGTACCAAAACCCGAACCCGCCGCCAACAAAGAACAGCAACATGGCGAAGATCGCCTTGCGCCGTTCGGCGAGCCACTCTTCGAAGAAAAAGTAAACGCCGAGGATCACGAGTAGAAACGCGTATGCCGCCGTCAGCATCGATGCAAAGCGCAGGCTGGCTCCGAAGAGATAGAACGTCGAGCCAATGCTCTCGGAGAGGAACGGGTAGCAAACGGGTTTATCCGGGCAGATGGAGTACATCGGCGGAAACTTGCCTTGCACGGCGATGCTCGAAATAAAGCCGAGGTGCATGGCTAGATCGCCGTAGGTGGACTGCCCGACGTAGAGAGCGCCGTCTTTCTCGACGATGGTGTGACTGGAAAGCAGCACAAGGCAGAACACAAAAAGAACGCCGCCCGCAATCAAAATTGGCAGCTCGTTTTTCAGCGGCGAAACGGTCAGCGACTTTTTTCGGGAAAGCGACCAGCAAACCCCGCCGATGCCGGCGGCCAGCGTAAGGGCGAGTAACTGCGCCTTGAGCACAAACCCCATCGCAAACGAGAACAGCGCGGGAAGCCATAGCAGCATGGCAAACCCGAACACGAGGCCGAGCCAAATACGCCGGAGCGGGCGCTCGCGATAGAACAGCAGCCGCGCGACGCCGAGACCGGAACACGCAAACAGCGCAAGATAGACCAACGAAACCAATTCCGCCATGCGAAATCTTCTTCTCCTTTATGTTGTCAGCCGAATCATGCGTTCGGCGTTATTTCTTTCCAAAGAGCCGCGCAAGGGGTTCAACCGTCGCGTTGAGGTTTGCAATCGCCGTATTTAACGTAGCGACGTCCAGTTTGGAGAACGACTCCACGGCGACTTCCAGCTCGGCAATCGTCGCATTGAGCGACTCCATGTCCAAATCGTCGAGCACCTTGACCGCGTCGCCAACCTGTGAGAACGTTTCGTTGGCCTGCACCGCGAGCGCATCCATATCCGAAGCAATGGTCTCTACGTCGATCTGCTGAACAATCGCGAGTGTCTTAGAAGCCTCGTTCGCCGTGTTCAACAGTGCCGGGACGACGAGCACTGCGGAGAGAATCACTGCCGCCATGGTGACCGCAATCAGCGTGACAGCGGCGCGCAGCAGGCGAACCTTTCGATGATCCGACTTCTTTTGCTCTTCCGCAAGCAGATAGAGCTCGCGAACATAGTCGAGCGTCGTAAAAGAATCGGTCTGCGTTTCGCCGGTCGATTCCGAAACCTCCAGCGCCAAGTTCGAATGCGTCTGTTCCACAATCGTGCTCCTTTCGCTCTGCTTAAATTCTTTGTCAGTATATCACAGATCGATTATAATGAGCAGATAGAAAGCTTGCGAAACGAGCGTTAAGATTCGATCAGGAGCGAGGGAAACAGCATGAGAAAAGAGAAAACAAACGTAACTGCCGCAATAAGCCGCGTTCGGTTGGAAACACCGGTTGGAATGCTGGTGTTCGAAGCGATAAACAACGCCGTCAGCGCGATTCATCTGGCAACCGAGCTGGACGCGTCAGTTCCGTTCTCGGCGCCGGAAGGTTCGGCGCTTGCGCTTGCCGCGCGGGAGATGGGTGAATACTTCGAAGGTAAACGGACGACGTTTTCGTTTCCCATGCAGGCGGAGGGAACGGCGTTTCAGCATCAGGTGTGGCAGGCGCTGAATACCATTCCCTATGGCGAAACGCGCACCTACGGGGACATCGCGTTGCAGGTTGGCAACCCAAAAGGGGCGCGCGCGGTCGGCGGCGCTTGCAACAAAAACCCGATTTGGATTGCGGTTCCCTGTCATCGGGTGCTCGGCGCAGGCGGATCACTGACCGGCTACGCCTACGGAACCGGCATGAAGCAAACGCTGCTTGCGTTGGAACAATCCAACAAGAAATAGAGACAGATATACCGTGTAGATTTGGATTCTTATACTTGACAATAGCCCAGTGAAATGCTATTGTATGCACATAAGGCAACTATTTTACTAGGGTATGGTGAACATGAAACTTTCGACGCGCAGCCGATATGGATTAAAAGCGGTAATCGACCTGGCCGTTCGGTACGGTTCCGGGCCGGTTTCTCTGCCAACGCTCGCGGGAGAGCAGGGCGTTTCGGAAGGCTATCTGGAGCAGTTGCTGCGTGAGCTCAAAAAAGGCGGCGTCGTAGATACCGTCCGCGGCGCGCAGGGCGGCTACGAACTGACCTGCCCACCCGTCGAACTCTCCGTGCAGCGTGTGCTGACGCTTCTGGAAGGGTCAACCGCGGTGGTGGATTGCGTCAGCGCAGAGGATCACGCCTGCAACAGCGCCTGCACCTGCTCGGCGCGGCCGCTGTTTTTGAAGCTGCAAAACCGAATCAACGACGTTCTCGAACAGACGACGATTCAGGAACTGGCGGACGATTACGTCGAGCAGCTCAAGAACGGAAAAGGCGCACGCAACGTTTGCAGATAGCAGAGGTTATTTGAAACGGCAAAGGGCATTCCAGAACGAATGCAAATTTAGAAAGACTATCTGCAACAGCAGAGGGATATAAAGAAGGACAATAAGAGTATGCGAGTATATCTGGACAACGCAGCAACCACCATGGTTCGGCAGGATGTCATCGACGCGATGATTCCCGCATTTACAACCTATTACGGAAATCCGTCGAGCCTACACGAGTACGCGCAGGAAGCGGCAAAACTCGTGGACGACGCGCGCGCGGATGTCGCCGCCGTCATCGGCGCAAAACCGGACGAAATCGTCTTTACCGCTGGCGGGTCGGAGAGCGACAACATGGCGCTGCGCGGCGTCGTTGCGGCAAACAAGAAAAAGGGAAAGCACGTCATCACCACGGCGATTGAACACCACGCGGTGCTTTACACCCTCCAGACAATGGAACGCGAAGGCGTTGCCGACCTGACGATTCTGCCGGTGGACGAGTACGGTCTCGTGACGGCGGAGCAGGTTGCAAACGCAATCCGCGAGGACACCGTACTGGTTTCAATCATGTTCGCGAACAATGAAGTTGGCACGATTGAACCCATCGCGGAGATCGGCAAGGTTTGCCGCGACAAGGGCGTTCTGTTCCATACCGACGCGGTGCAGGCGACCGGGCATGTGCCGATCAACGTCGTCGAGATGAACATCGACCTGCTCTCGATCTCCGCGCATAAATTCCACGGGCCAAAGGGCGTTGGCGTGCTCTACATCCGCAAGGGCGTTCGCATTCCTTCGTTGATCATCGGCGGCGGCCAGGAGAAGAAGCGCCGCGCTGGCACGGAGAACGTTCCGGGTATCGTCGGTCTCGCCGTTGCGCTAAAGCACGCAAGCGAGCATATGCAAGAGAACGCCGTTCGCGTTGGCGCGCTGCGCGACAAGCTCATGAAGGGCATTGCCGAGCGCATTCCGGACGTAAAGCTCAACGGACACCCGACGAAGCGCCTGCCGAACAACGTGAACTATAGCATTCGCTACATCGAAGGAGAATCGATCCTGTTGATGCTCGACCTCAACGGCATTGCCGCTTCCAGCGGCTCCGCCTGCACGAGCGGTTCGCTCGATCCTTCGCACGTGCTGCTCGCCATGGGGCTGCCGCACGAGATTGCGCACGGTTCCCTGCGGCTGACGCTCTCGGAATTCACGACCGAAGCGGAGATTGACTATGTGCTCGACCTGCTGCCGCAGATTGTGCAGCGGCTAAGGGACATGTCCCCGCTCTACCCGAAACAGAAATAAGCGCCGCGAACAGACGCTACGGTATAATAAAAGGAGACGAAAGTTATGTATACGGAAAAAGTGATGGATCACTTCAAGAATCCGAGAAACGTCGGCGAGATTGACGATGCGAGCGGCGTCGGCACGGTTGGCAACGCGAAATGCGGCGATATCATGCAGATCTTTCTTGACATCGACGAGAATGAGATCATTCGGGACGTGAAGTTCAAGACGTTTGGCTGCGGCGCGGCGGTTGCAACGAGCTCCATGGCGACCGAGATGATCAAGGGTAAGAGCGTGAACGAAGCGCTCCAGATTACGAACGCCGCCGTCGTGGAGGCGTTGGAGGGACTGCCGCCGCAGAAAATTCACTGCAGCGTGCTCGCCGAAGAAGCGGTCAAAGCCGCGATTGAAGATTACATGAAGAAGATAGCCGAGAAGGCTTAAACATCTTGAGTAGTGAGGATCACCTTATAAAAAAACCTCACAAAAGAGCGGTCATTCCGCTCTTTTTTCGTTTGAGAGCGTTAATCGACAGCAAAAACGCCTGTCTTTGCATAATTGACACAATCGTATCTCTTGACGCAATTTCTGGAATACGATACACTTAATTAGAATTTAGAAAGGGTATAGGTAATTTAGATATGAGCGCAAGTTTCACCGAAGGACTCTCCAGCTTTTTCAGCAGCTACGGCCTGTTGATCGTCCTCATGGTCGCGATGTTCGCCATCATGATCATCCCGCAGCGTCGCCGCGACAAGAAGGTTAAGGATATGCTCTCCTCGCTGAAAGCGGGCGATCGCGTTCGCACCATCGGCGGCATCTACGGCACCATTGCCAGCATCAAGGAAGACACCGTCATGCTGATGGTTGGTCCGGATAAAGTTAAACTCGTGTTTGCCCGCGGCGCAATTGCGCAGGTGGAAGACGCCGGCGTTGAAAACGAAATGACGCAGGAAGTCATGAAGTAAACGCGATTTGCGTTTCCGGCGCCCGCAGCAATGCGGGCGCTTTTTTCACCAGAATGGGAACCCATATATATGAATATTCGGCAACCGGAATGTGAACGAACGGCAAAATCGGAATTCGAGCCGATTTTCGCTGTATTCTTAAGCGCATTTTTGATATAATCGCCTTGAGGTGAACGCCATGAATGACGATAAACGAGACACCCAGCAGTTTGAACTGCCACGCGAAAAACGCTCACCGCGGGATACCCTGCTGAGCGTATACGAGTCCATGCGGGAAAAGGGCTACGATCCGGTCAATCAGATTGTAGGATACCTGCTCTCCGGCGACCCGACGTATATTACGAGTTATAACAACGCGCGTTATCTGATCTCCCGTATGGAGCGCGACGAACTGTTAGAAGAGCTTGTTCGCGCCTATGTGGAGGGAAAGTAACGAATGCTGCGTATTTTAGCGTTTGATGTTGGTGAAAGAAGAATTGGCGTAGCCGTCAGCGACCTGCTCGGAATCACCGCGCAGGGAGTCGAGACTTATACGCGCTCCGACAATCTGGAGCAGGACGTTAAGCACCTGCTGCAATTGGCCGAATCCTACCGCCCGGTGAAGCTCCTGTTTGGAATGCCGCGCAACATGGACGGCAGCTACGGCATGCAGGCGGACATTACCCGCGAGTTTGCGGACGCGGTTCTTGCGCACTGGGACGGCGATCATGCGTTTCAGGACGAGCGGCTGACCACGGCAAGCGCGCGCCGAATGCTGATTGAAGCGGACATGCGTCGCGACAAGCGCAAGAAGGTGATCGACAAGGTTGCCGCCGTGCTGATTCTACAGAGCTATCTGGATGCGCACGGAAACACATAAACCCGAACGAACAACGGAAAGCAGAGGGAATATGGAAGAGCAGAATACCATCGTAGAATTGATCGATGAAAACGGAAACACGGTTCGCTTTGACCTGGTCATGACGTTTGACTACGAAGGCAAGCGTTATGCCGCGCTGCTCCCGGTGGAAGAGGTGGAGGGCGTTGGCGAGGACGAGGTCGTGCTGCTGGAGGTCGTCAAGGACAAGGGCGGCGAGAACTATGTGTCCATCGAAAACCCGATCCTGCTGGACGAGGTGTTCAACGAGTTCATTGAGCTGTTCGATGAAATGGCGGACGGCGACGACGGCGAGGACGAAGAATAAACGGCTGAACAGCCGTTTTTCTTTCTCGGCGTATGCCAAAAATCCGCAGATTCTCTCATAATTTTACTTGCCTAGATAAATTGGACTGTGCTATAATACGCGAGGTATCACGCACCGGTGCGGATTCTTCGGCTCGTGCCCGTTTAGGCGGGTTCCCGAAGGAGCAGAAACACCGGGACGAAAAAAAACGAGGAGGTTTTAAAACCATGTCCGTGATTGCCATGAAACAACTCTTAGAGGCCGGCGTACATTTCGGCCACCAGACCCGTCGCTGGAACCCGAAGATGAAAGAATACATCTTCACGGAACGCAACGGCATCTACATCATCGACCTGCAGAAAACCGTAAAGAAGATCGAAGAGGCTTATGATTTCGTGCGCAGCGTCGCCGAAAACAATCAGTCTATTCTTTTTGTCGGTACGAAGAAGCAGGCGCAGGAGTCCATCGAGTCCGAGGCGAAGCGTTGCGACATGTACTATGTCAACCAGCGTTGGCTCGGCGGCATGCTCACGAACTTTAAGACCATTCAGGGACGCATCGCCCGTCTGCGCTTGATTGAGCAGATGGAAGCCAACGGCGACTTTAACCTGCTGCCCAAGAAGGAAGTCATCCAGCTGCGCGGCGAGCAGGAAAAGCTCGAAAAGAACCTTGGCGGCATCAAAGAGATGAAGCGGCTTCCGGGCGCGCTGTTCGTCGTTGACCCGCGCAAGGAGCATATCGCAATCGCCGAAGCGCGCACGCTTAAAATCCCGATCGTTGCAATCATCGACACCAACTGCGATCCGGACGAGATCGATTACCCGATTCCGGGCAATGACGACGCGATCCGCGCAGTCAAACTCATCACCGCCAAAA
>JAYFPQ010000063.1:0-31342 GCA_034927595.1 Christensenella sp.
GTTCAACACGGCGATCCTTCGGTGTATCGCGATTTCTTCATCGACTGGACCGCGTTCTGGCAGGGCAACGGCGAGATGACACCGGAAGGGTACATCCAACCGCAAGAAACGCTGATTCGCGAAATGTTTTTTCGCAAACCCGGCTTGCCGATCCTCATGGTGCGCTTTCCGGATGGGAGCGAGCGCCCGTACTGGAACACGTTTTATCAGGAGGTTCGCTATCCGCGCCTGACGGCGGAGGATTGGGCGAGCATGTTGCCTCTCTCTCGGCGTGAGGCGGATGCGCTTTCGCATCTGGTGAATGCCGCGCTGGACGCGGGCAAGAAGCCCGCCGAGATCGATTGGCCGAACGGCCTTTCAGAAGCTGCCGTCAACGTGCTGGAGTCGCGCCGGAGCTATCTGGGCCAGATGGATTTAAACGTAAATTCCACGCTCGTCTGGGCGTTTTACGAGGAGACACTGCAAAAGCTCGCCTCCTACGGCGCGAAGATCGTTCGACTGGACGCGTTCGCTTACGCCTCCAAGATTGCGGGCAGGCGCAACTTCTTCAACGAGCCGGAGACCTGGCAGATGCTGGATCGGCTGCGCGGCATGGCGGCCGGGCAGGGGCTCATGCTTTTGCCGGAGATTCACGCGACGTATGCCGAGCAGACCTATGCCGAGATTGCAAAACGCGGCTACATGACCTACGACTTCTTTCTGCCGGGACTGCTGCTGGACGCGTTGGAGACCAGCTCCGGCGCGCTGATTGCGCGCTGGGCGGAGGAGCTGAAGCAGAACGACTTCCGCGTGGTCAACATGCTCGGTTGTCACGACGGTATCCCGCTGCTCGATTTGCACGGGCTGGTGCCGGACGGGCGGATTGAGTCTCTGATTGAAACCGTCGTTTCGCGCGGCGGCTACGTGAAGAACCTCTACGGGCAGAAAAATGCCTATTATCAGGTGAATGCGACTTATTATTCCGCACTGGGCGAGAGCGAGAAGCGGCTGTTGCTCTGCCGTGCGGTGCAGCTGTTTATGCCCGGCATGCCGCAGGTTTGGTACCTCGACCTCTTTGCGGGGAGGAACGACCACGAGGCGGTTAGCCGCGCGGGCGCGGGCGGGCACAAGGAGATCAACCGCACGAATCTGTCGACGGAGCAAATCGAAGATGGATTGCAGAGTACGATCGTGCAGCGACAGCTCGAACTGCTGCGCTTTCGCAATACCTTTCCCGCGTTTGGATTCGACGCGAGATTTTCAGTTTCACAACCGGAAGAGCACCTGCTAAAATTCGTTTGGGAGCAGGGCGGCCACCGCGCGACGCTGGACGCAAACCTTCGCGAGGTGTCGTTTGTTGTAAAAGGGATTACGCCGGAGGGAGATCTGGCGTTTTCGCTGGAGCTGAACAAGGAAGAATAGAGAACACGAATGAAAGAATCGACCCCACGGAAACATCCGCGGGGTCGAGTTGTTATGAGCGAGTTGTCCGTTGTTATGCGTGCTTTTTACAGCCAGGTCAGCGTGTTGGAGCAGGCGATCAGCGTGACCAGAACACCGTTGATGATGCCCGGCAGGTACGGGTTTCCGGTTTCGCGGAAGATTCTGCGGGAGATAATCGTGGTGACCGGCAGGAACACAACCACCGGGAACAGCCAGACAATCTGCATATGCCCGACGCTCCACGCGAGGAAGCCCGTGCTGAAGAACGTGGCATACTGAATCGCGAGCAGCGCCACCGGCGGAATTGCCGCGAACACGGCAAGAACCGCGGTGTTGACCCATGCGCGCTTGCCATCCTTGCTGCCGAGGGTGTTGTTGTTGAAGGAGTTTGCGGCGACGGACGCGGCGACGTAGTAGATTAAGAACAGCGGCAGATACGGGAACACCGCCGTGGTAAGAACCTTGGCGTCGAACGCTTTCACGCCCAGCACCCAGAGGCGGAAGTCGGTCTTGAAGAAGTAGTCCGCAAAGAACACGCAGCCATAGGCGACGACGACGACGATCAGCGCGAGCAGAACGGTTTTGCCAAGGCTCTTTGCGCCGATCTTGACGCCGATGAACGATGCGTCGGCACCGTTCTTCTTGAGGTGCAGATGGTAGCTCAGCAGCATGGTCAAAATCGCAAACACGCCGGTGATGGCTGCCCAGCAGGCCACGCCCCAAGGCGAACTCTGCGCCCACGGTGTCTTTGCCATCGTGAACGAACCGACATTGTTCAGAACCGGCAGGTAGATGACCGCGCCGAAGATTGCGGCGGCGGAGATGCTGCCCCAGAACCAGAGCTTGCCGCCCTTGGCAAACGCGCGCGGCGCGGCGATCTCCTTTCTGCGGATCGAGGAGAAGAATGGGGTAGCGGCCATCAGAATCGTGAAGTTCACAAGGAAGATCGCAAATCCAACGAGGCCGACGCAATTAAAGAACTCTTTCCACTGCCAAACCTGATCGGTCGGAGCCAGCGGATTCGGCGCACCGAGCGCCTGGTCGAAGAACGCGATGGTCGCGGCGGTTGAGCGCTGCGAGAAATGCGACCAGGGGTGGATGATGGAGGGGTTGTAGATGACGCGCATGGCTTCCGCCCCGTCGATGGTCTCCGTATAGACGGTGCCCTGCGTGCGGAGTTCCTTTCCGGCTGGGTCGGTGCCGAAATAGAGGAACGACTGCGCGTTGGAGTTCTTGAGGTAGTCGCGCGGGGATGTTTCGTTTCCGTTTGCGTCGGTCTGGCGCATAAAGAATTCGTCGTATTGCGCGGCGACGATGCCGACGTCGCGGCTGCCGTAGACATCTGTGTACGCGCCGGTCGTGGCGTCCGTATAGGTTGCGTCCGCGCAGTTGAGCAGCACGGCGGAGATCAGGCGAACGGGCGCCGCGTTGTCCTCGCTCACGGCGGTGTTGCTGGACATGCGGCCGAGCGAGTGGCCGGTGATGCAGTTCTTTGTGGCATCCACATAGCCGATGGTCGAGAGCATTTTGACCGCTTCATACATGCCCGTCGTCACGAGACCGATGTTTGGAACGTTGTCCGAATAGCCATGCGAGAACATGTCCATGGAGAGCACGACATATCCGCGGCGGGCAAGCTCAACATAGTTCGCGTCCTGCATTTCGCGGTTGTTGAACATGCCGTGGCTCACGACGATGGCGGGGGCTTTGTTCTCTGCGGATACGCCGGCGGGCACAAACAGCAGACCGCTCATTTTGTAACCCATGGTCGTTTCCCAACGCAGGTCTTTGACGGTGACTTTGCCCCAGTCGCTTTGGATGCAGGAAGCAAACACCATGCTAATAAGCATCAGCGCGATGGCGACACAGAGCCAAACCTTGTTCTTTTTTTGTACGAGATTCATACATACCTCCCAAATCATTTTGAAATGCTGTTTTACGGGATAAGGACACTCGCTCCTCCTTTCGCACGATATTCAAAAGATTGTTTAAAAGAAAGAATAAGGACATGCAACAGGACTGGTACAGAAATGCGCGTGAAATAGTACCATAGAAAAATCGCAAAGAATAATAATAGATTACACAGAATATAATAACGAATCCAAATAGTTCCGTCAATCCAAAGATGGCTGTCGATTTATCTATGTGAGTTGTATAAAACAAATAAAAAAAGCGCTTCTTTCGAGCGCTTTGATCGAGTGTGTATCAATGGAACAACAGTGGATCGGGCCAATTTCCGCTGCTAGGAATCGATTTCGATCAATTCCTTTTTTGCGTCCTTCTCCGTTGCGTTTGCGACACTTTGATCCAAATACTGGATGGCGTGTGCCAACGTTGCCAGATCGGCATCCGAGAGACCGCTCAAATGATCGAAGAACGGTTGAAATACATTGTTCAGTATGGTTTTGCTGTAGGACTCGTAAACCTCTTTGCCGTATGGCGTTGCCTTGAGCACGATGTTCTTTCGGTTTCCGAAGACGCGAAACCGCGCAATCAGCTTTTCTTCGTACAACAGTTTCGAGATTTTGGAAAACGAGCTCTGCGGAATGCAGAGGCAATCCGAAATCTGCGTCATGGTTTCATCATCGGTTTCGTGCTCGATGATATACTCCAGCACCTGCCATTCCTGATGGGTCAGGGAGAGACCGGGATAAATTTCGTTGCGCGTAAACTGGCTGCGGGCGGCCATGTTACCGTGGCGCACGAGCGCGGCGACAATTTCGCGATATCGACCCATCCAACTGGAAACCATTTGAACCCTCCGAACAATCTGATCATCGATATTTTATCATGGACTGATGGCACAATCTACACGGATGACAAAAAAGTTGTGACGATTTGCATGCTGGTTCCAGAGTATTCCGTTCGAAGCCAACATCAATCGGACACAACAAGTATAGCAGAATTTTCAGAATAAGAATAGACACACGTAAAAGAATAGACACTTGTAAAACTTATATCCGCAGGATATAATGCAAGTAGAACACATCGGACAAACACATCGGAGTAATAGAATATGAAAGAAAACCCTATGTCGATCCGCTCGAAGGACAGCATTGAGGACGCGCTGCTTTCGCTTTTAACAGAACAACCCTATAAGGACATCACCATCCGCTCGCTCACGGAACGCGCCGGTCTTTCCAGACAGACGTTCTATTTGAATTTTGCCGATAAGGACGCGATTTTGATTCGGCACCTTTCCAAAATGCTGGACGAAATCATGCTGCGGGTTCAGGTGGAACATGTAGACACCATCCGCAAACTCACCGAAGTGTACACGACGATTGTCGAGGAGAACGCCGCGTTCTTTCGCTTGCTGGTGGAAAACGGGCTGACCGATCTGGCGAAAACGGTGTTCCGCGAGAAGCTGTCGCAGCTGCCCCCGGTGCTGGAATGCCAGCGCGAGAACCGGACGGAGACGGAACGGCGGTATTTTAACGCGTTCTGGGTTGCGGCGTTCATTGAGGTATACTCCATCTGGCTATTGGAGGATCGGGCCACCGACCGGAACGAAATTGTGACGATCATCAGCGATATCATGCGCGGAGATTATTTCTTTGCGCCGGATGATAAATAACAGGAGGATGACCAAATGGCGAACATCAGTGACAAGCAGAGAGACCACTTCATGCTACGCGGACCGCTTGCCAAGCGCGGATATGACTGGTGGTGGCACAACTTTACTGCCGAAGACGCCCAAACGGGCGAGCAGCAGCCGTTCTTCATCGAGTTCTTTGCCTGCAACCCTGCATTGGCCGAGGATGAACCGGTGTTTGGTCAGCTGCCCGAACGGAAACTGGACGGGAAGAAACCTTCTTACCTGATGGTCAAGGTCGGCTGGTGGGGCGAACACGCGGGGCAGCTGCATCGTTTTTTCGCGTGGAAGGATGTTTCGCTGGAATACGATAAGGATCTGGACGTCAAGGCGGGCGATTGCTCCTGCTCGGAAACGCATACCAAGGGAAGCATTTCGCTCTCGGACGAAGAGGCGAAGGCGCACCCGGAATATATGTGCAACGGCGGTACGCTGGAATGGGACATTGCAATCGACAAGCAGATTGCGTTCCACGTTGGCTACGGTGCGTCGAAATTCTTCCAGCGGCTGAACGCGTTTGAGATGTTCTGGCATGCGGAGGGCATGAAGACCGCCTACCGTGGGACGCTTCGCCTCAACGACCGGGAGTATGTCGTCAAGCCGGAGACCTGCTACGGCTACGCGGACAAGAACTGGGGCGGGGATTTCACGAGCCCGTGGGTGTGGCTCTCGAGCAACAACCTCGTCAGCAAAATTTCGGGAAAGCGCCTGAACAACAGCGTATTCAACATTGGCGGCGGTCGCCCGAAGGTGCTCGGCGTGGCGCTGGATCGAAAGCTGCTTTCGGATTTTAATTACGAAGGAACAAGCTACGAGTTTAACTTTTCCAAGTTTTGGACGTTCTGCCGCACCGAGTTTGCCGGTAAAGAGACAGAGACGGACATTCTCTGGCACGTTCGCCAGGAGACCACAACTGCGGTGATGGATGTTGAGATTCGCTGCAGTAAGAAGGACATGCTGCTGATCAACTACGAAGCGCCAAACGGCAAGAAGCTGCACAACCGCCTCTGGAACGGCGGCAACGGCATGGGCGTGATCAAGCTCTACCAGAAGAAGGGTGGCAAGATGACGCTGCTGGATGAGATTGAGGCGAAGAACATTGGCTGCGAATACGGCGAATACGGGGAATGAATCACATGAGTAAGAGCACGGTCGTCATTGAACAGGCAGCCCCGCTCGATTATTTAACCGATTTTGTCGTGCTGCCTAAGGCGTTTGGAACCGATGCCTACGATAATATCCCGGAGGTCGTCGGCATTCGGCAGGCGGTGGACAGCGCGCTGGATAAGCTCGATCAAGCCGTTCATTTTTCTGAGCTGCTGCAGAACAACCGACCGGTGATCATCAAGCCGAACCTTGTTTCGGTGTATCACGACAGCGGATTTGACGAGCGGGATTATCCGGAAACGACCGATCCACGCGTGTTTGAGGCGGTGGTGCGGTATATCCGGCGCTATACCGGCGATATTACGATTGCGGAGTCCTCCGGCAAGCCAATGCCGACGCCCGTGAGTTTTCGCGTTGCGGGCTACGACCGCATAGCAAAGCACTACGGCGCTAAGCTGGTTGCGCTGGAGCTGCGCCCGGTCGTGCGCTACATGCTGCCCAAGGCGGAGGTCATGAAGGAAGTCTATCTGCCGGACACGCTGGATGCCGCCGTGCGGAACGAGGCGTTCTACATCTCCGTGCCGAAGATGAAGACAAACCTCTACACCGGCGTGACACTCGGTTTTAAGAACGCAATGGGCACCATTCCGTATTTTCTGCGGGAGCGCAACCACAGCTATCTGATTGACAAGAAGCTGGCCGACCTGTTGTATCTGTTTAAGCCGGATCTGACCGTAATCGACGGCATCATCGGCGGGGAGGGCAACACACCCGCGCCGGTTGACCCGGTGCGCGTTGGAAAGATCATTGTCAGCAACAACAGCGTGGAGGCGGACCGCATCACCACCCGCATGATGGGCTTTGATCCGGATCGGAACAAACTGATGATTGAAGCGACGCGAAGAGGTTTTGGTGATCCAAACGTGGAGATCATCGGCGAGGCGAACGTAACGAAGTTTCGCCCGGCAATCAGCTCGTTTATGGACGAAAAGACCGCGCGCGAGTTTCCAAATCTGCTGGCGCTGGCCGGGCATACTCGAAACGGCGCGCCCGTCGTGACGGACAAAGACAAGGTCACGCCGGAGATTGCGCTTGCGCTGGAGCAGGCGTGCACCGGCGGCTGCCTTGCCGCGGCAAAGACGGGGCTGGACTACTACAATTTCAAAAAGAATGCGCGGAAGGATTTTGCGCTCTGCATTATCGAAGGCGAGGGCGTTTTGATTCAGGGGGAACGCTACTGGTTTGATAAAACGGGCAAGTCGTACACGATTGCCGACATTGCGGCGCTGCCCATGCGAAAAATGGCGCTCGGCAACTGCGCGATGACGGCAAAAAGCGCGTGTCAGTTTGTCGCAAGCGGCTGCTGCGATCCGGCCAAGTGTATGTCCGTCGTTTGCCGCGCGGCAGGCGTACCGATGCCGATTATGAGCATCCGGAACAAAGCCCTGCTTCAAACGCTGCACGGCATGATCAAAACCGTGTTGGTTCGAAAGGAGCACATTGCGGCGGGGCGATATGTGGACTGCCCCACCACGCACGAAGACCGCGTGTTCGGGCTGCCGATTCTGACGCCGGAGGACGAGCAGAAGGACTACATTCGCTGGCCGCTGCCACCGATGACCGCGAAGGAAAAGGCGGCGCAGCTCAAGAGCCAATGGGACATTGTGAAATCCGCCTGCGACTCCGGCCTTGGAGAAGCAACGCAGGGCTGGCAGATTGCGGGATATTCGATTACAATACTATTGTGGATCGGCGCGATTTTGCTCTCGATTCTATCCGGCTGGCATTGGCTGGTCATCGGACTATTTGGGCTGCATCTGGCGGAACTGTTCCTCATTGGCTTACGGACCGGTCGGGAAACCGGCGTTCCGGGATGGAAGACGATAACCGGCTGTCTGCTCTTTGGATTCATCTGGTGGCTGCCGCTCAGGCGACAACTCAAATATGACGCGGGAGATGCATGTAAGTGAAGAGCTGCCTTGGCAAGATTCTGCGGGTAGACCTATCCACGGGAGATATTCGAACCGAGCAGATTCCGGAGTCGGTATACGACGCGGTTCTCTCCGGCAAGGGGCTGGGCGCGTGGTATCTCTACCGGAACATACCGGCGGACGCCGACCCGCTTGGGCCGGAGAACATTCTCGGGTTTGTTTCCGGCGCGCTGACGGGCACGGGCGCGTTCTTTACCGGTCGGGTGAACGTGGTCTGCAAAAGCCCGCTGACCGGCGGATGGGGCGACGCAAACTGCGGCGGGGTGTTCGCGCCCGCCATCAAACAATGCGGATATGATGGAATCTTTTTCTCCGGCGTATCCGAACGTCCCGTCTACCTCTGGTGCGACAACAGCGGCGCGGAGCTGCGGGACGCGACGGACTACTGGGGCATGGACGCGACCGAAACCGAGGAACGCATTTGCCGCGATACCCGACGCAAGAAGAAACCCTGCATCGCTTCGATTGGGGAGGCGGGCGAACGGCTGTCCCTGATTTCCGGCATCTGCAACGAGGGCGGGCGCATCGCCGCGCGCAGCGGCGTTGGAGCCGTGATGGGTTCCAAACGCTTAAAGGCCGTTGTTCTGGCGGGGACAAAGCCCATGCCGTGCGCCGACCGGGAGCGGGTATTCGCCCTATCGAAGAAGCTCGGTACAACCTTGAACAAGATGTCACTTCCAACCGGAATGGGCGGAATGCTCGGCTTTGGCGGAACCATGCTCGGGAAAATGCCGAGTATGCCGCTGGATGGATCGCTCACCGCGTATCTGTTTAAGGAATGGGGGACGCCCTCCAACACGCCGATGGCGATTACGAGCGGCGACGGACCGATTCTGAACTGGGCGGGCGGGCCGAAGGATGTGCCCGGCGCGGTTCGCGCGTACAATCCGGAACGGATCAACCGCATCGAGTTTCAGAAGTACCATTGCTATTCCTGCCCTATGGGCTGCGGCGGAAAGCTGGACATCAAGGGAATTGCCTATCGGGGCTACCCAGAGACGCACAAACCCGAATACGAAACGCTGCAGGCGTTCGGCCCGCTTTGCAAAAACAACGATCTGGAGTCGGTGTTTTACATCAACGAGCTGCTCAATCGCGCGGGCATGGACAGCATTTCGGCGGGCAACACCGTCGCCTGGGCGATCGAGTGCTACGAAGCGGGCATATTGACCAAGGAACAGACCGACGGACTGGAGTTGACCTGGGGCAATGCGCCCGCAATGATCGCGCTGGTGGAACGGATGATTCGCCGCGAGGGCTTTGGCGACCGGTTGGCGGACGGCGTGAAACGTGCCGCCGCGTTCTACGGTGCACCAGAAAGGGCCATGCAGATTGGCGGACAGGAGCCGGGCATGCACGACAGCCGCAACGACCCGCAGCTCGCGGTGCATTTTGTTGCCGAACCCGCCCCCGGCAAGCACACCATCGGTATGGGGCTGCAATATGGCGCAATGTCGCTCTGCGACATCTGCTCTTGGGCGCCGCCTGCCAAGCTGCACAGCAAGTCCGAGGATTTGATTCCGAACGACACTGTGGCTTGGATAGCGAAGGCGAACGCCTGCTACTCCATGCTCGTGGATGGCGCGGGCGGCTGCTACTATGCGGAGATGATGGGTGTACACATGTGGCGGTTGATCGACTACATCAATTCAGCGGCAGGCTGGGACTATGACGGCGACCACTACATGCAGATTGGCGAGCGGATTCAGACGCTTCGGCAACTGTTTAACATCAAACACGGCGTTGCGCCGAACTCCTTCGTGCTGCCGGACCGAATGGAGGGCAAGCCGCCGCTCACCAACGGGCCGCTGAAGGGCGTTCAACTGCGAAACGCAGAGCAGGTCTCCCTCTATTGGAAGACGTTTGGCTGGGATACGCAGACGGGCATTCCCACGGAGGATTCGCTGAGCAATCTCCAGATTCCGCAACTGTTGGAGGTGGAGTGATATGGCGCGGAAACATCCGGTTTTCCAGTATGAACACTGCGTGAGCTGCGGCATCTGCGCGCAGGCTTGCCCGGTTTCGTGCCTGGCGATGACGAACATTCGAAAACAGGGCAAGTACAAAAAGCCTTGTCCGATCAGGGCGGAGGCAGGTTGCACGGGCTGCGGACTCTGCGCGAACGCCTGCCCGATGGACGCGAGTCAAATGACGGAGGAGGGAGCCTCGTGATTCGGGTCAAGATTATTCCGCCGCCGGGATCGGATCGGTCCAAGCTGGACGAGCGAGGTTGGGTGGAAATGCCTGACGGCGCGACGCTGAGGGACGCGCTGCGCGTTGTGCGCTGCAGCCCTGCGGTCGCGAAGCTGCTGCTCGCCAGCGTCAACGGGGAACGGGTTCCGTTCTCCGCGCGGCTGAGCGACGGCGACGTGGTCGGCTTCTTTCTGCTCTGCACGGGCGGTTGAATGGAGATAGAGGCAGGGGTGGTATTTCAGGCAGGTGCTGCTCTAGCGAAAACCCAATCATAATCCCGAAAGCTGCCTTCAAAAACACCGTTTCACAATTGAATTGGCTGATGTTTTAATCTATGTGCGCACAAGGCGCACATTTTTTGATTTGATCTGTTGACAAGCGAAAATATTCACGATATAATTCAAACAACTTAAACGCTTAAGTAAACACCAAGTCCGGTCATTCTATTTTTTTCAAAAGAACAAAACCAAACAAAGATTGAAAACCAAAACGAAACAGGTTACAATGAATTTGCGAACTTAAGCGCTTAAGGGTCACCGTATCCTATCTTGATTGGAAAGTTTAAAAGGAGGAAAACATTGTGCTGAAAAAATCCACGGTAATCCTTATGGTCGTCCTTATGGTTCTGGGCCTCTTTGCCGGTTGCCAAGCGCCCGCGGCAACGGAAGCTCCCGCGCCCGCCGCCACAGCGGAAGCAACCCAGGAACAGGCCGCCCCCGCATCCCAAGAACCGATCACGATTGACTTCATGAACTTCTCTGCCAACGAGGGCGGTCTGCTCACGCTGGGCCTGATGAAGGACCTCTTTGAGAAGGACAATCCCAACATCAAGATCAACATTGAAACCTTTGGTTACGACACATACGCAACGCAGCTCCAGACCCGCATTGGCGGCGGCGACGCGCCGGACTGCTTCGAACTCGGGCTCGATGCGTTCCCGTCCTATGTTGACCAGAGCGCGATTCTCCCGCTGGACGACCTCACGGTCGCAAGCACCACCGACCTGAGCGTGCTGACCGACAAGTCCGTGCAGGCGTTCTCGCTCGACGGCGTGAAGTATGGCATGCCCTACAGCTACTCCACCGTTGTGCTGATCTACAATAAGGACCTCTTCGATCAGGCTGGCGTGTCCTATCCGACGGCGGACTGGACCTGGGCGGATGCGGACGCAGCCGCGCTGAAGATCAAGGCGCTTGGCGACGACTACTACGGTCTGATTCAGCCGATTTCCACCTACGAATTCTTCAAGGTGGTCAAGCAGTATAACGGCGGTCTGCTCAACGACGACAACACCGCGTTCACCGTCAACCGCGCAGAAAACGTTCAGGCGCTCCAGCGTATGGTGGACAACGTGCTTGTTTCCAACATCTGCCCCAGCGCGGAACAGCGCGGCAGCCTCGACGAATGGGGCGTGTTCAAACTCGGGAAAACCGGCATGATCGTTACCGGCATCTGGGCGTTCCCGTCGTTCACGACCGACTGCGCCTTTAACTGGGACATCGCGGTGGAACCCGGCGCCGCAACGAAAGCCACGCACTACTTCGCAAACGGCCTCGCCATCAGCGCGGATTCCAAGAACGCGGAAGCCGCCTACAAGTGGATTGAGTTCCTCGCGACGAGCGAACAGGTTGCACAGCTGCGCGTTCAGCTCGGTTGGGAACTGCCCTGCGCGACCTACCAGTCCGCGATGGATCAGTATGCAAAGCTGACCCCGCCGGCCAACCGTCAGGCAGTGTTTGATTCGCTCAACTACGTGGTGCCGGTTCCGCAGATTGCGCAGTTCAGCCAGATGGCGGACATCCTCGGCGCGGAACTCGAAGGCGCGGCAAGTGGCGCCAAGACCCCGCAGCAGGCGATCGACGATGCGCAGGCCGCATTGGAAGCAGCCATCACCCTGAAGTAAACACCGAGTTGTTTCGTTGGCGGGGGCAGGAGTTTCCTGCTCCCTCCAACGCAATTTAAAGGAGCCGCAATGCGAAAAAACCGGAACAATCAAGGCCTGGCCGCCTCCGCATTCCTCGCCCCCAGCATGGTTGGCTTTTTACTGATCGCAGCCATTCCGTTTGTGCTGTCGTTTGGAATCAGCTTTACCTCCTGGAGCGGAATCAAAGGCTTACACCTGTTTTCGCCTTCGTTTTGGCAGGAAAATTTTGTCGGCTTTGAGAATTATGCAAAGATTCTCAACAGCAAGGAGTTCTGGGTATCGCTCCTGCATGTGGGGCAGTACATGGTACTCTACATTCCGCTGATGCTCGTTTCGTCCCTCGGCATCGCCATGCTGCTCAACAAACCCAGAAAGGGCACGGCGTTCTTTCGGCTGCTGTTCTACATTCCGGTGCTGACAAGTTGGGTTGCGGGCGCGATTATCTGGAAATGGGTGCTCGATCCGCAGTATGGCATTCTCAACGATATCCTCGCCCGCGTGGGCATCAGTGGCCCCGCGTGGCTGCAGGACCCGAAGTGGGCGATGTTTGGCATCGTGCTCGCTTCGGTCTGGAAGGACATGGGCTTTTACGGGCTGATCTTCCTCGGCGGGCTCAAAAACATCAACCCGATCTATTACGAAGCGGCGCATCTCGACGGAGCGGGCCGGTTTCAGAGCTTCCTCAAGATTACGCTGCCAATGCTCACGCCGATGGTGTTCTTTGTGCTGATCATCAGCCTGATTAACTCGTTTATGCTCTTTCCGCAGGTGATGATCATGACCAACGCGGGCCCGGCGGGCGCGACGCAGGTAATTGTGGAACGCATCTACAAATATGGCTTTAGTTATTATAAAATGGGATATGCTTCCGCACTGTCGTGGCTGTTGTTTTTGATCGTGTTCCTGTTTACGTACCTACAGCAGAAACTCCAGAAAAAGTGGGTGAACTACGATGCGTAACGGAATTCGAAGCAGAAACACACTCTCCAGCATCTGGTTCTACGTCTTTGCTAGCGGCGTCGGGTTCCTGATTGTCATTCCACTGTACTGGATGATCATCACCGCGCTGAAAACGCAGACCGCGATCTTTACCTACCCGATTGAGTGGTTTCCAAAGGGGATCACGCTACAGAACTTCATCGACCTGTTTGCGCGGTTCCCGTTTGGCAAGGTGCTGCTCAACAGCACGATTGTCTCGGTTTCATACTCGGTGATCTCGATTGTCACCTGCTGCATGGCGGCGTTTGCGTTTGCAAAGATTCCGTTTCGCGGGAGTGAGGCACTCTTAAAGGTGTACCTTGCGACGCTGATGATTCCGTTTCAGAGCACGCTGATTCCGCTGTTCATGCTCTTTAACAGCGCTGGGCTAAGCAATACCTACGGCAGCGTCATCATTCCGTCGCTGTTTCGGGTGTTCGGCATCTTCCTATTGGTGCAGCACATGCGCACCATTCCGGACGACTACATCGACGCGGCGCGCATAGACGGAGCTTCGTATTTTACGATTCTCTGGAAGGTGATCTTGCCGCTGTCGCTGCCGGTCATTGCGGGCTACGCGGTGATTACGTTCATGGACGCGTGGAACGACGACCTCTGGCCGCTGGTCATGCTCACCAAGCCCGAGATGATGACGGTTCCCGTCGCGCTCGGCATGGTGAACGGGCAGTTTGAGCGGAACTTCGGCGTGCAGATGGCGGGCAGCCTGATTTCGATTGTGCCGGTGGTGCTGATTTACCTCTTCGCGCAGAGCAAGATGAAGGACGGCCTCACGCTCGGCGGAATCAAGGGATAGTTGCTCGAAACGATATAAACTTTAAAAAGAAATGTTGCCTCGCGATGCGCGGGAAAGGAACTTGTATTGGGTAAGAGAATCACCATTAAGGATGTTGCGGAGGACACGGGGCTGTCCATCGCGGCGGTCTCTTATGTGCTCAACGACAAGGAGGGCGTCCGCCCGGAGACGCGCGAGCTCGTACTCAGCGCGGTGGAACGCCTTGGCTATGTGCCGAATTACACCGCGCGGGGACTCGCGAGCCATCGCTCCCGATTGATTGGCGTATGCAGTCCGCAGACGGAGCCGGGCAGCAAACTGATGTTTGACAACCCCTTTTACAGCAAGCTCTTCAGCAGCATTGAATACGAATGCCGACAGGAAGGGTATCACGTGATCGTGTCCGGTACGGACGCGGACGAGAGCTTTCTCAAGCTCGCGCAACAGCGTAGCCTAGACGGAATGATCATCATCGGTTCCTATTCCAAAGAGTTTTACAGCGATCTGAAGAAGGCAAACATGCCCGTGGTGCTGGTGGACACCTATCAAAACCCGGAGCGGTTCCACGAGGTCAAGGTGGACGACCGGCGCGGCGGATACATCGCGACGAAATATCTCATTGACCGGGGGCATCGCGACATTGCGTTCATCTCCGGTGCGCTGCGCGAACAGGGCGTGACCCAACTGCGCTTCGACGGCTACCGGCAGGCGCTGGAGGAGGGCGGAATTTCCTATCGAAAATCGCTCGTGTTCCCCGGCGTGGTCAGCTTCGAGTCCGGCCTGGACTGCGCGGCAAAGGCGTTGGAACAGGTAAAAGATCTGACGGCGATGTTCTGCACGGCGGATATCATCGCGATGGGCGCGCTCAAACAGGTGCTTTCGCAGGGGCGGAAGGTACCGCAGGATATCTCGATTATGGGCTTTGACAACCTGAACATTGCAGAATATACCTCGCCGTCGATTTCGACCGTTGCGCAGGACATTGAAATGAAGGGCAAGCTCGCGGTCGAGATCATACTCGAGGACATCGACAGCCCGATTAAGGAACCGCGCTGCATCGAACTGCCGCTCAAGATTATTGAGCGCGAATCGGTTCGCAGCATATAAAACTAGCATAAATAAGACAAACGAACGCCCCTTCATGGGGCGTTTTGAAAGGCAGATATGACCCGGTTACACAATTCAAACAACAAGATCATTCGAAATCTTCGCGAACAAATCGCGGACGGGCGCAGCGTGCTCAGTTACGATTGCGATGCCACGATTGCCTACGGCATGGGCGAGCGCTTTGATGGCGTAGACCGCATGGGTAAGACGACTGAAACGACTATCATCGAAAAGTTCACCCATCAGGGGGAGAACACGTATTTTCCGCTGCCGTTCTTCTGTTGCAACGACGGGCATGGCGTGTTTGTGCAAAGCGACGCGGCGGCGGTGTTCCAACTTTCCGAAGGGCACGTGGAGATCACGCTGCCGGAAGGGGACTGCGACATCTACTTCCTCTTTGGCACGCCGCGCGAGATTGTAGCGCAGTTTGTCGCCATGACCGGCGAACCGCTCTTGCCGCCCGCTTGGGTGTTTGGCCCGTGGGTCTCCGCCAACCGCTGGAAGAGCCAGAAGGACGTAGAGGAGCAGCTCGATCAAATCGAGTCCTCCGGCTATCCGGCGACTTCGCTCGTGATTGAAGCCTGGAGCGATGAGGCGACGTTTTATCTCTGGAACGGCGCGGAGTATGACGAGAAGAGCGGCGGGGAAGCGTTTTCCGCATCCGACCTGCGCTTTCGTGAACCTTGGCCGAATCCGCAGACGATGATTGACCGCATGCACCGCATGGGCATTCGGCTCGTGCTCTGGCAGATTCCCGCACTCAAACAACTGGAAGAGGGCGAAACCTGCCCGCAGCACGACCGCGACGACGCCTACGCGCTGGAGCAGGGCTTCGTGGTACAAAACGCAGACGGTACGCCCTACCGCATTCCACGGCAATGGTTCATCGGCGCGCACGTGCCGGACTTTACCGTGCCAGAACTGTGCGATTGGTGGATGGAGAAGCGGCGATATCTGCTCGAAATGGGCGTGGACGGCTTTAAGACCGACGGCGGCGAATTCATGCACGACCTCTCCGTTCGTTTTCACAATGGGCAGAGCGGCGTGACGATGCGCAACCGCTATGTTGCGGACTATGAGCAGACCTATACCAACGCGATCGGCAAAGACCGGACGCTCTTTTCACGCGCAGGGTACCTCGGCGCGCAGACTACGCCGATCCACTGGGCGGGGGATCAGACATCCTCCTTTGAGGAGATGCGCTCCGTGCTTGGCGCGGGGCTTTCGTTGGGGCTTTCCGGCGTGCCATTCTGGAGTTTCGACATTGGTGGGTTCGCGGGTCCGCTGCCCTCCGCTGAGCTCTACCTGCGTTCCACCGCGATGGCAACGTTCGTACCCGTGATGCAATGGCACAGCGAGCCGCTGGGTGGGCAGTTCGGCGGGTTTGATACGGGGCTGGTCAACGACCGAAGCCCCTGGAACATTGCGCTGCATGCAAGCGACGAGAGCGTAGAGCGCGTCGCACGGTTCTACGCGCGCCTGCGGATGAATCTGCTGCCGGAGCTGCTGCGTCAGGCGCTGAACTCGGTGGAAACGCGCCTGCCGATGATGCGACACCTCGTGCTGGACTATCCGCAGGACAAAACGGCGCAGGCTTGCCACGATGAATTTATGCTTGGTGATTTGCTCGTTGCCCCCATACTCTACGAAGGCGCGGCGGGGCGCGGCGTGTACCTGCCGGAAGGGCAGTGGTATAGCTTTCTTTCGCGCGAAACACTCGCGGGCGGGCGGACGGTGCTGGTTGCGGCGGGGCGCGACGAAATCCCCGTGTTTCTGCGCACGCCCGGCGCGGTGGCACTGAACCTGCCGGAAACGCTGCTGCTCGGCGGCGACGTTGGCAACCGCGTGGATCGGCTGGACACACCCGTGATCGCCGTCTCCGGCAAGGTGGATTTGGACTATTCCGACGCGTTTGGCAACCGCGCGACGCTGCGCGGGGGAGAGGTTCTTCAGGCGAGCCTGCGTGTGCTGGATGTTTCCACGTTTCAATTTGCGGAGATTTGACCGATGCGCGCGGGCTTGCGGGAGCGGTCGTTGCGACGCATGGACGAGATAACCGCGCATTATGCGCGGCAGAGCGGCGTGCTGGCCGTAGCCGCTTTTGGCTCCAATGCCGAGCGGGAACGCTTTGACGACTGCTCCGACATTGATTTTCTGGTGCTTTGTGAGTCAAACGCGAAAGCACGATTGATTGCGGAGGTTGGCAATCTTGCTGCGCTCGGCGAGATCGACGCGCTGCGGGTCGTCTATGGCGACGCGGTGCAGCTTCTCTTTTCGGACGGCGTGCTTTGCGACTTTGGCATCATCTTACCGGAGCAGCTCGCGACGTTTTTGCATGGTGCGGGGCGTTATCTCTGGCGAAAGCTGGAATGGGAGGCAATCGACCTCTCCACCAACGAACCCGCTCAAAAACCCAAGCAGGAACAGATCGAGGACGCGCTGTTTCATCTTTACGTGGGTTTGCTGCGCGAACAACGTGGAGAAGAGGCGGCGGCATTTGAGGAGATTCAGGGGAAAGCTGCGCAGTGCGTGCTGGCTTATTTGCAGGGAGATCGCGCGGACGCGTTCTCACCGCTGCGCCGTGCAGAGCAAAGCGTTTTTTCCGACACGCTGAAACAGCTCATGCCCGGATACGGTCAATCCTGTGAAGCCGCGGAAGTCATGCTGCGGTTGCTAGCCGAAGCGCGGGAACTGCCGCTTTATCGTGCAGTTGGCAATTTAATTAAAGAAATATCACCTACAGAATGAAAACCCTTTTTCGAAAGGATGATTGGAAGATGAATTCCTCACAAGAAAAAGCCTGGTGGAAAGAGTGCGCGGTGTATCAGATTTATCCGCGCAGTTTTTTTGACTCCAATGGGGACGGCATTGGCGACCTGAACGGCATTGCACAAAAGCTCGATTACATCGCCTCGCTCGGCGTGGGTGCGGTTTGGCTCAACCCGATTTACGATTCGCCGAACGACGACATGGGTTACGACATTCGAAACTACGAGGCCATCATGCAGGAATTCGGCACGATGGCGGACTTTGACGCGCTGTTGGCGGGGCTTCACGCGCGCGGGATTCGATTGATTATGGATCTCGTGGTCAACCACAGCTCGGACGAGCACCCGTGGTTTGTGGAGTCGAGAAAGGGCAAGGACAATCCCTATCGCGATTTCTACATCTGGCGGGACGGCAAGGACTACAAGGAACCCAACAATTGGGCCTCGTTCTTCACGCCGTCCGCTTGGAAATACGACGAGACGAGCGGGCAATGGTACCTGCACCTGTTCTCCGAAAAGCAGCCCGATCTCAACTGGAAGAATCCCGCCGTCCGCGCAGAGGTATTCGCCATGATGAACCGCTGGTTCGACCGCGGTGTGGATGGATTCCGCATGGACGTCATCAACCTGATCGCCAAGGCGGAAGGTTTGCCGGACGGAACGGGCGCGCCATCGCCGGAAGGGTATGTGTTTGCGCCGGAGCATTTTGCCGATCAGCCAGAGGCGCACGAGTATATTCGCGAGATGCGCAAAACCTGTTTTGCCGGGCGGGACTGCATGTGCGTTGGCGAAACGCCGTTTAGCAGCAGCGCGACCGGGTTTTCCTATGTGAACCCCGATCAACGCGAGATGGACATGGTCTTCTCGTTTGACCTGATGGACATCGACAGCGGAAAGACCGGCAAATGGGAGATTGTCCCTTGGAACCTGAGCCAAATGAAGGCGATTGTTGAGGATTGGCAAACAGCGCTTGCGCGTGGCTGGAACAGCCTGTTTTGGTCGAATCACGACCAGCCGCGTCCGGTATCACGCTTTGGAAGCGTGGAAAGCGAGGAACTGCGCGTACGCTCGGCAAAGATGCTGGGCGTGGCGATGCACCTGCTGCGCGGAACGCCGTTCATCTATCAGGGCGAGGAACTCGGCATGACGAACGTGCCGTTTCGGGATATTTCGGACATCCGCGATCTGGAGAGCATCAATTTTTATCGACTTGCCGCCGCACGCGGTGAGGCGGACGCCGCATGGCAGGCGATTTTGAAAAAGGGCAGGGACAACGCGCGCGTGCCGATGCAATGGAACGCGGAGCAGAACGCTGGGTTCACAGCGGGCACGCCCTGGTTGATGGTGAACCCGAACTACGAGAGCATCAACGTTGCAGCGGCGGAACAAGACCCGAACAGTGTGCTGCATTTTTATCGCAGGCTGCTGCGCCTTCGCGCGGACAATCGAACGCTGGTGTACGGTGACTTTGCTATGATTGAGCGGGAGCACCCGCAGGTATTTGCGTACACGCGAACGCTTGAGAACGAGACATTCACAATCTATTGCAATATGAGCGGCGAATCCGCGAAACTGGAAAGCGTCTCTTCCGGCGAGTGTGTTCTAAGCAATCTCGAAGGTGACGGGCGGGCGGACGCGCTCGCGCCATATGAGGCGCGCGTGCTGAAGACCTGCCGGTGATCTGTTACGACTACAAAAAAGCACCACCGATTAAGATGGTGCTTTTTTGTAGTATTCCAAATAGCTTCTGAACAGGTGCTAGACTCTGTTTTACGAATCCTAGATGCAATATATGGGCTCTTTACAGCAGCCGGATCGCGGTTGGATCCGCTGTTGCTCCGAGCGGGTCAGTTTGGGACAAACGGACCGCGCCTCATTGACAGATCAGGGCGGACATTCGCTGCTTGAACAATGCATGATCGATTGAGCGAATTACGGTTGCGTTGTCCGGAAGAATCGTCTGCTCAATCGCCAGAACGTCGTTTCTGTCGTAAAGGATCACCTGCCCGTACGTATGGGGTTCCGTTGTGCAGCAGTAAGCATATACATCTACTCGATCCAGAACAATGTCGTCCCAAAGCGCAACGCCCATGGCGACGGCATCCGGCAGATCGATGATGTACTCGCCGGATCGTCTGAGATTATAGTTGAGAAGTTCGGTGTTGCACTCGACCGCAAAACGCGATATCGAAGAATGGAGGCGCCATGTCTCGATGTCCGTTCGATTCAGCGCAGCGGGTCCTAAGCAGAGATCGAACCCGATGATGGTCATCGGAATGCCGCTCTGCAGTAGAACGGAATAGCTTTCCGCGTCCGCATACACGTTGAACTCCGCAACGGGCGTCGTATTGCCCGCGCCATACCCGCTGGTCCCCATGGACCAAATGCGCTTGACACGCTTCATCGTTGCTGCGTCTTTGATGATGGCGGCAGCAAGATTGCAGACGGGACCAATCGCAACGATTTCGATCTCATCCGGGTTTGATGCGATTGCATCCAGGATAAAATCGACCGCATGTTGACTCTGCGGACGGGCGGATGGATGGATCAGATCCAAATCGCCCATACCATCGTTACCGTGCACGTTGACGGCGGTGGCCGGCTCGCGCAGGATTGGCTTTGACAGGCCTTCGTAAACGGGAACCTGCTTACCGCAGACTTCAACCGTCATCAACGCGTTTTTGGTGGAGCACTCCAGCGGAGCGTTTCCGCAAACGGTGGTAATGCCGACGACTTCGACTTCGGTGGACAGCAAAGCCATAATGAGAGCGACCGCGTCGTCGCTGCCCGTATCTGTATCGATGATGAACTTACGCATATCATTCACACCCTTCTTCGTTCGTATTGTATACAGAATAGCAAATTGATAGTATTAAGATAGGTCATATGACCAAAGGGGTGAAAATCATGCAGTTTTCGATCACAACGATTCCGGACGGCGTTCGTTATGTGGAGAAATCCCTGAAGTTGGGGGACTACATCATGGAACCCTCGGAGGAGAATCACTATTTATACATTCTTGTTTCGGGGAGTGCGGGGGTATACAACGAGTGCGCCGATGGAGAATCGGTGCTCTTGTATGAGTATCGAGCCGTTGATTTCTTTGGTGAGTTTGAAATATTCACTGATATCAGAACGCCGATGACCGTGAAGGCCAAATCGGAGTGCAGCGTTTATATGGTTGAGAAAAGCGAAGTGCTGAAGTGGCTTCAACTCGATTTTGAGTTCACCTTGTTTTTTCTGAACCGAATCTGCATGAAGACGCTGGATTTATCCTACGAGCACATTCGAGTGGCGAAACTGAGCATTCGGGAGCGGTACGTCTACTCGATCAAGTTGCATTTTGATAGAGGCGATTTGCCACAGCTCACGAAAGAGCGACTGGTAGAAGAGGTGAAAACGCCGATTCGAAGCTTGAACCGGATCATTGCCGAATGCTCGGATTTTATTACGTTTGAACACAGGGAGTTCCAAATATCAGATCCGTCCCGTTTTGCAATGGAATGGGAAGCGCTGAAACAAAAATCGTAAATTGACCGTTGCTTGAAACAAAGCTTGCTTTACGCAAGAAACAATCTTTAACGGCTATAAAACCCGGCTTTCGGGCAAACTCGGACGAAAATATTATCAAATGATAAATATACCCGGTGCATTTCGGAAGAACAAAAGAACCGTATTCCCATCTTGAGAATACGGTTCTTTAATCGTTCTATGATCGCCTGATATCATTCTTGTTTGCAATCAGAAGATCTCGATATCAATCTTATTTACAGTCGAGATGAACGTTAAGAAATGAAGTCAAACAATAGACTAAAAGCCTATTTCTTTTTCTTTGTTTTCGTCGACTTATTCGCCTTTTCGATGGAATCGGCACGGAATTGCGCCATGCGATTCGCTCGCCCGACGCGCTGTTCCTCCGCCTCAATCAGAATGTGGCTTTGCCGGAGAACCTCTGCCATTTCGGATTTGATCGAATCGTCCTCAATCGTTAAATGATCATAAAAAGCAGCGGGAAACAGGAACTTCTTTTTCCCATGCGGCTTGGGGAACGACACGCTGACGAAGTCGTCGCTTATCTGTATCACTTCGCCCTGACCAAAAGTTTGATGATGGACGATGGCATGTAAGAGATTCATAATGGATTCCTTTCAGGTCGTTGATCGGGGAAAAGCATGATCCAACAAAAGAAGCAGTTCCACTTGGCTACAAGACTTACGTTCGCCAAATGGCTATCTGCTTATTTGTATTATATCACATTAAGCCGACAATAGCGGATATAAACGCACATTCTTACTTGCTGAGCAGCAAAATTGACCGAAAAGCAGAGGATGCTCGGATAAAAACAGCGCACTCCATAAGGGGTGCGCTGAATGCTGCGTTGGAAGCGATTTATCTACGGAAGCAGTCGCTGCAGTAAACGGGACGATCGCTGCGCGGTTCAAACGGAACCTTGCAGGGACGTCCGCAATTTGCGCAGACGGCGTCAAACATCATTCGCTGTTCGCTTCCGCGGGAAGAATTCTGCTTGCGCGCGGTGCGGCAATCCTTGCAGCGCTGCGGTTCGTTGGTGAACCCTTTTTCTGCAAAGAATTCCTGCTCGCTGGCGGTGAAGGTGAAGTTTTGTCCGCAATCTTTGCAGACGATGTTTTTGTCGCTAAACATTTGATACCATTTTTCTTTCTTTTTTATTGAGCCGGACCGTTCCGGCAGATGTACATTGTTGATTGAATCAATCCATCCGTTCAGGACGGAGCAGATTCGTTAGTCTGCGATGAAAACGTTCACCGCGCGGAACTTCCGGCTGTCTTTGGGATCGGCTTCAATGTCGAAGGTCACTTTCTGACCCTCGTTCAGGCTCTTGTATCCGCCGCTCTGAATCGACTTGAAGTGAACGAAAACATCATCGCCACCGTCGTCGTTTGCGATGAATCCGAACCCTTTTTCCGAGTTAAACCATTTTACTGTACCAGTGCTCATGTTGCACCTCCTAATTTTACTGAATTCAAAAACACATGTTTCAAATCATCTAACGACGATGATCTGCAAACATGTGCGGTCAAAGCAATTATTTTGAATACTCTCTGATGATAGCATGCTATTTGTGAAAAGTCAAATAAATCTCTTGCAATGGAGCGTGCTATCCGCCAGAGAGAACGAAAACGAGCAGATAAAGCTAGGGCAATCTCAAAAAGTGTGTTAACATTAAGAAGGTGGTGATGAAGAATCGATAACAGTGTTAAGGTTATCTTATGTAATAGTATCATTCATATCGACATTGGGATACGCAGGAATTCCGATGACGAAGATGTTTACGAAAAGAGACTACGTTCGTTTGCAAACGATAAAGAGTATGGCTCTCTGATTGCTGCACTCAAAAATCGGGATTTTGTACTGGCGGAGCGTTATTCACAGCGGCTGAAGATCAAGTCCTACAATCTGGGCATGGTGCGGCTGGCAAAAAAATGCGACATGCTCTGTCTGGCGATCACAACAGGAAAAGGCGCGCCGGATTTTACGGAAGCGATCAACGACGTATCGGCGGTATACGGGATGATGAAGGATTGCATCGGCCGCGCGTTTCCGACGCAACCGGAGTAATCCGGCAATCCTGCGCGTTCCGGCAGACCTACGTGCGGACGAATCTTTATCAGGACACTTCGACAGGACTCCATTTGCGGAGCGCAACGGTCCGCTCAATCAGTCAATCAGAAAGAAATAAGGCACACGTGGGATATCCTTCGTGTGCCTATTTTGTGTTAGCTCAAGTTGTTTGATCGTGCAAGTTCTGTTACGGATTTTTCCAAACGGTGCGGAAATACCGGCTGGCGGAGAACAGGTAAAAAGCAAAGTATAGAAGCGACAGCACGCCCCAGACGCTGAATGCGTCGAGAAACACCGACGAATCGGCTCCCATCTCCGAGGTTGCGCGCTGATAGGTAAACAGCGCGAAGAGCATATGCAGCGTGCCAACCACAAAAGGTAAACCGAACACAATGCCCAGTTGACGCCGGACCGAGGAACGGGCCTCGCGTTTTCGCATACCGATCTTGCGCAAGATCGCATAATGCGATCGTTCCTGCTGCGCCTCGGCGAGCTGCTTGTAATACAGAATGCTGCCCAACGCCAGAAGGAACAAAACGCCGACAAAAGCGCCGATGAACACATAGGTGCCATAGAGCGCAAACATGGTTTGATAAAAACCGATGTAGCTGATGTTGCCGTTCAAATCGCGCAGATAGGAATGCGCGGGCGGCGCGATTTCGTCCAGCGCCTTGACCGTTTCCGCGGAGGAAAGCGGATGGTCGAACATCAGACCCGTGAAGTTGACGACGTCCTTCGGACTCGCCAGAGCCGCATAGCGGTTATACGTGTCGTTGTCCACCACGAGCGTCACAAATTGCTGCAGGTTGAATAGCCCAATATACTTGTGAAGGGAGACCCCGTCGATCGTCAGCGATTCGCTACCGGACCCGAGGCGGAAGGTTACGCTTTGTCCGGTGAGGGATTTGCAAAATGCTCCCGATGTTTGGGAGTCTATAAAAAAGCAGGTTCCGGGCTTTACGGAGCCGCCAAACTCCGTTTTTGTGTTGCTAAGCCGTCCGCGTTTCGTACTCGTGCTCTCAATGATCTTTTGATACTCGTCTGCCGAGAGGAGGTACACGTCGAAATCCAGCGCGGCATCCTTTGCTTGATTTCGCATGTATGCGCCGCATTGCGCTTTGCCCATCAGCAGCTGGATGCGGTCAACGGAGATCAGATTGACCTCGCCGCGCGCATGAATGGCGCTCTGCACTTCGGAGAACTGCGCGTCGCTGATGTCGCGGCATATATAGGAGTAGGGTGAATAGCTCAGCACCGTGCTCTCCAGTCCCTTATATAAGGAATACGCGGTACAGGTCATCGTCATCGCGATCGACAACACAATCGATACCATGCTCAGCATTTTGGAGTTTCCCTGCGCGCGGTGGGTAATCTGCGAAATGCTGATGAAGTTGGCGGGTTGAAAGTAGATCCGCCGATTGTTTTGCAGCGCGCGCGCCAGCATCGGCACCAGATTGTGAAACAGCAGCAATGTTCCGGCGAGAATCAGCAGAATGACGAAACCGCCATCGCGCGCGAGGCGCATTCCGCTTGTTTTCACGTCCACCAGCATGGAGAGCACGTATCCCGTGAGCAGGAGTAATCCGGATAACAGTGCCCCGGCGGGAGAAAAACTGGAGTATAATTCGCCGGTTATCTCCGCGGATAACAGATCAATCAGCTTGTATTGATAGATGACCTGACTGGAATACACGGAGTTTGCCGCAAAGATCAGGATAAACGCGGCAACGGTTGCGACGATTGCCGAAATGCTTACGGTAAACGTAATTCCGGTTGCATTCACCGCCATGATGCTGAGCAGCAGGTTTGTAAAAAAGCGCGAAAGCAGTGTTCCCAGAAGCGTTCCGCAGATAAGCGCGAGGGCCCCGATTACGAAATTCTCGTAAAACAGGAGTTTCGAAATATCCTCGTGCTGCATGCCAAGCAGCGAATAGATGGCAATCTCTTTTTTTCGGGTGCGTAAAAAGAAACGGTTTGAATACAGAACAAAGACAACGGAAAAGAGCAGCACGGCGATTGCGGCTGCGCGAAACACAAGACTGATCTTGTTGGTGCCGATTTGAAACGACGCAAACTGCGGATTGCAGAAAATTAACGCGAAGATTACGAACACCATAACGGACAGCGACACGCTCATGAAATACATGAAGTAATTCACAAAACGTCCGCGAATGTTCTTGCAGGCCAGTTCAAAGAAGCTCATGCGAGATTGCCCCCGATCTGGGAGAGAACTTCGATAATCTGCGAGTAAAAGTGCTGCCGGTCTCCGGTATTGACCAGCTCCGAAAACAGGACACCGTCCTTGATAAACAAAATCCGCTGGCAAAAGCTCGCGGCAAACGCATCGTGCGTAACGAGCAGGATTGTTGCGCGCCGCTTTTGGTTCAGCTGCTGCATGCAGCTAAGCAGATCCGCTGAGGATTTGCTGTCCAGCGCGCCGGTCGGTTCGTCGGCAAGGATCAGCTTTGGCGAATGAACCAGCGCGCGCGCCGCCGCGGCTCGCTGTCGCTGCCCGCCCGAAACCTCGCTTGGATACTTCTTTAGAATTGAGTAGATGCCAAGGTCGTCCGCAACCTGACAAACGGAAGTTTCAATCTGTTGGGCGCTGCAATGGGAAAGCACCAGCGGCAGCGCGATATTGTCCCGAATGGAAAGCGTATCCAACAGGTTGTAATCCTGAAAAATGAAGCCGAGACTGTTCCGGCGAAAGTCGGACAACGCCTGCTCGCGCATTCGCGTAATCTCCTGATTCCCGATCTGAATCCGGCCGGAGGTCACCGTGTCTATGGTTGCAATTACGTTGAGCAGGGTTGTTTTGCCCGCGCCGGAAGGGCCCATAATGCCGGTAAACTCGCCTTCTTCAACAAAGAAGGTGATTCCATTTAATGCGGGAAAGGAACGGGAACTGTGTTTTGAAGTGTATGTTTTCTTCACATTTCGCACGGATAGTACGTTCATGTCGCCCTCCAAGGTAATCTCTATCGTCCATTGTAGAAGGAAGGGGGACAACGCTGCCATTGCGAAAGCTTACGTTTTATACGGTGCAAGTGACAAATCTGTTCGAATGCCTGCAAAAAAATAGCCACGATGCGTCTATTCGGGCAATCTTGCTGATCCAAGTCGGCAGGAAAGCAAAAACAAAAGACCACCGGATGGTGGCCTTTGTTTCTTGCTAAACCTTCATGAAATGATACAATCGCGCGATTACTTGAGGGTGGGTGCAAATGGTGTTTGACCGGAGAATGAGTTAAGCCAAGAAGTGATCTCTTGCACCATCAATCCGATATTGCCAACCATACAGTGATTTTGCGCTTGCGTTTCTTTTGTAAAAACATGGTCGGTCAATGATTTGCAATTATTCAGGAGAGAAATCTGCCAATCATGCATTTTCATCGGAACAAAGTGATCCTCGCTTCCGGTAAGGTACAGAACATTCTGCGTAACATTGCTACTTCCTAAGTTCTCCGCGTTCATGCCGAGCGCATACTCGAATGCTTCAAGCGGCGAACGTTTTGTGATGTTTGCCAGCTGATATGTCTGCCATCCATTGATTCCTTCTTTATGACTGGTGGCTTCAAAAGATTTTGCTGTGTAATCGCGCATGTGCTTGATAAAAAACATCATCATATCGCGCATGAACTTTGGAGGTATTCTGGAATAGTCAACAGCGTGACCGGAGACAATCGTGTTTTTTATGCGCGGTTCATTTGCCGATGCACGCATGGCAAACCATCCGCCCATCGAAAAACCAAAGATGGAAGCCTCTGCGATTGTATAATAATCAAGGATGCATGCGACAGGGCGTTCCCAGCGATAATCGAGCGAAACGCCCTGCTCAATGAGCATATGCCCCTGTCCGGGACCTTCAAAACCGATAACATCATAACCGCTTTGCGACAAAGCCATCATGATGAAGAGCCACTCTTCCAAGAACGAGTCAAATCCCGCGTGCAACAAAATCGTTCCCTTTGCTTTGCCTTCAGCAAAAAACCGTATGATCGGGAGCTTGCCGGTCTCGTAGGGGACAAACTCTCTCACAAAGCTCTCGCCTTTAACGGCTTCATAAAATAGTTGAATGAATTTTCGATAGATTGACGCTTTCGATTCCGGATCGTGCATGGTATAAAACTCTGCTGCGCGATAGTAAATCGCAGCATTGAGAAGGCGATTCTCTTGTTCGGCAGTCTTTGCATATTGCAGCAATACCGTTTTCCAGTCACCAAAGACGTGAATCTGCTTCCCAGCTTCGACGCAATCCTCGTGTCTGGCCATGCCCACGGAATGCCAACGGTTTAATTGGTAATTGAATACCTGTTGTTTGTTGTAAGCATGGTAGCCAACCGGAAAGGTGATTTTGTTATGCATTGTTATGTTCCGTTTCCTTTCTCGCGATCAATCCCCAAAAGTACATTTGTCTGAGCTGCGTTTGCACGTCCGAAAAACTGATATTTAGATCCTGCCAAGTCGATTCCCGAACAATCTCGTTGAATTTTTCCGTTACAAGCCAAATCAATTCCGGGTTCAAGAATGGATCGATTTCGCCGCGCTCTTGTGCGGTCAATATGTTTTGCATATAGCGTTTTTTAATACTTTGTTCCAGTTCGGAAGCATCCATAACATCTTTGATGAAGTCATTGTTCATTGCCTGTGCAAAGCCAAGTCGCCATGCCGTCATCATTTCGACTTTTTTTTCGAAGTTTACGTTCTGGCTGTTTATCTCATCAAATTTAGAGAAACCCTCTTCCAACAACTCATCACGAATCAATAGGATCAGGTCTTCTTTGCATTTAAAATAGGAATAGAAGGTTACTTTGCTTATTTGCGCTGCTTTGCAAATTTCGGTTACACTAACGCGGCGTATTCCATGCTTGAAAAACAAAGATTTCGCAGTTTCGACTAGGATCGCGTACTTTTTTGATTGATGCATAACATACCTCAAGTTAACAATAATACAAAAAGTGTACCAATATAGTAAATATAATAGCATATAGTAAACTCGAATACAAGTGATTTTTAATAATATGTCATTCTTCATATTCCCTCATTAAGAAGCGTGAGAAAATCGCTATTACATTGTTATATTTATAAATCTCATCTGGTTTGAACCCCCCAAAATTCAAAAAGAAAGAGCCACCAAACGGTGGCTCTTTGTTTTGGCTAAACCCTCACGAAGTGATACAATCACGCGAATCAAAGAGGGTGGGTGCAAATCGACAAAATACAGAATATCGAAAAAATAGTCAACAGATGCTTCTTTGCTAATTGAAATAGATAATGTCTCCCGACTCTCGACCACCTTTGTACGGCTGATTGATGACGTTGCCTTGGAAAATCATTACGGCGGTTGCACCACCGTCAAAATTGTAGGCTTGCTTGCAGCCGAGGCTTTCGAACAAGGCGGATAGTTCGGTTAGGTTCATGCCAATGGAGTAGTCCTTCTGCCGCCCGTCCACAACGACAAAACAGTAATGCCCAGGCGCATAGTAGCCGATTGCGCTTCTTGGATGGCGATCCGTCAACGTTGAGTTGAATTCCGACAGCTTACCACCGTTATCGTCCAGCAGAGGCGGCCCAAACGACCAGGACTGCCATATACCACGTGCAGTGGCATCGGTTAAATTGAAATTTGCTGAATCATATGTTTTAATTTCACCGTCGTTATATAGAACGCAGATATCCGTATTGGGTACATCGCGATAAAGAGTACCGTTGCGAACCACGATGCCTTGGCTTCTCGCACTGTAATAATCACCGGTAACGGCAAATACTGCTTGATTTTCATTGGCGGTTGTAAGAGGGAAATCGTAGATGTTCTTGCCATATTTTCCCTTTGCAAACGCGGTTTTCAATGCTTGTATGTTCTTAACATAGACATCGGCAACAAAGTAAGTGACGCTGTTCTCCTGAACGCGATTGATCGCAATTCGCACGGTATCCGTCTGATAACTGTAAAGCGCGTTTGTGCCCGTGTCCATTGTGGGAAATGAAGCGGAGAAATCACCTGGAACAGGCGTTGCTGTCAATGTGGGAGTTGCGGCTGAAAGTTCCGTCGCCGCGTTAGACGAATTTTGCGTTGCCGGAACAGGTGTTGAGTTCGTGTAACGTGATACATCGACCGGCTGCAATTTTCGCGGCAAAACATGATGGAATAATGCAAATACATTTAAGGCAATGCCAAATAAGATGATATCGCGTAGAAACACTTTGAGCGCGCTGTTCTTTATCGTCTTTTTTCCACGCGATTGTTTGTTTGAGTAACCCATGTCAACCTCCAAAGATTCCTTTTGCAGGATACCACCGAAAAATGAGAATCATTCGGGAGAAACATGAGAAGTAGATGAGAATTCTTTTGAAAAGCAAACAAGGCCCTCTGATCGGAGTGCCTTGTTTTGTGTTTGCAGTTATCTAGGTAAATAAACAGATACGGTTGTTCCTGCGTCTGGATTGCTGATAGCGGAAACATAACCGCTGTGTGCCTGCGCAATGACGGACACGATGGATAGACCTAGTCCCATGCCGCCAGTTGCACGCGTACGCGCCGGATCGACGCGATAAAACCGCTCGAAGATATGCTCGCAATGCTCGGCATCCATCCCGATTCCATTATCTGAAACGGTTAGTATGGCTTGTGGATCATCAGATTTAAAGCTAAGTTGGATTAGCCCGCCCTGTGCCGTATATTTGACGCTATTGTCAATCAAAGAACGCAAAAGTTGTTTGATCATCGTCCTGTCCGCAGTAAGGTTGTCACTTGAGGAAGCGAGAGTTACCTCGTAATTATGTTCTGGATCGATCAACGCCTGCTCTTCTAAAAGTTCTCCAAACAGTTCCCCAACTGAAAAACTAGCAACGCTAAGTTGGGCCTGCATATTGTCAAATCTGGCAAGAAACAACAGGTTTTCAACAAGCTGATTCATATAAGCGGTCTGCTTTTGCAGAGCGCGAATGCTGTCCTGCATGACATTCGGATCCGCGCTTCCCCAGCGGGAGAGTAAATCCACATTCCCTTGCATGACTGCCAATGGAGTGCGAAGTTCATGGGAAACATCCGCAACAAACCGCCCTTGCTGCCGATAGGCCGTCGAAACACGCTCCAACATACGGTTGATGGTAAGGGCGAGATTCTTCAATTCGTCGTCCGGTTCGGGCACGTCAAGGCGAGCCTCCAAATTACTTCCACCAATATGATTCGTTGCCTCGATTATCTGATTGATTGGCGAAAGCATTTTCCGGCTCGTGTAGTTCCCCGCCCAAAGTGCCGCTAACGCACCAATCACATTCGCACAAATTAGAAGGATTCCAAGAAGTCGCAGAAATGCGGTTTCACTCTGAAGTTTTTGCACTATATAAAGAGTTCCATATACCGATTCATGTTCTTGGATTGGTCGGGATACACAAAGCATCATATGCCCCGATTGAAAAATCAAGGTGGGTTCAGGGGCTGATATTGGGAGCGCCTTCTCGTTCAAAGGAAAATTCAGCAATCTGTTAACCGTTTCTCCTTCGGAATCAAAGATGAAAATAGAGAGATACTGGTCATTATTCTGCTCTTCAAGGATTTCAGGGCTGGAGAGAGGCTCGTTCTCTTCAATCTCTTCAATTAAATGATCGCTCATTAATTCTGTTGTGATAGAGAGATTGCTCGATTGTTTTTGAATCATAAACTGAAAAGCGATAAAGAACACGCCAACCGAGAGAATAAATAAAATCACGGCGAACAATATTGTGTAGACGCCAGTCAGTCGATCTGAAAGTTTACTCTTTGCGCGTTTTATCCCGTAAAACATATCCAATCCCCCGTACGGTTTCTATAATGCGACTCTCGTCTGAATCGTGGATTCGATTCCGCACATAACGCACATA